>ONIY01000008.1 GCA_900318065.1 uncultured Prevotellaceae bacterium
AAGGTTCTGTTCGTTATATGCTCTTACCCCACCAATAGTGAGGCATATCGGTTGACCGTCTATTGTTTTGGTCATCGATGTGAGTTCGAAGCAGAAACAAAATCTCTGAAAAAATAGAGTTTTATCTGCTTCAGTAAGTAGATTTGCGGGGGTTCTGAGAGCATTCGGGTTTCGTCCTGAGATGGGATGTGAAACCCGGCATTCCAGCTCTCCAAATGTCTCGCCGTTAAAATAGTCCATAGCAGCCCCAAGTACATTCTCTGCAAATTCTTGGTGGCTGATAGTAAGGGATGAGTCTTTAAAACTCGGTACAATACAAATTCGTCTCAATTTCTCGAGCGTAATAGCCGAGGTATTACTTTCGATAAAATGTGAATTCTCTTGTTCATCAGCAGTTGTGTCAATAACTTCAGCATTAACTTCAATGACCTGCTGTTCTTGGTTTGGAATCCTTAGCGGCATCAAAACACCTTGCGGTCGATAGATGCCTAATAATTGGTTTTCGTCCATTTTGTTCCTTTCTCTTTAAAATGGTTTGTTAATTACTTCGGCGGCGGTCTCAATTTCTGATACGCCTGCCATAATTTTTTGCTTTGCTTGATAATCGTTGCTATAGTTTCAAGCCCGATTACAATAATGTCGATAATGTTGCCCTTTTCATTTGTCGATTTCTTCTTCGTCGCACTCTTCTTCGGGGCCATCTTCATCATCGACCGTAGTTTCTTTCACTTCTTTCTTCTGTTTTTGCGGCTTGAATCGGTCCCATAACTCAACCGCTAAGTTCACGATGAGCAATGCCGCAGCCACAATGTTTAATGATTTAATTGTTTTCTCCATGTTTTTCTCTCTCTTGTTATTCTGTTTTAGTTAATAATAATGTTATATAATTCTCTCAATTATAAGGGTATAACAGGCACTCATGTTCATCTTGGTGATGGCTTCGCGGAGTTTTTCCATTCCTTCGGCGTCAGATTCGGCGTATTTGTGAAGCAGAGCGGTTGCCATCTGGGCATTGCATTGCACACCTGGGTGATTCTTGAAGCACAGGCTTGGGATGACTCGCGCTTAGATGACTCTTTCCCTGATTGCTGCGCTCAGTTCGCCAGTGATATTTCCCAGGGGTAGGATATGACGAGCTTTTCTTTTTTCACTATGGCCACATCATATAGAATTCTTCAAGCAGAGCGCACGGAAGCGAAAAGCAAACACTAATGATGCAAGGCGAGAGGAACCGCCAAACCAGTTTGAGAAATGCCAAGATGCAGTCCAATGGTACGCGCAATCCCACATTCGGTGACTGAGAAAGACGAATGGGCATTTCACGAGTTTGAAGTGGAAGGCTAAACCATCAACTGCAATTTACTAACCATAAAAAAGGCCACCAAGAGCACGACTTAGTTTTGTGACTCCTGGTGGTTTCTTTTTCGCCAATGTAATAGCTAGTGCCTACCTTTTTTTATTATAAATTCGTAATAATCTCTTTTTACTAATTTTTATACCTTTATTCTTGATATTCTTATAGTTAAAATTCGCTGATTTATTAAAATCAATAATCTCCATAATATCATCATCGTTGAGCTTGAACTTGATACCCATAGTGTTGCAATACTTATAGAGGGTGCTAATGTGAATGGGAAACTGAGTGTTGATTACCTGCCAGTTCTTTTTAACCGATAGAGTTGGGTTATAGATCGCACCAATTCGTTTATAGTTGATCTCCCTGATCAGAGCTTGTGTCTCGCCAATGTTTTTACTTACACCAGGCTTGATAATGATGCCCGATTTTGGTCTCTTAGCCTTCAATTCCTGAATAGTGCCAGCATATTTCTCCTCCAACTGCTCAATGCAATTGTTAAAGCAAATCTCTACGTTCTTTACCAAGCAATCGATAGTAATAGTGCCGTCGCTGTTATCGTAGAATCGGTGTAGATCTTCATAAGCGTTAAACAGCAATTCTGTTGGGTTCACATCAGGCTTCATTATTCGCCTGAGACACATCCTAGCATATAGAGACTTCCTCCTGCCTTGACCATCACAGATTTTATAACCTTCGACTGTATATGGCAAGCAAAAATAGTTATCGTCTATGTACTGATATGTGTTATTAATCCAATCGTCACGTTCAGGTCTATAAAAGTACTTAAATTTATGGCGGTTATAGCGCATAAAAGTGTCATAGTCTTGAATCTGCATATCGTGAACTACCTCCTTATCAATATCACAAGGGGTGGTCTCATTTTCGCAAATGTAATAGCTAGTACCTTCCTCTTGTTGTTTATCTTGTTTAAATATAGCTATTAATTTGCTATAATCATGTACTATAGAAGTATTGTATGTCTCTTCATTACCATAACAGCCATTGAAATATTGGCTTCTCCTTTTTCCGCAGTCATCATCAAGCAACTCATGTGTATCTTCAACAATTCGTGTGTTAATAATATGGCTGGCGATAGTGAAGCAGTCATAATCCAGGAGTGTCGAAAATACATAAACCAAGTGAAATCTACGGCTCATAATACCGTTTTTTTCAAGACCATCACTATATGACATGTAAGCGCAACTAGGTTTGATAGTGAGACATTCAATATAATCGCCAACATCGCTATAGGTAGTATTGTCGATATCAACAAAAATGGCTTGACTTGCCTTGAAGAATGCATCACGTTTAAACTCCAACTTCATGCAGCCTTTGTTAAGGCCACGGCGATACACAGGGTAACGGGCGAATGTAGTACCGTCTTTGCCAGTGAAGTAGTATTTTCTATTTTCCTCATAATCAAACAGATTGCAGAACGAGTGACCCTGCTCAGCTAGCGACAGGAACTCGTCAATAGTGATTTGTTGCTCTTTAAAGGCCATCTTACAACGGCCAATTGATTTAGCACCAGCGGCAGTCAAGCAAGCTAATGCATCTTTTTTGTTCTTGTAACTCTCTCTTGAAACATTTATTTTAAACATCGTTTGCGTTGTGTTTTAAAATTATTAAAATGGCCGGTGACGTTAGAATCACCGACCATCATCATCTGGTCTTTAAGCTGCAGAGACTAAGGCTGGAACTGCTTGTTGTAGGCTTTGCTTCTGCTTAGCCCATCTACGCTTCACCGCCTCCGAAATTTTCCTCTTGGTTTCATCGGAACGTTTAATCCCTGTTAGTTTTTGAGATATTTTAGCTTTGGCTTCGAGAGTGTGATGCAACCCCTTCATTCCACGGCCATAAGATTGGTTATACCCGTTATTAACGCTATCGTTTTTAATGATATAAATTTCTTCAAGGTAATCCAATTGCTGAGCCCTGTCTTTCTTCGTTGGTGCCTTGATTTCAATGACTTCCAATAGCCAATCAGTGTCACTTACACCATTTTCTTTTCTGGCTTTATTTATCTTTTTTCCTGCGTAAGGATTATTGGTGTCTCTCCACTGCGAGTTTCTATGCTCGATATCAACGGTTTGGCCGACATACTTCAATCCAGTGCTAATTAAAGTCCTGATATAGATATAGCCAACATAATTAGATTCTTGTGTCTTCATAAGGCGAATGCGAATTAATAGTTTTAGCTAACTCGTTGTTAGCCTTTATAGTATCACTGTTGATAAACAGCAATTCTCCTCGTTTTAGAGCCTCATTGAAGCCCTTAGTACCACCCAACACCTTCTTAGCGGTCAAGCGGTCACAATAACATTTCTTCGTAATTTTATTAAAAATCATTGTTGTTTGTGTTATGGTTAGAGACATCAATTGCCTCTTCACTAGCCAGTCGTTTAGTTTTTCGGCTGACTATCTGTAAGTCAACTCCTTTTCTTTTAAGGAATCGCACCAATCGACGATACTGCTTGATACTTCGCTGCCTTCGTGGAGCAATAGCATACAGATCACCGAGCCCAATCTCAATCTCTCCTTCGCCACGACTATAGGCTGAGTCAAATTCTGGCGAATACTTCCGCAAGCCTTCCACGTCCAAGTGAAAGAACCGCTCTTCTACAAGCGATGAATGCTGGTAATCACTCATGGTCAAAAGGTTAAAACCAGTTCTATCCCCTTGTCAGGTATTTTCTTGACCTGAACGTCCTTAAACTTCGAGGCCCCATTCATTTTACAAAGCTTGCGGTAGAACGAATAAAACTCTCCGAGCTTGATATGGTAGTAATAACCAGGGTATTGGGGCAGGTAGCCGAATCTGTGACCAGTGATTATGTAAACAAACTCCTCACGAATTTTGTCTGGATCTTGATCCCACTCATGCTTATAATCAGGTTTCAAGTGAATCGGCCATAAGAATGTCACTCTTTTGCTCTTTGAGTTAGCGGTAACCATGAAAGGCACTTCTTGGTCTTGTTTCAAAAAGGAAGTCAAATCTTTCCGCATTTCCCCCTCGAACATAGAGGGTTGGGCAAAATCAAGCTCCCTGATCTTGCCACCAATAAAAATACTTTTCTTCATAATTTAATTTATTTTTAATGTTATTCCTCGAACTGCTAGAGCCTTTACTAGACCCCTATAGGAGTCGCGGCGACGGCGAGAGCGAGGGCAGATTGTTAATAGGTCCTGCAAGCGAATATCAATGCAGTAACCTGGAGCTAGAGGAGTCCCGTTAAACAGAGCTACCTCAAGCCTTTGTATATCCTCAGCAAGATTGACTTTGGGAGCCTTCTTAACTGGGGACGCGCACTTATCACTTTTAACAGCAGGTGGTGGCAGATTTGCGCGACTCTCTGCCCGCTGCTGTACCTCTTCTCCCGTTAGGGTACTGAAGAGGGCTTCATATAATTGATAAAACATAATTCATAATTCATATTCATTTTTAAGGCCATGAAAGGCAATGAATCGCAAAAATTCACTTTCATTGCACTTATAAGGAAGGTCTACCTGTTTTATCGGAATTTTTCTTATTTCGGAAGTCAACGATGGACAAGCTGCCGTCTTTTCTACCGCTTCATGGGGTCAATATGCTTGAAATCTTGTCGGTATATGTAAATAAATTGCTATTAAGAGGCTGTTTTGGACTAAAATTATTAACTTTGCAGCAATTATAGCATGACTACAATCACCTCATTTTTTTCACGAAACAAACATGATCAATATAAGGAAACTTGAAGCGGAATTATGGGAGTCGGCCGACCTGCTCCGCCAGGGCAGTAAATTGACCAGTAGCCAGTACTGCATGCCAGTGCTTGCGTTGTTGTTCCTGCGCTACGCTTATAGTCGCTACAAGATGGTCGAGGCCGAAATCCTCGAGAGCCGCCCTAAGCGTGGAGGCCGTGTTATGCCAGTCGAGGCTAGCGATTTTGCTGCTAAGAGTGCCCTCTACCTTCCTCGAGAAGCACAGTTTGATTATCTCGTTAATCTGCCGGACATCATTATCGAGGCTCACCTCAAGAACAAAGACGGCCAGGATATAAACTCACTAGGCGAGGCAGTTAACAATGCGATGCAGCTTGTCGAGGACCAGAGCGAGCAGCTAACTGGTGTACTGCCCAAGACCTATACGATGTTCGCCGACGACCTGCTTCGTGAACTCTTACGCATCTTCAACAATAAGACAATCGACGAGGTGGGAGGCGATATAATAGGGCGAATCTATGAATATTTCCTCTCCAAGTTTGCCAAGGCGGTGGCGAGTGACGATGGTGTCTTCTTCACACCAAAATCGCTGGTAAAGATGCTCGTTAATGTGCTCGAGCCTGAACGTGGAATCATGCTGGACCCCGCTTGTGGCAGTGGCGGCATGTTTGTGCAAACTGGTGATTTTGTTAACGCTGCGGGCTTGAACGCCAACAGTCAAATGACTTTCTACGGTCAGGAAAAGGTGGAGTATAACGCTCAGCTGTGCCTCATGAACATGGCAGTGCATGGCTTGAACGGGCGCATTATCTCGGGCGACGAGGCTAACACCTTCTACCATGATGCTCACAACCTGGCGGGTAAGTGCGATTATGTAATGGCCAATCCACCCTTTAATGTTGATAAAGTTAAGGCAGAGTCGGCGATGAATGCAGGTCGTCTGCCCTTCGGCCTGCCTGGTGTCAATGCCAAGAAAAAAGAGGTGAGTAACGCCAATTACCTTTGGATAAGCTATTTCTATGCCTACCTTAACGACCACGGCCGCGCTGGTTTCGTTATGGCTAGTTCGGCTACCGACAGTGCCAATAAAGACCGAGACATCCGTGAGAAACTGGTGCGCACAGGTGATGTTGATGTGATGGTGAGCGTGGGAAACAATTTCTTTTACACCCTGTCGCTTCCATGCTCTCTATGGTTCTTCGACAAGGCTAAGCGCGACGAGAACCGCGATAAGGTGCTCTTTATCGATGCCCGCAACTATTACACCGTGGTCGACCGCACTCTCAACGAGTGGAGCGAGTGGCAGCTGCGCAACCTTCAGGCCATCGTGCATCTCTATCGTGGTGAGCAGGAGAAATACCAGCAATTATTGAAGGATTATGACCAAGCCATCGATGAGGCAGTAGCGGCATTGAAGGAGCAAGCCCAGCCCTTCAGCGACCTTATTGATCAAGACACTCGTGGCCACTTCTTGGGCCTCATGGGATGGATTGATGGCGCTGGACATGAGTATACTGAATTGCGTCTGCGGGTTGATGATCAAATCCGTCAGACTAAGATGTGCATAAAGTCTGCCGAAAGTTTAATTAACAAGCGCACCGTCAAGGCTATGCGCCAAGAGGGCGAAGCCTTCTGTGCTGTGCTTGGCGACCTTCTCAAGGTGATAGATGAGCATGACTGGCTTACCGAGAAATTTGGAAATGGTGAGTATCAGGACGTGCTTGGCTTGTGCAAACTAGCCACTATCCAGGAAATAGAGGAGAAGAACTACTCGCTTACCCCTGGTGCTTACGTCGGCGTGGCCGAACAGGAAGATGACGGTGTAGATTTCCATGAGCGCATGACGGAGATTCATGCTGAGTTGGCAGAGCTGAACAAGGAGGCCAACGTCTTAATGGACGAGATACAAAAAACATGGGAGGAACTGAGATGAGCAAGAAGGAAGATATAATGGAACCGACATTCGTAGCACGTAACGGGATGCTAGCCGACAAAGAATACGTAACGTGGCTGTCAGAGCTAAAGCAGCGTTTCCAAAGCAGTCAGGCAAAAGCTGCTGTACGTGTAAATACGGCTATGCTCGAATATTATTGGAGCCTTGGACGCGACATCGTCAAGAAAAAAGCCGATAGTAAATGGGGGAGTGGATTTTTCAATCAACTGAGTGATGACATGCGCTCCATGTTCCCCAATGAAACAGGATTCTCTGTTACCAACTTGAAATACATGAAAAGATGGTACTCGTTTTACAATGAGCAAGTTGTAATTCGTCAGCAGCCTGCTGACGAATTAGAAAAGCCAATTAACCAACGACCCATTGACGAAAAAGAACTGTTGTTAGAAATTCGTCAGCAACCTGCTGACGAAATGGATATGCCCAAAGTATTCGGTCAAATACCTTGGTTCCATCATGTAGAAATATTCACAAAAAGCAAATCTCTGGACGAAGCCCTGTTCTATATAAACAAGGTGATAGAAGAGGGATGGAGCCGAAGTTGGCTGGAAGACCAAATAGCAGCAAAATTATTCAAGAGACAGGGGACCGCCGTTACCAACTTCAACAAAACATTGCCGATGCCACAAAGAGAGTTGGCAAAGGAATTACTGAAAGACGAGTACAACTTTGAGTTCCTCACAATGAAAGCAAAATACGATGAGCATGATTTGGAGGAAGCGCTTGTCGCCAATATCACCCGTTTTTTATTGGAATTGGGCAAAGGCTTTGCATTCGTAGGGCGGCAGATTGAACTCCGTATGGATGAAGAAACATCCTTCTTCCCAGATTTGGTGTTTTATCATATCCCTCAAAAGCGATATGTTATCATTGAGTTGAAAGCCATGAAGTACATGCCGGAGTTTGCCGGTAAGCTAAATTTCTACGTTACGGCTGCTGATGAACTCCTCCGAGGCGAGGGTGACAATCCCTCTGTTGGCTTGGTTATCTGCAAGACTGCCAAGAGAACTGTTGTTGAGTGGTCATTACAGGATATACAGAAACCATTGGGCGTAGCCACATACCAGCTGCAAGAGGTGGTTGACCGCACCGTCGCAGAACTGGAGCAAAGAAAGAAACAAAAGGAGGATAAGGTATGAGTGAGTGGAAATGCTATAAACTTAATGAGATTTCATCTTTGAGTAATGGAATAAACTTTGATAAGTCTGCTTATACCTCAGGGGTGAAATTGATTGGCGTGTCCGACTTCAAGAATAGGATGCATCCAGATTACGACTCACTTCAAGAGGTTGATTCAAAAGTCGTAAAAAGTGGAGATTATTTGGGAAAAGGAGACATTGTGTTTGTCCGTTCCAATGGCAATAAAGAGTTAGTAGGTAGGTGTATGATGATTGATAGAGACATTCCTGTAACCTATTCTGGATTTTGCATAAAACTACGTCTTAATGATAAGAAGAGATTTGACCCTGTCTTTTTCAATTATCTGTTTAGAACAAGACAATTTAAAAAGTCAATGACAGGAACTACTGTCGGAGCAAACATACAAAATCTCAGTCAATCGAGATTAGGTAGTTGTGAGGTAAATGTGCCTGAAATTGAAACACAAAGAGAGATTGCCACCATCCTTTCCCGCTACGATTCTTTGATAGAGAACTATCAGAAGCAGATAAAGTTATTGGAGGAAGCAGCGCAGCGACTCTATAAGGAATGGTTCGTTGACCTACGCTTCCCCGGACACCAATCCACCCCCATCATCAACAACCTCCCCCAAGGATGGGAAAAGAAAAGCGCAAAGGACTTCTTTACAATGTCCATCGGTAAAACTCCGCCTAGAGCGGAAAGCAGTTGGTTTTCAACCGATGATAAAGACGTTCCATGGGTGTCAATATCAGATATGAAAGATGTCATGTTTGTCAATATCACAAATGAGAGATTGACACATGAAGCATGTGATCATTTCAACGTGAAGATAGTACCTGAAGGAACAATTCTGTTGAGTTTTAAATTAACGGTTGGGAGGGTATCCATTGCAGATAAGCCCGTGTGCACCAATGAGGCTATTGCTCATTTCATGCGGGATGGTGATAACTGGCGAGAATATACTTTGATGTATCTAAGAAATTATCACTATGATTCGCTTGGGAACACATCAGGAATATCAAAAGCCGTTAACTCAACGATAATAAAGAATATGCCTTTTGTTATGCCTAGCAACGATATACTTGACGGCTTTTCAAAGATGTCAAGTCCAATTATAAATCGGATTAGAAATCTTTCAACCCAAATCCGCAACCTCAGCGAGGCCCGAGACCGTCTCCTGCCCAAACTGATGAGCGCCGAAATAGAAGTTTAATCTCAGCTTAATATATATGAAAAAGAAAAGGCTATCACATAATTATTTTATAAGTACATTCCCTATTTGGTTGCTTTTATTATTGTGCTTATACTGTGTTCTTGCATGTGAGTTTGGAGCCTTCAGGTTTGGTCTCTTTTCGGTTAGTATGGAGCAAGAAACCGTGAACAAGATAAATAATATCCTAAAAGCTCTATCTTCTAGTTATATTGCAGGAGTAATTTTCTTTTTCTTGTCGGACACTATTCCATATTATAGAAGAAAAAGAATAGCAACCAAACATGTTGAAAATTCGTTACATTTAATGATTAATGCAATTGATGATTTTTCTTATTTAGTAAATGGAAAGATTTGGGGGGAAGGTACTGATGCTAAACTAATATATGAAGATATTACTGGGGGGGAATACACAGATGATCTTCCCCCATATAAGATTCCAATTAATCTGCGAACGATCTTTGGTAGGCTATTTCTATCATTAAACACTAATTTGAATTTTATTATTTCACAAGAACTATATCTAAATAATGAATTCATTAGTAATATGGAATCAATTGTATCACAGGATAATTATTTACGAATAAGTCAGATTTCAAACAACCAAACACAAGACAATTTCGTGAATGTAGATATATTGACAAGTATATTTGATTATGTCAAATCAATAAAAGTACAAACTTTAAAATATATTTAATTATGCTTACACAAGAATACATTCAACTCGTAAAAGATTTGCAGCTTGATAAATTATTGGAGTTTGCAAAACGTTTTTTTGTTTCTAAGTATAACGGTGATGTATGTTCTATTACGAATAGTGACTGGCCTAACACATATATTCTAACTGTTCAAAGAGGAGAAAAGACAATTAATAGATTCTTTCATATTTCTGAAACGACAGAGCAATTGGCTTCTTTTATACATAATAACATCCAAAGTATAGCTGATCGTTCTAATGAAACAGTATATCGCAAATTAGAGTGTTTATGTTTGTATGAGGCAAAAGATATAAATGATATTGTTGAATCTGCAGACATAGACTATGGAATCAGATTAGATATTTATGATCTGTATAATATTGGAATAGAAATTGAAAAAAGTTTGTCTCTTAAAGAGTTTCTCATTAGTTCTCCTTCTAAAACTACACTTCAAGAAATTGAATTTAATAGTAAGAATAAAATATTATACGAGTTATTTACTACTGGCAATAAAATAGCCGATATAAAAAATTGCTTTATTAGTTCATATATTCAGTATTACTTATTAGAACGAGGCCCACTATCTACGAATGAACTAAAGACAATCTTACAGAATCCTCTTCCGAATCTTTCTTCTCGTGCATTCAGTGATGCAATGCGTAAAAGCGTTAATTCGCAGATAATTGTTCTAGAGAATGGCAAGTATAAGTTAACTGATGATTATAAAGCTCAACTTGAGGAGATGCGAGCCGTTTCTGAAGCAACCGAGAAGCGGTTATTAAATCAATTTGAAGATTGTCTAAAAGAGTATGGAATAAAGGATACATCTCGAAAAATTCTCAATACTATACTTGAATTATATAAAACACAAAGCAACAATGAGTTAGTTGATTTTCAGCATAAGGATAGTTCAGAAAATGCTGAGAGAGAGTTAGTTCGTAAACTCTTTTCTACGCTAATTGACAGAGGCATTGAACGGAGTTCTGCAAATACAATTGTACAAAGATTATTAAGTATCATATCAGATAGTGAATACCTAAATAAAGTGTCTGCTACAACGCTCTTCACAGGTTTGTTCAATTCGAATAGTCTTGAAGATTATTTAGGAAAGCAAAAACGTGTTGTCTTTTTTGATACACAGATCTTGTTACAATTATTATGTGTTGACTATAGAGAAGTGCAATACGATGATCCTTTATATGAGGCTGGTAAAATTTTATTTAATCAATTAGAGGAATCTCAAGACTATGTATCATTATATACGACACTAGAATATATTAGAGAGGTGTCCAACCATCTATTTGAAGCATACAACTTAAGGCGTTTTATTAATCTTCATTATATCAGAGATTTTGGTCCCTCAAAAAATGTTTTTTATAATTACTATTTGTATCTGACAGAAAACAACATTAATTCTTATTCCTGCTACGAAGAATATTTAGAGGATTTCTTAAATACAGATGAATATCTTCCTAATGGATATTATGAATTTGTTGAAAAAGCAGACAATTTGGTTGTTGACATTTTAAATGGAATGGGGATTCTGATTCAACCAATTAACCCTCCTGCAAACCTGAATGAGCTAAGACGAGATTATGATATTATACTAGGAGATCATCCCAAAGGAAATAAGGCACGAGAGAATGATGTCCTATGCATGTATTATCTTTCCGATCAAACAAATTTCATTAATGCAGAAACAGGCCTTAGTGATGAACCATATTTAATAACATTGGATCATACAATAACAGATATGAGAAAAAAACTAGTTGATAGTTACCATAGATCTTTTTGGTATGTGTATCCTCCTTTGAAATTTGCTAATCGTTTGTCTATTATGAATCTGAAATTAGATTCAAAGAAGATTAATTATGACATTATATGTATGGCCGAAACAAATTTTAATGCCTCATATGAATCTGTTAGTATGTTGGATATAATGACCATGTTCTTTAAAAATGAAGAGTTGGATAATAAGAAATTACCAAGGATGTTAGCTAGAATGAAATCAGAAGAGAGAAATAATGATCATTTACGAGATTATTCGGAAAGGAATAATAGCAATTTGCCAATTGATGTTGTCCTTAATTATATTCATAAACATTACCGCAATCAGTCAAATCCATCTTTGAATGACATTTCAAAATTATTCGAGATTGATGAAGTATCAGACAACATATATAATCTATTGAAAAATAACTGTGATCAATTATTAAAGGGTAATCGGTTGGATGAAAGCCTCTTTAAAGAATTAGATAATATGGTTTATCAATATGTGAAATCCGCCTCAGATCAGAATTAAGCATCAGTTTGATTTATTATGTTGAAAGATATTAGCAAAAACACATTGATACAGAAGAATGCCGCATACTTGTGGCTACTAGAAATTAACTGACGAGCATGGATAACGAGAACAAATATAGAATTCAGGACTTGGACGAGCACATCTGCCAAGGGGAGTCCGAGCGCCGTGAGAAGGCTATCGCCTGGAAGACCGCCATTGGCCTGCAAGCTGTTGACGGCCTGACTGTTTCAGATTATTTGATAGAACTTGCCATCAAGAACGTTAAGGGCGAGTTGACATCTCAAGAAGTTGACAGATTGATCAATGAGCATTACGCTGCTAAACATAAGGAATACAGCACTTACACAATAATAAATCATGTTGTAGACCCGATAGCAGCCAAAAAAGGAAGACCATTTTAAATTAATTATAAATATGTCGAAGGAGTTCAGTGAAGATAAGTTGATACAGGCCAGTGCAGCCGAGTTGCTGGAGAAGGAACTGGGTTGGACGAGTGTGTATGCCTTTGATAAGGAGATGCTCGGCGTGAATGGCACGCTGGGGCGCACATCCTATCATGAGGTACTGCTGATTGGACGTTTCTGCAAGGCGCTGAAGACGCTGAACCCTTGGTTGACTGACAAGCAACTGCAGGAGTGCGTGGAGCGCATGACGGAGTACATGAGCTCACAGACGCTAATGCAGATTAACGAGCAGAAGTACCGACTCATACGTGACGGTATCCCAGTCACCCGCACTAAGCTCAATGGTGAGGCCGAAGAGGTCAGAGCCCGTGTGATTGACTTTGGCTCGCCCGAGAAGAACGATTTCCTGTGCGTGCGCGAGCTATGGGTTTATGGTGCGGTCTATCACCGCCGTGCCGATATAGTGGGCTTCGTTAACGGCCTGCCACTGCTGTTTATCGAACTGAAGAATCATGATGTTGCAGTTGAGGATGCCTTCAACAAGAACTACCGCGACTACCTCGACACCATTCCACAGCTGTTCCACCACAACGCATTTGTGATGTTCAGTAATGGACTGGAGGCAAGAGTGGGAACTATCGACTCGAAGTGGGAGTTTTTCCATGAGTGGAAACGTCTCACCGAGCTGGACGCTGGTAACATCGAGCTGCCTACCATGCTCAGAGGAATCTGCAAGAAAGAGAATTTCCTTGACTTGCTGGAGAATTTTATACTATATGATCACTCAGGCGGTAAAACAGTCAAAATCTTGGCACGTAACCACCAATACCTGGGCGTGAACCAAGCGGTGGAGATGTACCGTAACCGCCAATATTTGAACGGAAAGCTGGGTGTATTTTGGCACACACAAGGCAGTGGTAAGAGCTACTCAATGCTGTTCCTGGCTCAGAAAATTAGGCGCAAATTTGAGGGCTCACCCACCTTCTTGGTGCTCACCGACCGCGACGAGTTGAACAAGCAAATCAGCGACACTTTCGAGAACTGCGGTATGCTGGGCAAGGTCAAGGCTAAGGAGTTTATCGCCAGTAGCGGTGAAGACCTGAAAGCAAAATTGCGAGGTAATCGGTCTTTTATCTTCTCGCTTATCCAAAAGTTTAATGACAGGAATGCAACGCCCATCTATCCAGACCACGACATTATAGTGATGAGCGACGAGGCTCATAGGACACAGAATGGTATCTTTGCTGACAACCTGATGCACATGCTGCCAACGGCGCACCGCATCGGCTTCACAGGCACTCCGCTGCTTAGCCATGACCATATCACCGAGCGAACCTTTGGTGGCTATGTGAGCATCTATGACTTCAAGCGGGCCGTAGAGGATAAGGCTACAGTACCGCTATATTATGAAAATCGTGGTGAGCGTCTGCAAGGGCTCAAGAATCCTGAGATAAACGAAGAGATAGCAGCTGCCCTTGAAGAGGCAGGCGATATGGACCCTTCGCAGCAAGAGAAGTTGGAACGCGAGTTCGCTAAGGAAGTACACCTGCTCACGGCCGAAAAGCGACTGCGTGTTGTAGCCCGTGATTTTGTGAAGCATTATAGTGACCTGTGGACTTCGGGTAAAGCTATGATGGTGAGCTACAATAAAGTGACCTGCGTGAGGATGTTCAACTATGTGCAAGAATACTGGCAGGAAGAAATCGAAACTCTTGAGAAAGAGATAAAAAAGTGCACATCACAACAGGAAGCGCAGGAGATGAAGCGCAAGCTGGAGTGGATGCAGGAGACCGAGATGGCTGTGGTTATATCGCAGGAGCAAAACGAGATGGATACCTTCAAGAAATGGGGGCTCGATATCTTGCCGCACCGTGAAAAGATGATGAAACGGGAACTGGATAAGGAGTATAAAGATCCAGCTTCTAAACTGAGGGTGGTGTTCGTGTGTGCCATGTGGTTGACAGGATTTGATGTGAAAACGCTTTCATGCCTATATATCGATAAACCTATGAAAGCTCACACCCTGATGCAGACCATCGCCCGAGCTAACCGCGTGGCCGAGGGTAAGACAAACGGCCTGGTGGTAGACTATATCGGTATTGTGAAAGCTCTGCGTCAAGCGCTGGCCGATTATACCGCTAATAGCGACGGAGGCGACGGTAATGACCCAACCATCGACAAGAAAGAACTTATATCTAAAGTTCTTGAGACAATAACTGCTGCCCAGGCATTCCTTAAAGAGCATGATGTGAACTTGAACGCGCTGATTGAGGCCGAGGAGTTCAATAGATTATCGCTATTGAAGGTCGCAGCCAATGCCATGTGTGAAACTATCGAAATCAAGAAATCATTTACAATAATGGCCTCTAGGCTGCTAAATCTGTGGAAATACCTTGACCGCGATGACATCACCACCGAAATGAAATGGCACAAGGACGCTATCCAGGCCATTTACAAGCAGCTGCAGAAGAAACGCAAAGATGCCGACATTACCGACCTTAGCGTAGCCATCAATGCTATTGTAAACGACCACCTCGAGGTGGAACCGTCTATGGTGGCTGAACCCATGGTGGGACGCAGATTTGATATCAGTGGCATTAACTTCGACCTGTTGAGGCAAGAGTTTGCTAAAAGTAACGAGAAAAACCTGATATTAAAAGACCTGCTGGAGCTACTACAGGAACGACTCGACAAGATGCTCGCAGCTAACCCATCCCGCATCAATTTCTATGAGCGCTACCAAAAGATTATCGAGGATTATAACCAGGAACAGGACCGAGTTGCCATCGAGAAGACTTTCCAAGAACTGATGGATCTAACCAAGAGTTTGAGTGAAGAGGAGAAGCGCTACGTGCGTGAAGGCTTCGAGAACGATGAGCAACTAACGATGTTTGATATCCTCATAAAAGACGACTTGACCAAGAACGAGATCAAGAAAATCAAGGAGGTTGCTGTGGAGCTGCTTGACAAGATTAAGGAGCAACTGGCAACGATGGACCACCCGTTCGAGAAACGAGAGACCAAAGCAGCTATAATCGTTACCATCCGCGACACCCTGTGGCAAATGCTCCCCGAAAGCTATAGCGACGAGAGCATCGACACTTATAAGGACGCTGTCTATGAGTACGTGCAGCAGCACTACGGCGGAGTAGCATAAATAGTTCAATTTGATATATAAGTAAGGGCGAGCCTAAGAACTCGCCCTTGTTTCGTATTACCCTAACAATTAATAATTTATTCTCGGAGTAGGATAATTGTGATACTGTTTTCCTTGAAGGAGGTCACCATTAGCTTTCGCCGATCTTCTCTTGCCGTCGAAGCTAACACTACCTACCTGCTTGAAGAAGAAAGCTGTTCCGCTAGCATCAGCCAATTGTTTGACAGACAATACCCAAGACTCTTGCATCTGGCGAGCGCATTTGCCACTCTCGCCACCAACAATTATCCAGTCGACTCCATCGAGATTGAGTCCAGCGGCTACTATATCGTCCAGCAAAGGCTCAGCGCTTATAAAACGCACAGGCGCTGCGATACGGCGCAGGTTCTCAATTCGTGGCAGACTCTGTGGGTGTCCGCACGTCACGCCCACCCAGAGGTTAGCTGGCACCTTGTGAGTCGAGAAGTAGAGTTCCATACGCTCTGCACGCTTAGTGAGTACTTGATAGACAACCTTAGGGGTCTGCTCTACCATAGCCATCACATCGTCAATAAAACTATCCGTTACAGCAGAATGGAACAGATCGCCCATCGAAACCAAGAAGCAGCTTGTGATTTTCCTCTTGTTTGCAGCATCTTTAAGTTGCTGAGCGATTACGTCAGGATGCATAGCTGGAGTAAAGCCTTGAGAATATTTAAGAATACCCATTGCTTTCAATCTCTTAGCCATCACACGCGCGTAACAATGATCACACTCGGGAGTACCAGCATGGGTGCAACCAGTAACAGGATTAATGGACTTATTGGTCCAAGAAATTTTTGTGTTATTCATTAGCTCTAAATGTATAATTCATAAAATACCAATGTTAATGTTCTCGTTAGTAGCACATTTTGATTGGTGCTACCATGTCGTCCGCAGCCATCAATCTGGCTTCATTGTGATTACTGAGAAAAGGACCTGCTCTATAGTCACAAAATCACAACCAAAAATACTTTCAAGTTTTGGGCGGTAGAATTTATAATTCACATGCTCTTTAGAGTTGCTCTTGAACCACTCTACCGATATATTATTTGACTTAATAAAATGCCTTGTTTCGTCAATAATACTTAGAGGATCCTTAAAGCTCTTAATTTGCTCATAAACAAACTTAAATAGCTTAACCATATCATTATTGTCTCCACTTAATGCTGAGAGAGGGTTGACTGTTTGGGTTACAGCTGGAACAACAGAATTAGTTGTTTGGGATATCATTACAAGACGTTTATTATCAGGCAGAGCATTAAATACTGCTTGAGCAGATGGATCCCCCTTTGATTTGTCGTAGCGCTCTACAGTTCTTATGTCCCTTTGACCTGTGTACTTACCTATTTCAACGTAATTCCAACCTCTGAGACTGAGTATTGTAACAAATGTTCTGCGAGCGGTGTGAGTAGATACTCGCTTCCATCGATCAACTTTTACGCTGGTTGGCTTATCATTACCCGCGTAATGTGAAATTTTGTGTTCTACACCAGTTATTCCAGCATCGCGAGCGATAAACTTAATTCTGCTGTTTATAGTGTCTTTTATAGCCGTTTCATCTTTACCTAGAATCGGCATCACAAATTTATATTTTTCCAATATTTGCTTGGCCATTTCAAATATTAGGCAACACTTGACATAGCCGCTACTTTTCTTTGTAAGAATTTTTACAATAAAGACTCCATTTTCATTATTAATGTTACTATCAATATTAACGACATCACTTATTCTTAACCCTGACGTGCACTCTAGAAGAAACATGTCTTTAATTTTCTCATCACGGTCATTAGCGCATTTATAATTGAAAATTTTTATAACCTCATCATCAGTCAGGGCGATATCATCTTCTTGTGATTTGTCAGTCAGAGCTTTATATTTAATAGCTTCCGCTTCTTCATAGGTGAGTTCCTTTACAGACACAGCACATTTACGCACAAGAAGAGAGCTACACTTGAGGTAATCATTTAGCGTGCCTACCTGTAGTTGGCGGGTACCTGGCTTTGTATAGTTATTCTGCAGCCAATCTCCCATCTCAATGAAGACTTCAGTAGAAAATTGCTTGAATGATTTTATTTTTTCTTGCCTTGCAGTTAAGAATGCCTCAAGAGCCTTTATGGCCCTTAAATAATTAGTTTTAGTGCCATCAGCGACACCTTTCATTGAATATACATATTGCTTCAAGCATATTACGATATCAACGTTGTTCTTGCTTGAGTTTTTTTTAGTAGTTTTTCTACTCCGTTGTGATTTACCATTCATAGAATCAATTTCTTGTAAAAAAAACAATAGTGTTTGTAAATAATGTTCTTTATCGCGTTTTGGATTGTTGTTTACATACTCACAAAATTTTTCGTAATAGGTCAAAAACAACCCAATTCTTTCGTTAACAATCTGATTGTTAAAGTTATCAAGAGGTGTCAATATCTTACTAACATAAGCTCTTTGCTTGATATGGTTCCACTGAGAAGGAAAGACCTTGGCACCAATTGATTGCTTTATCTGGGTGTCGCCTATCCTAATCAAAAAATAGACTGGGACAGGTCTCTCAGATTTTTTGTTTCTTAACACGAATCTGCATTTTTTAATACTTACAAATTGTTGGTTGGCCATCACAAAAAAGTGTTTCGGTTCACAAAATGGTTCACAAAATGGTTCACAGCTAGTATTTTACGACCATTGAGTGATAAAGTGTAAGTACTTAGGACAATAAGAAAAAGCTGGATATCGTATTGATATTCAGCTAATAGCGGTGTGATTGATTGTGGAGTATAGCAGACTCGAACTGCTCACCTCAACACTGCCAGTGTTGCGCTCTACCGGATGAGCTAATACCCCGTTTTGCGATTTGCGACTGCAAAATTACAACAAATTTCTAACTAAACAAAATTATTGCGTGATTTTTTTGATTTTTTTTCAAAAACTGACAACTCTTTGACTCAACACATCAAAGGTAGTAATGAAAAAATCCTGCCACTCACGTGGGCGGCAGGATTTTTCACTTCTTTTTTTGTTGCTTGAGGCAAACGCGTTGTGTAGCGCTCCTTCTGGCAGAGTGCCCGAAGTGGCGCACAAGCGCGATGATTTTAGTAACCGAATATCTCCTCAAGGGTTACTCGGCGCACTGGAGCGATTTTCTCGAGGCGCTGCATGTCGAGCTCCTTCTCGTCGCCGAGGATGAGGTAGCGGTAGGGCTTGCCTGCCATGTTCTCCTTCTCAAAGTCGACGATGTCGAAGAGGTAGAGTCCGGGCAGTTCCTTATATACCTTTGAGTAGATGTCATAGTCGATGCCTCGCTTTTGTGCTGCCATATAACTCTGGATAACACCAAAGCGTGTTGTGCGGCGGCTGGCGAGCTTCTTCATGAGCGACTCCTTGGCGAGGTTGAAAGCGCCTTCGCTCTCGGGAATTCCAGCAAGTAGCTTGTTGAACTCGTCAACGCAGTCCATCATCTTGTCGTTCTGGGTCACGATGTAGGTGTAGGCATCCTCCTTGTGGCCCAAGCGCGAGGGCTGGTTGTAGACAGCGGCTGCCGAGTAGGCGAGTCCGCGTGCCTCGCGCAGTTCCTGGAACACGATACCATTCATTCCGGTGCCAAAGTACTCGTTGAAGAGGCTGATCACTGCGGCGTGCGAGGGATCCCAGTCGCGCTCGTTGTTGTTATATTGAACCATGTAGATGTTCTTGGCGTCGTAGGGAGCGAGTAGAATCTCGGTCTCGGGAGTGGGCTGCTCCATATAGTCCATGCCAAATGGCACGTCAAGAAGATTCTTGGGAGTCTTGTGTAGCTTAGAGATGCTAGCCGAGAAATCTTTCTCATTCATTGGTCCAAAATAGGCTACTGTGTGCTGCATGTTGAAGAGGCTCTTCACCAGTTCTAGCAGTTCGGCAGGATTAGTGTTGCGCAGCTGCTCCTCGCTTAGGATGTTGGTATAGGTGTTGTTAGGACCAAACTGTCCATACTCCATGAGTCTTGCGAAGCACTGCTCTTGGTTGCTCTTGGCATCGGCGCGGGCCTTGAGAATCTGGTCGACCAAGCGCTTATAGGCCTCGGTGTCAACGGTGGCATTCTTGAACAGGTCTTCTACCAGCGCAATTGCTTGAGGCATGTTCTCGTTAAGGCCACTAATGGTGACATAGGTGTTGTAGTCGGTGGTGGTGGCATCGAAGTGACATGCAAGTTTATACATGCGCTGCTTGAACTGCTGTGGGGTCAACGTCTTTGTGCCCAGGTAGTTGAGGTAGTTGAATGCCAAGTCATAACGCAGGTCGGCGGTGTTGCCAAAGTCAAATTTATAGACAAGATGGAAGAGGTCATCGTCGGTATTCTGCTTGTAGAGCAGTGGAAGTCCAGCTTTGGTATTCGACACGTTCATGTCGGTCTTGAAATCGACAAATCGAGGTTGGATGGGCTCTACTGTCTCTGCCATAAGGTTCTTGACGAAGTCACTCTGCTTGTCGCGGTTAGTGGGGATAGGAGTAATCTCAGGTTTCTCAATCTTCTTTACCGAGGTATCAACGCCCTCACGTTTGTAAACACACACATAGTTGTTGAGCAGATGGCGATTAGCAAAATCCACAATCTGCTGCTTGTTCATCTTTCCCATTCGGTCAAGCTGGCCTACAACCTGTTCCCATTCAACGCCGTTGATAAAGGCATTCACAAGGTATCTAGCACGTGCTCCGTTGTTGTTTAAGCCTCTCAAATATTGCAGCTTGGTGTTGTTGACCACACTTACGAGCAGATCGTCGTCGAAGTCGCCATTGCGCAGCTTCTCAATCTCACCGAGCATCAGGTCACGAACATTTTCAAGACTCTGTCCCTCATTGGGATAACCCATGAGCGTAAGAAGTGAGTAGTCGGCCATTTCATCGGCATAGCATCCCGATGTCATAAGTTTTTGTGGCTGGTTAAGGTTGAGGTCCATAAGGCCTGCAGTACCGTTACTGAGCATTTCAGAGATTACCTCAAGGGTGTCGTTCTGCAATGAAGGTCCACCTTCGAAGCGCCATGCTAGAGTCACAAATTCTGCCTCTTGGCCAAGCACTGTGGTATCAACCGGTGCGGTAATGGGCTTGAGAGGAGCAAACTCTGGTCTCGAGAGGTTCTTGTTGGGCTGCCAGTCACCAAAGTACTTGTCGAGAGTGGCAATTACCTTGTCGGGCTCAAAATCACCAGCCATACAGATGGCTATGTTATTGGGGCAATAGTAGTTGTTGTAGTAATTCTTGATGTTGGTGATTGATGGATTCTTGAGGTGCTCTTGGGTACCGATAGTAGTCTGAGTACCATAAGGATGGGTTGGGAATGCCTTGGCATAGAGGGCTTCTTCAAGTTTCCTCATGTCTTTGGCCATACTAATGTTTTTCTCCTCATACACGGCCTCGAGCTCGGTGTGGAAACCGCGAATCACCATGTTGCGGAAGCGGTCACTCTGGATGCGTGCCCAGCGGTCAATCTCGTTGGCGGGGATGTCCTCGGTATAGCAAGTCACATCGGTGCTGGTGTAAGCGTTAGTACCTATGCCACCAATTCCTGCCATAAGCTTGTCATACTCATTGGGGATGTTGTACTGTGCTGCTAGTTGCGACACACTGTCGATCTCGTGATAGAGTTGCTTGCGCTTGGCGGGGTCGGTGACCTTGCGGTACTGCTCATAGCGGGCCTCAATCTCGTCGAGATAGGGAGCTTCTTTCACGGGGTCGCTGGTGCCGAACTGCTTTGTGCCCTTAAACATAAGGTGCTCAAGATAGTGAGCTAGACCAGTGGTTTCGGCAGGGTCGTTGCGTGAACCGGTGCGTACGGCGATGTGTGCAGCGATGCGCGGCGACTCGTGGTTAACACTAAGGAAGACCTTCATGCCGTTGCGCAGGGTGTAGCATTGTGTGTGCATGGGGTCGCCCTCATAGGTTGTTGCTTTTGGCAGTTGGGCTTGCGCTGTAAAGCACATGGCTGCAACTGCGAGCAGTGTGAATAAGAATTTGAATTTGTTCATAATGAAAAAGGTTTATAAAATATTGTGTTCTTATTGTGTTAATGATTTCGTAGATACTCAATTAGGAATGGCATTAGGCACTTGCTGGAGGGCTCGGCAGTGAGCACTCTGAGTTTTATGTCCTCGCCCATGCCACCAAGGGTCTCAAACTGGAAATCGGGGTTTGAGTCGTAGTCAACAAGTGGTTGTGCGTTTCCCTCGAGGGCGGCAATGGCCTCGCTAGTCATTGCCTCGAGCTTTAGAAGCCATGGGCGCACATCGTTGTACAACAGCCTGTCGCTCTCGACATTGGAGTTCTTCATATCCTTAATCTCCTGGCAGGCCTTGCTCACCTCACGCAACTCGTTGAGCAGTGACCGGCTGTTGGCGCGACCGCTCTTTACCGACTTGTAGTAGTTGTCAATCCTGTAGCCTATGGCGTCATTATCGTAATAGCGCAGATAAGGAGCTAACTTTTTGAAGGCCTTGGCATGCTGCTTGCCCACCACAGCAGGTATTGCAGCATCCCAACTGCTGTAGTTGTCGAAGCTAGCGTTGTTCCAAGAGTAATCGGCAACACTGAATAGCGCAATCTTCGATAGCTCGCCTTGTTGCATGGGGTTGATGATAAGGGTGTTGAGCCCCTTGAGGCGCTTCTCGATGTGTGACAGGTTATCGATATGGGTCTCGTCACGGAAGTTGCTGTAGGTGTCCATCACAAAGAGTTTGGTAGGGTCCTGATCGTTGCAAGGATAGTTCCACCACCAGCTCAAGTCGCGGCCAAGCCAGCTGCTCACCAATTCCAAATCTCCGTTATTAGGCACCGACCAAACATCGCGGCCAGTGATATAGATGCTAACCTTCTCGGGAGTCGTGCTAAGCGACTCATAAAACTCACGGGCACGCTCTTGGCTTACCCATCCGTGAGCATAAAGCTGTGGCACATAGTGCAGAGGCTTTACAGTATCGGCAGCGGCTGCACCCTTTTTGTTCCACTTGTCATCTATGCGCTGCTGGAGTGCAGTGAGATTGTCGGCGCACAGCTTCATGATGGCATGGTCGCTGGGTACGCCCACATCGTCGACAAAGACTCCAAACTGACGCACACCCAGCTCGTGCATGCTCTCAAACTTCGCCATAATCTTGTCAAGCACTTGAGGGTCTTCGGCATTAGCAAACGCTTTGCCAGGGTGAATTGCCCAGATGAAGTTGACCTTGGTCTCGCTGGCAACCTTTGTGATATCGCGCATCATGTCTTGGTTAAGATAGCCAATGCGCTGTTGGTCTTCAGTAATCGTTGTAGGGTAGGGGTCGCCCCAATAATGGGAATGATATGGATCGCTCTTTGCGCCATACATATAGGTGTTCATCTTGTATCGGGCCATGAAGCGAAACAGGTCCTTTGTCACCTCGGCGGTATAAGGCACTCCATAGTAGCCCTCGATGATGCCGCGGTTCTTGACATCGGCATAGTCGTAGATTGTGACACATGGCAAGTCTGTCGTGCCCTGATCGAGCATCTGCTCTAGTGATGCCAGTCCACAGAACACAGCGTCAGTGTCTTCACCAATGATTGCCACATTAGCTTGACCTTTACTATCTGATTTAAGGTTCAAGATATAACGGTCATATTTTGGCAAATTGAAAATGCTTCGGTCGACACGCAACACGGCATGATGCTCATCACCAATCTTTTCTTTTGGATTGTTTACACTAAGATGCACGAAAGACGGACAGTTGTTAGGTGTGCCAGCATCAATCACCACTGGAACGAGACCATGGTCACTAAGTATCTGCTTTGCGCGATTTATTGTTGCAATGTCAATCCCATATTGAGGAAATATAAATACTCTCTGAGAAAAGGATGCCGTGCCAGGATTCATTACCTGCTTGTGGGGAATAGGATAGATAGTGTAAGGCTCAGCGGCACCTAGTATGGTGGCAGATATCATTGCCAAGGTTAAGATAACGGCTCTAATCATATCAAAGTAATTGTGTGTGTTTATTGGTCACAAAATTAATGATTACACGGCAAATGACAAAAATATTTATTGAAAAACACACCTTATTTAATATTAAAATGGGTCTAAAACTGGAGAAAATGAAGAAAATGCACTTTTTTTTGAAAAAAATCGCAAAAAGTTTTGGTGGTTAAGAAAATTGTAGTAACTTTGCACCGCAATTCCGAAATGGTGGTATCGTCTAGTGGCCCAGGACGCTGGCCTCTCACGCCGGAAACCGGGGTTCGACTCCCCGTACCACTACTGTGAAAGCGGTTCGCTAATTCAGCGAGCCGCTTTTTTTTCATAGTCTCGCTTGAGATCTTTGAGAATAGTACTTACCTTTGTGCTTTGGAAATTACAATTATGAGATATGGAAATGAATTGGGAGGACGGATTTGTCATTAACATTAAAGTGCAGGACGGTGACGTAGTGGTAAGTGCTAATCGTGAGGGATTGCTCTCGCTGGCCAGTCATTTCAAGATGCTTGCCCATGGTGCCGTGGGCGATCATTTTCACATTGATCAATACAATTCTCTTGAAGAAGGCTCGTTGCCACTGATAGTTGAGATGATTGAGTGAGGAACTCCAGCCGCTGCTATGGGCAACATATAGTTTGCACTACTCCTGCTGGAGCACAAAAAAAGAAGGGCAACTTGCGTTGTCCTTCTCTTGTGTGGGTGCTGACGGATTCGAACCGCCGACCCTCTGCTTGTAAGGCAGATGCTCTGAACCAGCTGAGCTAAGCACCCATGCTTTTTTCGAAAAGCGATGCACAACCGTTTTTTGAACTGTGCAAGAGTTTTGCGGTTTTTTTTCAAAAAAGTACTCAAAAACTTGCGAAAACCAGCGAAATCATTTCATTGCACTTGCGATTTGGCTGTTTTATGGCGCTTGATTGCGTTCAAGACATGTTCTCCCAGGTGGATGGTGTAGCCTTGCTGAGAAAAGAAAATATTGCCATCGTTGTCGGTGACAACGAAGAGTGGCATCGTTTGTGAGTTGGCATTGGTCTTCTTGACAATATCATTAATGATTGCGCCGCACAGGAAGGCGCCTGTGCCCTCTAGTTTGTCCTTATCCACACCCCATATTACCGACGCTGGCAAATCGCTGAATTGTTTTTTGTCAAAGCGCTTGTGCTGTTCATCATTCAACGTGAGGAGCACGATGTTACATCCCAAGTCGATGAGTTGGCTGCCACAAGTTGCGATGTCGTGAAGCGCATGGGTGGTAGGCTCGTTGCTTGGCGCTATAATTCCCACGATGTTATAGGCGTCACCTTTCATTAATTGCCGTCTCTCGGTGTTATGATAGTAGTGCAGGTTGCGAAGTGCTCCAGTTGCATTTTGCCTGTCATTATAATAAGCCAGTGCGAGCTCTCTCAAGGCAAGGTCGACAGTGGTTTCCTTGTTGCTATCGATTTTAAAAGTTGTGATGCTTGCCAGCACGCTGCCGTCGCTCTGGCGGTTGCCGGTGGTGAGAATGTAGATGCCTGGTTCAAGCTGCACTCCATCCTTGAAGGTGTTGCTCCAAGTGGCCTCCTCGGCATAGGTGAGCAGTTGTGGTGTGTTGTTCTCTATCTTGCTCAGTGTGAAGTGAGTGTAGTAGGTGAGGTTGTTGTGTGTGTCGCTTGGTGTGAAGTTGAGCTGCAGGGTGCCGCTGGTGGCGGTAGTGCTTGTGGTATCTTCCTCAAATCGTGCCTCATTCCAAGTGTTGCCTGAGTAATACTCGAGTTTGCCAGTCACCTCGTTGATGCGCGCTGGCCACCCCATGCTTCGTGCTGCGCTCACCACAAAGATGGCGCGTCCCAGCTTGTCGCTCTTGCGGTTGCGGTACACGCTCATGGGCTGCTGGCGCAGGCGTTGGGGATTAGTCTCACTCTCAATGGTGATGTTTTCTTTAGTCCAACCAATGAGTTCGTTGATGTCTTTGACTTTATCTTTTAATTCATTGCTGAGGAACGCTTTATAGGGTGTGAGCCACTCGTTCTCCACTCGAGGACACAGCACATAGCGGCAATAGATGTCGCTGGTGTCGATGAGTGCTACCTCATTGTCACGAAGCACATCGAGGTTGATGTCACGCAGGTCTTTGGCACTCAGTACCTCAAGGAGTTTGCGCGCCATCACCTTGTTTTTTGCCTCGTCGAGGAACCGCTGTATTGTGCGATGATTGCCGCGCCATGCCTCAACGGGCATTGTGGCTTCGTAGGCTCGGCGAATGGAGTCTTCCTGCGCTTTGCGGCGGTCGTTGAGGGCGCGTTGCTCGTCGGTGACCGTCGGCAAGACAGCGCTCAATGGTGGAGGCACAATGTCTATGTCAAGTCGCTGAGGCAGTGATGTGTCTTTCAATACAATGGTCTCATTGTGACTATTGGTCCACGACACTTTTTTTGTGGCAACTAATTTGTCTTTTGTCACCCACACCAGCAGGTCGCCACGGCCTGCGGTGAGGAATGTGGAGCCGCTGGCATCGGTCGTCTTTTTAGCAACGGTGTAGAATTCGGCATAGTTGTAGAGCTTGAACTCCACAGTTGCTCCCTCAACGGGATT
Organism: uncultured Prevotellaceae bacterium; assembly: GCA_900318065.1. Lineage (GTDB taxonomy): Bacteria > Bacteroidota > Bacteroidia > Bacteroidales > Muribaculaceae > Sodaliphilus. The sequence continues at coordinate 26,477 of ONIY01000008.1, forward strand.
TCCGCTGGCATCGACCACCTTGATGTCGACCCTCGAAGTGGGGGCGTAATTGCTGGTGACGTTAATCTCGGTGTAGCACGGGTTGCGGTCCATCACTTCTTCGGGACCATCATAGTCGCCTGCCACCTTGGTGTGCATGAGCATGCCGCGCGAGGCGCTCTCGTTGAACCATCCCAGGTTGAGCACTGGCTCTGGCTCGCAGGCTCCCAGGAAATACCACTTGCCCCCTGCCCACGCCTCGACCCAGGCGTGGTTGTCGTCGGTATGAGCCCAGCGTGGGGTATAGACCTGGCGGGCGGGGATGCACACCGAGCGCAGTGCTGCCACCAGGAATGTCGATTCCTCGCCACAGCGGCCATAGGCGGTGCGCACTGTGGCAAGCGGACTGCTGGTGCGTGCGTCGCTGGGGCGGTAGTTCACTTTCTCATGGCACCAGTGGTTCACCTCGAGGATGGCATCCTCCATCGAGAGGTTCTTCACCCTGTCGCGCAACTCGCGGTAGAATACCATGCGAGCCGTGTCGAGGTTCTCATTGTTGACGCGCACGGGTAGTACGAAGTGCTCAAATTCCCGCTTGGGCACGCTCTTTCCCCATGGCATCTCGTTGCGAGCCTGGATTGAGGTGAGGTAGTTCTGGTAGTAGAATTCCTCGTTGTAGTCGGCACGGTCGGGAGTGGCAAGGTGCGGATTGAGTTCTTTCACATATTTCCACGCAAGTGCGCTGTTGTCGCCTGCGGCTATGTTTATCGAAGTTATTGCAGCTATTGCAATGGTTAAGATGGTTCTATATATTAATCTCATAATGCTGTTTTTTATTTTATTGCAAAAATAACAAATAATTGGCAAAAACATGTAAAAACACACACATTGTTTTGCGTTTCCATGATAATTTACTAACTTTACAACCTGAAAATAATAAGAATAAAACACTAAATAATTAGAGAATCATGAGACCAAGTTACGTAATGTTTGCCGACGGCTTTGAGGAAATCGAGGCCCTGACTGTTGTTGATGTTATGCGCCGTGCAGGAATGCCGGTGGTTACCATGTCGATTTATGAGACACCAGAGGCTATTGGCGCCCATGGTGTAACCGTGGTTGCCGATGAGGCTTTCGACCCCGACATGCTTGAGGATGCCGAGTGGATAGTGTGTCCTGGAGGTATGCCTGGAGCATCTAACCTTGCCGAAAATGAGACACTATGCGAGATCTTGAAGGAACGCAATGAGGCCGACGAGAAAATTGCCGCTATATGTGCCTCACCATCGGTGATTTTTGGTCCACTTGGGCTGTTGAGCGGTCGTAATGCCACATGCTATCCTGGCATGGAAGACGGCTTGGAGGGTGCTAATGTTATTGAGGATATGGCAGTCATCGACGGCAACATTATCACTGGCCGAGGTCCCGCTGCCGCAGCCGAGTTTGCCCTTGCTATAGTAAAGACAACAGTGGGCGATGATGTGGCAGCCGATGTAGCCGCAGGCATGCTGCTATAGGCGTTGGTTATTGATGGATAAAAATAAAAAATCGTGGAGATTATATTCCCCACGATTTTTTATGTCTCTATAAATCGTTGATTACTTAAAGAAGTAGGTTGCCTGAACAAACCAGGTGCGGTATTTCGCCACATGGTCATCGAGCAACTTGGTGCCCAGGTTTTGCCCCACGCTAAAGCAGTAGCCGCCACTCACTTGCACCTTGTTGAACAGTTCCACGCCCAAGCCAGCATGCAGCTGCACATTGACAGTTGTGTAGCGAAGTGCATCGCCCACCTTGTTGTGGCCCACAAGGAAAGAGAATGTGGGTCCGGCATAGATGAATGGCATCATCGTGCTCTCGAAGCCGCCCAGGTTGGAATATCGGAACTTCAGGTTCAGTGGCAGGTCGATGTAGTGCTGGCGGGCAACCTCGTTGCCCAGTCCTTGCGATTCCCACACTCTGCGGTCGCCCAGGTGAAGCCTTCCCTGGCGCATGGTGTAGAGCAGAGACGCATCCACGCCAAATCCTATGCCGGGAATCATCATGTCGCCAGTAATACCCACCGAGGGGGCAAACATGCGGTCGCTTTCAAAAATGTCGGTCTGCTTAAAGTGGATCTCGTTGTAGTTGCCACCCACGGTGACACCCCAGCGACGCACTGGCTGAGCCTGTGCCGACAACACTGTCAGCAGGGCAACAACCATTAATATCAGTTTTGTGTATCTTCTCATTGCTTGAAAAATATCGTTTCAGAGTGCAAAACTAACACATTTTCTCGTGACAACCAAAGATTTCATTTTTTATAACACATTTTTTTGACTTGCAACATTGCATCCCGCGACTATTCATGGTGGGCAAAAAGAAAGTGGCTGCAGCTCTGAAACTGAGCTGCAACCACTTGTTTGGCTATCACAATTGTGATTATCGTATCACCTTGGTGGTGGTGTGGGTGCCGTCGCTGTAGTGGGTGACTACAATGTTGATGCCCTTGAATGGCTTGTCGCTGGCAACACCTGCTATATTATAATAGGTGTGTGAAACTGCTTCCTTGCTTGCTTGCACTGTGTTGATTGCTGTTGTGGCGTCAAACTTGAGCACTGGAGCGATGCACATCGACATGGGGTCGTCAACGTTCTGATACCAAGTGCCGGTCTCGAGGAAGTTGTGGTTCTCGTCCTCGTCGTAGACAAACTGGTAGGCAGTGCATTTCTCGCCCTCATCGCGGCGACACAGCAGGATGGCTATGTCGTCACCGTTCTCGTTGGGGAAGGGACCCACTACGGCAAAGAACTCGGTGCCAGCCTTGATCACTACTGGTGAGTCAAACACAAACTCAGTCGCGTTAACAGTGCTTGCGTCGAATGCAAGTTCGCTCGCCTTGAGGCTTGTGCTGCCCAGAATCTCGCCTGGCATGCCATCCTCGCCAGCAGCAGCGATTTTCACAACGATGTCGGCATCGGCCGAAGCGGCAGTCACCTTGCCAAAGTAGATGTTCACCTTGCTGATTGTGGCGTCGGTCAAGGGGGCATCGTAGTGCTCGGCAAACTCTCCCATTCCAAGCCAATTGGTGCCTGCATAGTTGCCATACCATCCCATCTCAATCAATGTGAGGTCGCTGTTCTCCTCGGGAGCAATGTTCCATATTTCCTGCTCGCCACCTGCCTGAATGGCGGTGTTGACGGTCTCAAACACGTTGCTGCCCAGGTCGTTGGCAACCTCAAGCTTGATGCCGTAGCTGCCTTCTTGTGTATAGGTAACGGTGGGGTTCTGCTCGGTGCTGCTTGTCACATCGGTGCCCTGGAAGGTCCATGACCATTGTGTGGGGTTGCCAGTGGAGGCATCCTTGAAGGTGAGGGGAACATTGGTGGGGACAAACATCATCACCCATGGCGAGAGGTAGGCGCCGTCGGGCAATCCTATGTAGGCTACAGGAGCCTCTCCGCTCACGTTGACATAGGCCTCCCGGGTGGTGGTGGCAGTAGTGCTGCCGTTACCCACTGTCAAGGTGACAGCATAGGAACCTGCTTTGTCGTAGGTGACTACGGGGTTCTGCTCATTGCTGGTGGCAGGTGTGCCGCCCTCAAAGGTCCAGCTCCAGGTGGTGGGGTTGCCAGTGCTCATGTCCATGAAATGAACGCTCTCGCCCTCCTTGATGTTGATGGTGGCGTCGTCGCCGGCAGCGGCTTGCAGCACTTTGAAACCATCGATTGCCTCATCCTCGCCATAGTCGCCCTGGTAGACAAATGAGAACTGGACACTCTTGCCAGCATAGCTGGCGAGATCAACGGTGAATTTCTCCCAGCTGGGACCGTCGTAACCCTGGTCTTGAGCCCACAAGAACTGGTCGATGAGCAGGGTGCTGCTGCCGTCAACAATGGCATATAGTTTCCATGCACCATACACCAGATAAATGCCGCTGGCATAGCAGTAGAACTCGAGCTGGCTGCCATCACGAATCTCTATTGCCGGTGAGGTGGCAACCTCGTTCTGGCCGTTGGCATAGGTGAGAATCATCGACGACGTGCTATTGCTGTCGATGGTGCTGAACGACTTGCTGGGATTTCCCAGCTTCCAGGTTGAGCTGCTGGTGGATGTGTAGGTCCAGGTGTCAAACTCTTCCTGGCTGTCCCAGCCTTGCTCATAATAGGGAACCATTGCTTCGCTGGCCCCAAAGGCTGCTGTGAGTTCCTGTGCGCCTGCATTGAGGCACAGCATAGCAGCACTTAACAATAAAAGGGTAATTTTTTTCATAAGCATGAATATTATTATGTTTTGTGAAATAATATATTTAAGAGAAAAGAGTGTGGCAAAATAATGACTTTGCCACACTCTATATTTCTTAATTGTTCAACAAAATGTTGTATATCGCAGTCACATCGCTCGAGGTGATGTTGCCGTCGCCATCCACGTCACCGTTCACAATGGAGCTACTGTCGTTGTTGAGCAGGAGGCTGTAAATTGCTGTGATGTCGGCCGAGGTGACATTGCCGTCGCCGTTCACGTCGCCCACTATTACTGTCGAGGGTACAATCTCTATCTCTCCCCAATACATACTGAGGGAGGCAGGACTAACCAGAGTTCCATAGTCGTCAATATAGCCACCTGCGGGCTTGATGATTTGGCAACCAGTGAGCCTCAGCTCAGGTGGTGTGCTCAGGTATCCATACCCGATGTAGATGTGTGCTCGGTCGATAGTGAGAGCACAGTCATTATCCTCATTCTGAATTATACCCGAAGGCATAGTGATAGAGCAGTTGCTGATGGTGGTGTGGGCCACCTCGCCAGTCTTGTGGGTGAAGTATCCAATACCTAAGTCGTTTACTGCCGACTCCATCGCCAGCGTACCGCCACCGTCAATCACCACGCCATCACACTCCTTGAAGTAAAGGGCGTAGACATTGCGCTGAGTGAAGATGCTGTTGTTGCCCAGCAGCTCGATGTGGAGGCCCGCCATGTCGTTGATGATTGCTTGCGGCTGATTGGGGGCAGTACTGCTGCTGGTTGTGATTGAGGCATCCTTGAGAGTGAGGGTGTTTGAGATGGGCAGGTATTGCACAAGGCCTTCCACGCCGTCAATCTGGGAGAGGTTGCCAATGAGAGTTCCATCCACCTGCGTGCCGGCAATCCACAGGTCGTAGACTGTAGAGTCGCTGTAATGAATTGCCAGGTCGTCGATGATCAATGGCACATTCTTGGAGCCCGTGGTGCGGTTTATCTTGAAGCGCATGGGCTGCTTGTCAAGGTCTATTCTCCATGAGATGGTTGTAGTGGCGTTGGCAGCAGCTGTCTCAACACCAAGTGAGTTCCAGCTTTCGCCCTCATCGGTCGAGTAGTAGAGCTGCAGTTTCGACACAGAACTGGAATTGTTCACGGCATTAAGGCTTATTTTGTAGATGTCAATGTCAACGTCGCTGTTCATTGCAATGCCGCCAGGCATCTCAAGCGCCGCAGCATGGCCGCCGTTGTTGTCCACCACGTTGGCTTTAGGAAAGTTCCATGTTGCAATGTCGCCCAGTACTTCGGTGGCATTGGCGGGGAGGCCAGTTTGTATTTGGTCGAAGGTCTCAACAAGCATCTTGGGAGTCACATCATTTGTGACATTGAAGGTCACCGTTTGGTTCTGCTCAATGATTTGTGCAAGGCCATACTGACATGGCTCGCCTGCCCATGTCACCAGAGCGGGATCGGTGATGGAGTTGATCTCGGTAACATTGCTGTTGCCAGGGAATGGAACACCCGCTTCGCTGGCGCCAGCTGCCCTAACTAGTTCGTAGTAGTTGTGGGCAGGATTGCTGTTCACATCGTTTGAATCCCAAGCGTTCATGTTGCTGTAGTCAACTCGTGCGATGACGAGTCCATGACCTGGCAGGGCGGCATCCCATTTGTTGGGCTGGCGGTTCTCAAAGAGGAAGTATTCGTTGGCGTTAGGCGATTGCATCCTGTAGCCGGTATTGCTCGTGTTGATAGGGGCAAGGGTCTTGGTGCCCAGTGTGAGCTCGGGTGGAGTCTCGGCAAAGCCCAGTTCCACACGCTCCCACAGGCTGTAGCCCACCGGTGTGCGGCCGTAGTTACTGCTGCTGCCACCAGCCATCACGTCCCATCCCCCGGGGTGGTTGCTCTCGCCACCACTGCCGCCGTAGTCGGTGTCGTAGAGGTCGGGAAGACCCAGCACATGTCCAAACTCATGGCAGATGGTTCCAATGGCGTTAGGCATGGTGTGGCCATAGGACTCCCAGCCATAAATCTCGCACGACGAGGCGTAGCGCCCCATGTACTTGCCGTCATATTGGAGCCAGTACCATCCATTTTCGGGCGAGTAGCCATAGAGGTAGCTCATGTGAGGCCACAGGTAGCCCTCGTTATTGCCGCTGTAGCTCGACGAGTAGCCTGCTACCATGAAGAATACCATGTCGATCATGCCGTCATTGTCGGCATCATATTGACTGAAATCAACCTGGTCGTCAACGGCGTTGAGAGCCGCCTGGAAAATCTGGCGAGACTTGTCGTTACCCTCAAGGCATGAGAAGTCAAGGTTTACCGGACCCACTACGTCAAACTCTGGGTCAAACTGTCCCATCGAGTTGTCGTAGTAATAGTCTCTCACGCTGCCAGTACACGACTGAAAGCGACCTTGATGATAGAAACCGCTATAGTTGGGAGTGTTGCACAATTCATTGTAGAAATTGTTGGCATCACTCATCTGGAACTGTCGGTCGTTGTAGTTAATGAGAATGATAAGACCGCGAAAGGTGTTGTAGTCAACCACAGGTGCTTTTTGGCCCTGGTTTTTCTTGTCGCGCATCTTGCGCGCTTTCTCGCCCTTGGCGGTGGCGGGAATGTCAACGAGATATTTCTCAACGCCAGCCAGCAGTTGCTGCTCTTGTGTGCTGCGGGCTGCCGGGTCATGTGCGATCAGTCCCGATGGCACCATGCTGTTGCCTTTTTTGACGGCATATTCCCAGTTGCCATTAGTGTTAATCACGGTGTAACCATCAATGGTGGTGTTGAAATGGTAGAACTCGTCGCCCACCAGTTTAATCTGAACAGTCTCTCCGTTGGACTGCTTCATGGTGATTGGAGTAGGGTTGGCTGGCTCGGCGCTAGCCGCTATTGCGGTGAGTACCGCAATGAGTAAAAATGTTATTTTTTTCATGTTTTAAAGATAAATTGTGATTATAGGCCACAAAGATAGTAAAAAAAGACAAGACTACACATTTTTATGCATAGTCTTGTCACCAAAAAAGTTTTTCTTTAGAAAAATTACTTTTTCTTGATTGATTTGAGCATTGGCATGATGAGAGCCTCTACTTCTGCAGCCTTTGCAACTGGATACTTGAAACTACCAGCAACACCACCTGTCTCGTCGAGGAATACCACATAGTCGGTCTCGGCTTCTTCGCCCTTTACATACTTCACTGTCATGAAGTTGCCGTCAATCTTTGGATCTTCGGCTGTGTATTCTTTCTTCATGACTTTGAGGTTGTCGGCATACTTTGCAAAATCCTCGGGCTTGCAGGGGGTCTGGCTGAATGTTGCGTCCATCTTAATGCTGTTGTCTTCGTTGGAGGCATTGATAGTCTTGTCACTCTTGTAGCCTTCCTTGGTGAGCAACTCAGGGTAAACCATTGTGAAGTTTGCGCCTTCAAAGGTAGTGCCTTGAGCGTCGGCTGCTACTTGTTCTTGTTCTTGTCCTTCTCCGCTTGCTGCTGCGCTACCACTTGCCTTCTCAGCGTTACCAGTGCATGAAACTAGGGTCATGGCTCCTACTGCCATCATCAATAAGAATAACTTTTTCATAAATGTTTGTGTGTTTTGTGTAAATTTTAAAGTTAAACAATCGGGTTAATTATGATTTTCACAAATATAGGAACTTTTTCTTATAAAACAAAATAATTTTCAAGTTTTTTTTAAACAAAGTGCATTTTTTTGTTGCGAGATGATAAGAAAAGCGCCCTCATTTTATCATGAGGACGTTTTTCTCAATGAATGAGGAATCCTATAAATCGATTGAGTGAGTTCACATTATTTCTTGCTGCCAAGCAGGATGTTGTAAATGAGTGTCACATCGCTCGAAGTGATGTTGCCGTCACCATTTTGGTCGGCATTGACAACCCCAGTGTAGTCATTGTTGAGAATGATGTTGTAGAGCAGTGTGATGTCGGTAGAGGTAACGTTGCCGTCACCGTTCACGTCGCCAGGAAGGATTGCTGGGCCTGGGCTCTCAAACTTGGCTGTTGTAACACCATAGGCAGCGATGCCTTCTACAGCATAGGTGATGGGTGGTACTACGGTAGCATTCTCGGGCTTGGCACTAATCATCTTGATACCGGTCTGGTGCAAGGGGTTGGCTGGGTCATAAGCCACCATGCCTGGCACGCTGGTGCCCTCGCCGCACGAGATGTAGGCCCAGTAGATGTAGTTTCCGTCGCCAGTGATCTGTGTGATACCGGTAATCTCGTCGCCCGACCCTTCGAGCAGGATGGGTGAGTCGTCGATGAGCACTGCGTCGTCGGCAACGGTAGCCTGGTCTTGCTTAGTGGCGAGTGTGGCGAGTGAGATGCGGTAGAGGCCAGGAGTGGCATTGCCCACATTGTCTTTCTGAACGAAGAAGTAGAGATAGCCGTTTTCCTCGTCGATATAGAATGTGGTCATCTGCACGTTGTACAGGTAAACAGGCAGCTGCTCATTTTGATGATAGGCACCTTCATTGTCTGAAGCGCTGTATATCATGTTCTTGTCGAAGCGGAAAATGCCCTGGCCGTTAAACTTCTTGGCAACCCAGTAAACGTTGTTTCGGGTGGTGCCGTCGCTGGCAACCACATCGGTGGCGCGCATCTGCATTCCTGCGCCAATGGCACCCCATGTGATCTTGTCGTTGTAGTAAGGCAGCCATCCATTCTGCATGAAGAATGGCTGAGTGCCATAGAGTCCCACAGTGTCGGCGCTCATCTCGTGGATGCCCACGTTGCGGTCGGCAATGTATATCTTGTTGTCGATAGCCGAGATATACATCGAGAATGGATCCTCAAATGCCTTGTAACCCACGTTGTTCAACACGGTAACGCGATACCACAGGTCGTCGGTCTTGTTCACATAGAACAACTCGCCGTCGCCGCCACTGGCCTGGGCGTCTTCGCCTTGATACTGGAAGTAATGGCCTGCGCTGGCAACGTAGATGCGGTTCTTGTAGTTCTGGATGTTGAAGGCGTGCTCGCCGGTGTTGAACTCAGTGTCGATGATGTTGCCATCGTTGTCGCGGTACATCAGGCGGCAGTCCTTGGTGGCGAAGTAGAGGCCGCTTGGGCATCCCAGCACGGTGCCCTCGCCAGTAATTGATGGGTCGCCCTGAATGTTGAGATATTGCCATTGTGGAGCGGCTTCATAGTCGTTGACCGAAGTGGCGGCAACGTTGCAAATCACATTGCTCTGGCTGGGCTCAAACACACCTGCGCCAAGCACTGGAGGAACCACGTTGCGCACTGTCAGGTTCTCGATGGTTGCGGGAACCGAGCCTTTCTCCATGTAGTTGATGTTGGCACCCAGGTCCATGTGCTTGAGCGATGTGCAGCCGATGAACGCGTCCTGGAACATGTTGGTGACAGTGTTGGAGATGTTCACGGTGGTCAACTTAGTGCAGTTGGCACACAGGTTTTGTGGAATCTCTCGAACGCCTTCCTCAGTGTTAAGGGTCTCGAGGTCGCTCTCGAGGAATGCATTGGGATTAACTGTCATTCCTGCCTTGTAGGTGAACTCCTTGATGGCGGCGCGGTAGAAGCCGTAGTTGCCTATCTCATTGAGGGCAGGGAGATTAACGTCGGTATATGGCGAGAACGCCATGCCGTAGTTGTCGATGCTCACCACGGTGCCATTGTTGATGGCAGTGCCTATCTCGCCCTCATGAGCGGTAACAAGCAGGCGTGTGCCGGCGGCGTTGGTGAGAACGCCATTATTCACTGCAAATGCGCTGTTGCCATCGGCAAGTTGAATGCTGGCAAGGTTCTCGATGGGACCAAATGCGGCATTGCCTATGGTGGCAACGGTCGATGGCAGGTTGATGCCGGTGATGTTGTGAGAGCCGGCAAAGGCACCAGCCCCAATGGTGGTTAAGCCCTCGGGCAGTTCTATCACGCCCGTGAGACCGCTGTTATTGAACGCGCTTGCGCCAATGCTAGTGAGGCTGCTTGGCAGTGCTATGCTCTGCAGCGATGAGCAGCCGTTGAAGGCGCTTTGCTGGATTGATGTGATGCTTCCCAGGAAGTTGACGCTCTCCAGTTGCGAGCAATTCAAGAAAATGTTCATAGGCACCGAGGTGATGGTGGCGGGCAACTCAATGCTCTTGAGGTGGTTGCAGCAATTGAATGCGCCTGAGCCTATTGTGGCAATCTTGTTGCCTTCCTCAAAGATCACTTCTTCTATGCCCGAGCAGCCCATGAAGCAACTCTGGGCGATGTCGAGCAGTTCGCCGCCCAGCACCAGTTGCTTGATAGTGGTGTAGTTGTGGAAAGGCTGTAGGTTGCTGGCATAGTCGGCAGTGTTCATGGGACGCAGAATGATGAGAGTGTCAAGCGGTGGCAGATCGGCAGCAGTGGCGCCAAAAGCGTTGCGACTGAACTTGAGTGGAGTCTCGCTTGCCATGATGGTGAGCTTGCGAACGCCTGTGTTAGCAAATTGATTAGAAATCAGTGTGCTTGTCACACCACTTGGGATGAACGCCTCGGTAACGTTGGGGCATTCCCAAATAGTGCCGCTACCCATCTTTGTTGCTGTCTCGGTGACGGGATAGTTGGTGAGGCTAGTGCATCCACGGAAGCAGTTGTTGCCATAGCTCACACAAGTGGCTGGAAGGTGAATCTCCTTGATGTCACGGCAGTTGACAAATGCGTTGGCATCGATGGCAACCACTGTGTAGGTGACGCCGTTGTACTCAAAAGTCTCAGGAATGTTGACGATGTTGTTCTCGTCGCCAGTGTAGAATAATGAGTCCTTGACTGTTACACCATCTTCTTGATGAGAAGTGATAGTGTACTTTGCTAAGGTTGCATTAGTGCCACTGGTAGTCCAGTTGTAGCCAATCACGTCGGTGAGTTTGGCTGCATTGCTCGTCATGGCAACTATCAGTGCCATAACGACTAGAATACCACGCAATAATGATAATCGAGTAGTTTTCTTGTTCATAGCCATGTTTTTAATGTGTTAGTATTGGATTTTAAATGATTGTTAATCAGTGTGTTTTATGGTCTCAGACTATCTTTTGTGATAGTGAGATGTGATTTTTGTTTGACAAATTTATAGAAAAAACAATAAAAATGCTTGCATTTTGTCTAAAAAAATGCAAAAAAGATAGAAAAAGATAATGAAAATGCAAGTTTTATAAAAAAACGAGCGGCATCAAGCCGCTCGTTGATATATTCTTGTGGGTTGCAACTGGTGTGACGTAGCCGCTATACCGTGGGCAGGCTGATGCCGTCGAGCTGGCGGTAGAGGTTGAGGGCATAGACGTCGGTCATCGCGCTGATGTGGTCGAGAACGCCCTGGATTTTCTCAAATAGGGTGGTGGCGTGCACATCATACTGTTGTGGGAACTTGTTCAGGAGCAGTTGCGAGTAGTTGCTCTCGGGGTTGAGAACAGCCTGTGTGAGCTTGTCGAGCAGGAGATTGATGATGCGAATACCTGCCAGGTCCACGTCAACGACATAGCTGGCGCGATACAGTTTCTTGAAGGCAAGGTCGCTGCAATGCTTGTAGCCCTGCTTGGGAAGGGGTGAGATGTTGTCGATGAGTGAACCCTCAAACCTGCCTTCCATTATCTCATCCTCATGCTCAACAAAGGTCTTGGCGCATTCCTGCACAAGCAATCCCACCACACACGAGCGCAGGTAGACGATTTTCTCGTTGGGGTCGGCAACGTTGCTCATGACTTCGCGCATGTGCTCTTTGCGCTCTTCGTTAAAGAGTCCTGTGAGCAGTTCTATGGTCTCTTCGGTGGAGATGATTTTGAGTTTGTGGCCGTCCTCTATGTCCATTACCTGATAGCAGATGTCGTCGGCAGCCTCTACCATATAGACCAGCGGATGGCGGCAATAGCGCTCTTCCTCAAGCTGGATAATGCCTAGCTCATGGGCGATTTTCTCGAAGGTCTCTTTCTCGGTGGTGAAAAAACCAAACTTGCCCTTCTTGCCGGCATGGCTCGATGAGTAGGGGTATTTCACTATCGATGCAAGGGTGGAGTAGGTCATGGCAAAGCCTCCTGGACGACGGCCCTTGAACTGGTGCACGAGGGTGCGGAAGGAGTTGGCATTGCCCTCGAAGTGGATAAGGTCGGACCATTGCTGTGGAGTGAGGCGGTCTTTGAACACCTTGCCGTTGCCGCTGCTGAAGAATTCGCCAATGGTCTTCTCGCCCGAGTGGCCAAAGGGAGGATTGCCCAAGTCGTGTGCCAGGCATGCGGCAGCAACTATCTCGCCCATGTTCCACAGCTTGTCGCGCCAGGGCTCACGCAAGTGACGCTCGTGAAGGCGTATGGCAATCTCGTTGGCAAGCGAGCGTCCTACGCACGACACCTCCAGGCTGTGGGTCAGACGGTTGTGCACGAAGATGCTGCCAGGCAGGGGAAATACTTGGGTCTTGTTTTGAAGTCTGCGGAAGGGTGAGGAGAAGATCAAGCGGTCATAGTCGCGCTCAAAGTCGCTGCGCACGCCACTCTTGCTGTCCTTATAATGCTCTAATCCCAATCGGGTGTCACAAATCAGTTTCTCCCAGTTCATTCTATTTGCCATAGTCCTCTTGTGTTATTGGTTATTTCAGGTGCAAAATTAGTGATTATTTTTGTTTCAGTCAAAATACTTCCCACATTATCCTTTGTCCTTTGGTCTTCATCCTTCTAATGGGCAATTGATGAGGTACACCTTGTTGCGGGCGCGGGTGATGGCAGTGTAGAGCCAGCGCAGGAAGTCGGCAGTGCTCAGCGCTTCGGGCATGATGCTGCCCATGTCGACAAACACGTTCTTCCACTGGCCGCCTTGTGCCTTGTGGCAAGTCACGGCGTAGGCAAACTTCACCTGTAGCGCGTTGAAATAGGGATGTTCTTTCATCTGCTTGTAACGCTCGCGCTTGTTGCCAGTGCACTCATTGAGCACCTCGGTGTAGAGCCGCTCACTTTGGAGCAATGTCAACGCTGGTGTGTCGCTTTGCAGGCTGTCGATGACAATCTTCACATCCATTTCCACATCGTTGTGGTCGGGCAGCTCCACGGTGACGTTGGCAAAATGCAGCCCATAGGCTACCTCTACCTCTCCCCACACACGGCGCACGCGCATCACGTCGCCGTTGGCAATGAAGTCGATGTTGTCGTAGTCTTTTGCCCAGTAGTAGTTGTTCTTCGACACAATGAGCATGTCGCCAGCACTGAGTTCTTCCTCTCGGTAAAGGATGGTGTTCCTTATGCCACGGTTATACAATGTGGCGCGCTTGTTGCTGCGGGTGATGACGATGGTATCCTCAATGCCGTCGCGGTCATAGCAGTCGCTCAGGGTCTCGAGCAGAAACTCGCCTGTAATCGCCTCAATGTCGGGGTATTGCGACAACTCCAGCTTGGGAGCCACGAGCTGGCCGCTGGTCAAGATTTGGCGCACCAGGGTGGCGTTCTGCAAGATTCCCGAGTCGGCGGCCTGGCGGGCAATTTGGGTCATCGTCACATCATAGACGGTGAGGCCGTAACGGCTCATCACCTCGCTGCTGAGAGCGGGACTCTCGCTCTGTCCCACTGGCGGCAGCTGGGCTCCGTCGCCCATGAGCATGAGTTTGCAGCCTTGGCCGTTGTACACATAGGCCACCAGGTCGTCGAGCAGGCGTCCGCTGCCAAACATCGACATGTCGGCCTGTGAGTTGGATATCATCGACGCCTCGTCGACGATAAACACAGTGCTGGTGTGCTTGTTCTCGGCAAGGCTGAAGCCGTCGCTCAAGTAACTGTCCTGGCGGTAAATCTTGCGGTGGATGGTCAGTGCCGTGCGTTGGGAGTACTCGCTGAGCACCTGTGCCGCACGACCCGTGGGAGCAAGCAGCACCACCTTGATGTTGCGGCGTGACAAGGCTTGCACCACAGCACCCATTAGCGACGTCTTGCCTGTGCCGGCATAGCCGTTGAGCAGCAGCACGCTGCGCTCGTCGCCATAGAAGAGGAAATGTGCAAAGGCGGCAAAGGCCTCTACCTGTCCCTGATTGGGCTCATAGGGCAATAACTCTAGCACATCGCGATAGAAATCGCTCGTGAGCTGGTCGTTGATATCGTAACGGGAATTGTCCAAAATCGCAAATTTTTTGATTTCACTGCCACAAATTTACAAAGTTTTTCGCTTATATCAAGAAAAAAGCATTATCTTTGCACCGCTTTTTTGAACTAAGATTATTTTGAGTGAATATTAGGAGTGGTGCTCGAGTGGCTGAAGAGGCACGCCTGGAAAGCGTGTAACCGTCACAAGCGGTTCCCGAGTTCGAATCTCGGTCACTCCGCCAATGAGGGCAAGACAATGCGGTTAACCTTTTGGGGGTTCTGCGTTGTCTTGTTTTTTCTCGCGCCTGGGATAGGTTTCTTGACAGCTGGGGGGTGCGAGCCAGCGGCTCGCAATACTGGACTGCTCTTTTGAGCGCCGCTGGTGCGGCGCGATGCACGACGGCTGGTGTGGCGCAATACACGACGGCTGGGGGTGCGAGCCAGCGGCTCGCAATACTGGACTTCTCTTTTGAGCGCCGCTGGTAATGGTTACTGCTCTCAATAATCATCAAGAGGTGGCATCTTTTTGAGATGTCACCTCTTGACTTGTAAACCGTGGTTTAGGGCTTATTGCTCTAATTGTGGGTTTACAGCAGGGCCTCGATTTTGGCTTTCAGTGCGTCCTTGGCAATTGAGCCCACATTGCGGTCTTTCAGTTCTCCATTGTTGAAGAAGAGAATTGTGGGGATGTTGCGAATGCCATATTCGGCCATGAAGTCGCCACCCTCGTCCACGTCATACTTGCCAATCTCTACTTTGCCTTCATACTCTTGAGCGAGTTCGTCGATGATGGGCGACACAGCCTTGCATGGTCCGCACCACTCAGCCCAGAAGTCAACTACCACGGGCTTGCCCGAAGCGATTACTTCATTGATGTTGTTGTCGTTAAATGCTTTTGCCATAATAGTTTGATTTTTTGTTGATTATATGTTATTTGATTAATTGATAATGCTGTATTTAATTTTCAGTTCTTCGAGTTGCTCAATGAACTCTCGAGTGAGTGGAATCTTGAAGTTTGACCTCATGTCGATGTAGCGGTTGGTGGAGAGGTCGTGGATGCGGAACATGAGATCGCAACGGTTCTCGGTCGAGGCCTTGAGCTGGCTCTTGATGATTGCTCCCAGTTCGAGCTGTTTCTCGTTGAGTGCAATGCGTATTGCCTTCACCATCTTGCCCTTCAAGTCCTTGAGGAATGCGATGCTGCTCACCTGCAAGTTTATCTTGTCGTTATAACGGTTTTTCTGGTAGCTGCATCTCACGGCAATCGCCGTTCCCGGGATGCAGTAGTTGCGATAAGATGCAAACACGTTGTCAAAGAGCCTTAACTCGCATGTTCCCGTCTTGTCCTCAATCTTGAGGATGCCAAAGTTGTTGCCTCGTTTAGTGGGCCGCTCGGTGAAATCTATTACTATTCCTCCAAGCACAAAT
This sequence comes from uncultured Prevotellaceae bacterium, assembly GCA_900318065.1. Taxonomy (GTDB): domain Bacteria; phylum Bacteroidota; class Bacteroidia; order Bacteroidales; family Muribaculaceae; genus Sodaliphilus. Next base: position 42,156 of record ONIY01000008.1, read on the forward strand.
TCATGCCCTATCTTGTTGATTCCTTGCTCGTTGAAGTTCTTGATGGTAGAGTTGCATCCAAATTTCAACTCCATGAAGAACGGGTCGAGCGGGTGAGCCGAGAGGTAGATGCCCACCAGGTCGCGCTCACGCGAGAGCTTTTCAATTGTGGGCCATGGCTCGGCCTTGGGAATGGCGGGCTTAGCGGTGAGTTCGTCCATCATGTCGCCAAAGAGAGTGTTGCTCTGCTGCTGCTTGTCGAGTTGATATTGCTGTCCATACCTGAGCAGCACCTCGCTGAAGTCCTCGCCCTTGTTGTTCTTCTCAAAGAATGCCTCGCGAGCAACGCCAAAGCTGTCGAATGCCCCCGACAGTGCGAGAGCCTCGATGGCGCGGCGGTTGCATGTCGAGAGATTGACGCGTTCCACAAAGTCGTAGATGTCCTTGAATGGACCGTTCTTCTCCCTCTCGGCAATTATGGCGTCGACCGAGTTAGTTCCAAATCCCTTGATGCCGTTAAGGCCAAAGCGAATGTCGCCATCCTTGTTGGCGCTGAACGACTTGTAACTCTCGTTGAGGTCGGGTCCCTTCACTGTGATACCCATCGCCTTGCACTCGTCCATGAACTTGCTCATCTTGTCCACGTCGCCCGAGCGGCTGAGCACGGCTGCCATATACTCGCTGGGGTAGTTGGCTTTGAGGTAGGCTGTTTGGTAGGCGACCCAGCTGTAGCATGTGGCGTGGCTCTTGTTGAAGGCATAGGAAGCGAAAGCTTCCCAGTCGCTCCAAATCTTTTCGAGCGTCTTCTTGTCGTGGCCTCGTTCCTCGCCGCCCTTGATGAACTTGGGCTTGAGTTTGTCGAGTTTGTCCTTCTGCTTCTTACCCATGGCCTTGCGCAGCACGTCGCTCTCGCCGCGTGTGAATCCTGCCAGTTGACGTGACAGCAGCATGACTTGCTCCTGATAGACAGTGATGCCATAGGTGTCCTTGAGATACTTCTCCATTTCGGGGAAGTCGTAGGTGATGGGCTCTCGACCATGCTTGCGGGCGATGAATTGGGGTATGTAGGCCATAGGGCCTGGCCTGTAGAGCGCATTCATGGCTATGAGGTCCTCGAAGGTTGAGGGCTTGAGGTCGATGAGGTGCTTCTGCATACCTGCCGACTCAAACTGGAACGTACCCGTTGTCCTTCCCTCGCTATATAGCTGATAGGTTTTGGGGTCGTCGATGGGTATTTTCTCAATGTCGATGTCAATGCCGCGAGTGGTCTTGATGTTCTCGAGTGCGTCCTTGATGATTGACAGCGTTTTCAGTCCCAGGAAGTCCATCTTGATAAGTCCTGTCTCTTCAATCACGCTTCCCTCATATTGAGTGACCACAATGCGTGAGCCGTCCTTGTCGGGGGCGGTGCTCACGGGCACCCAGTCGGTGATGTCGTCACGGCCAATGATTACTCCGCAGGCATGCACGCCAGTGCCTCGCACGTTGCCCTCCAGTTTCTCGGCAAAGCGTATGGTGTCGCCAATGATGGGATTGCTGTTGTTGAGCTCGTTGCGGAACTCTGGGAAGCACTTGAGGCAGTTCTTGATAGTTATCTTATAGGTCTTGCCGTTCTCGTCCTCGGGCATGTCGCCGGGCTTGCTTGGGATGAACTTTGCCAGGCGGTCGCTCTCAGGGATGGGAAGGTCGTGAACTCGTGCCACATCTTTTATCGCCATCTTGGCAGCCATGGTGCCGTAGGTGATGATGTGTGCCACCTTTTCGGCACCATATTTCTCGGTCACATATTTGAGCACGGCAGCCCTGCCATCGTCGTCAAAGTCGACGTCGATATCGGGCAACGAGATTCGGTCGGGGTTAAGGAAACGCTCAAACAGCAGGTCATACTTGATGGGGTCGATCTTGGTGATTCCCAGGCAATAGGCTACTGCCGAACCAGCAGCCGAGCCACGTCCTGGCCCCACGGCGCATCCCAGCGAAGGCGCCACGCGAATGTAGTCCTGCACAATCAGGAAGTAGCCTGGGAATCCCATCTTCTTGATAGTCTCGAGCTCGAAGTCGATGCGCTCACGGTGCTCGTCGTCCATGTTGGGCCAGCGTTCCTTGGCGCCCTCATATACCAGGTAGCGCAAGTAGTCGTCCTCGTTGTCGAAGCCATCGGGCAGCGGGAAGTCGGGCAAGATGGGCTTGTGGTCGATAGAGTAGATTTCCACCTTGTCGAGAATTTCCATGGTGTTTTGCAGCGCTTCGGGCACATCGGCAAAGAGTTCATTCATCTCCTCTTGCGTCTTGAACCACTCCTGCTTGGTGTAGAGCAGTGCGTTGGCATCGCCCATGCGCTTGCCGGTAGAGAGCAGCACCAGTCGCTCGTGGGCATCGGCGTCGTCTTCGTTGACAAAGTGCGAGTCGTTGGAGCAAATCACTTTCACTCCCAGCTCCTGGCTAAGCTGCAGGAGCACTTTGTTCACCTCTTGCTGTTTAGGGTAGGTCTCGTGGTTGGCGTCAGGGACCGTAGCCTTGTGACGTTGCAACTCCAGGTAGTAGTCATCGCCAAACACCCCTTTATACCACAGAATGGCTTTGCGTGCGCCGTCAATGTCTCCATTCATGATGAGCTGAGGCACCTCGCCACCCAGGCAAGCCGAGCAGCAGATCACCCCTTCGTGGTACTTCTCAAGTTGGCTCTTGTCGGTGCGGGCATGCATATAGAATCCCTCGGTCCAGGCGTTCGACACAATCTTGATGAGGTTGTGGTATCCCTTGAGGTTCTTGGCAAGCAAGATCAGGTGTCGGCCATAGTCACGGTTGTCGGTGTGGGTGTGCCGGTCTTCGCGTGCAACATATGCCTCGCAGCCAAAGATGGGCTTGAACAACTTCTTCTCCTGTTCGCTCAGTTCATTTTTCAGGTTGGCGATGGTCTCCTCGTTGAGATTCTCGCTTGACTGTTCTTCCTCGATTTTTGCTTTTAAGTCCTTGATGGCTTTGTTGACGTCGGCATTCTTTTTGTTGACGTAGTCGTGAAGTTCCTTGATGCCAAACATGTTTCCATGGTCGGTAAGAGCGACACCTCTCATGCCGTTGGCAATGGCTTTGTCAACAATTCCCTTTACCGGTGCCTGGCCGTCGAGAATCGAGTATTGTGAGTGGACGTGAAGATGGACAAATGGAATCATATAGTGTAGTGTAACGTTTTGAGTGTAAGGTGATAACAATAGTTGGCAAGTCAATATGCCCTCACATGCACTTGCGGCAAGGGCACAATTGTTTTGAGTGTGTAAAGTTACGTCAATTCCTAGTCTATAGCAAAATAAAAACCAAATAAGTTATTAACATTTTTAGCCAGTTTATTTAAGATGCTGATAGACAAAATAATAAAGAGCGCCATCATGGCGCCCCTTATTGTGAGTTGTGCGATTGCCTGAGATGGCAGCCCAGTTGTGCAATGTTCATTAACCATTAACCTGGTACTGCACAAACGACTCTATCGCCTCATAGCTGGCAAGCCCCAGGCGGCTGTAGAGAGCTGCCGTGTCTTGGTTGCGGCGCAGTGAGCGTTGCCAGTTCAGGTCGTCGTTCTCGGGGTCGATGAATGGAGCGTCATGCACTTGCGACTGGTGCTTGAGGATGGCGTCGCGCTTGTACTGGAACTCCTCAGGACTCATGGGCACAGCCATCTCAATGAAGTCGATGTCCCATTCTCCCCACAGGCCACGATACATCCATGTGCGGCAGTCATGCATGAACGGCTCGTTTTTGAGCTCGTCGATGGCTGCGAGCACCACATTGGCAGCTGGCTCATGGGTGCCAAAGGGGTCGCTAAGGTCGTCGGCAAAGAAAATCTGATGTGGCTTGATGCTCTCTATCAGTTCTTTGACAGGCTGCACGTCGGCCTGGGTGATGCGTCCCTTGCCACGAGGGTCGTTGATGTAGAAGGGTAGTTGCAACTCGTGCACATTCTCTTGCTTGATGCCCAGGTAGTTGCAGCTGGTAATGCCCTCACACACAAATATCTCGCCCTTGTGATAACGCACCTCGGCAGTGTCGGGGTCGCCAGGCGCCTTCTTGGCAATGGCATCCCTTATTTTCTCAACCATGTCGTATTGCTGTGCCGAGTAGTAGCCGTTGTGCCGCGCTGAGCGTTCCGACACAAGCACATATCGTAGCAGGTCCTCATCGTTGACCATGATGTCGCCCGAGGTGACAAACGCCACATGCACCTCGTGCCCTTGTTCTACGAGCCTGCGCAATGTGCCACCCATTGCCAGGATGGCATCGTCGGGGTGAGGGCTGAAGGCGAGCACGCGTTTGGGGTAGGGTGTAGCGCGCTCGGGGCGGTAGGTGTCGTCGGCATTAGGCTTGCCTCCTGGCCACCCGGTGATGGTGTGCTGCAGGTCGTTGAAGATTTGTATGTTTACGTTATATCCCGAGCCATAGATTGCCACCAGTTCGCTCAGGCCATATTCGTTGTAGTCTTTGTTGGTGAGCTTGAGGATGGGTTTGCCGGTTTGCTCACTAAGCCACACCAGCGCTCGCCTGAGCAAGACGTTGTTCCAGTCGCACGATGTCACCTTCCAGGGATACTTGATGCGGGTGAGGCTTGATGCTGCGTCGAGGTCGATGACAAGCTTCACGTTGTGATGCATCTGCAGGAAGGAGGCGGGATACTGGTCGGTTATTTTTCCCTCAATAGTGTTGAACACAGCATTAGAGCTGCTCTCGCCCCATGCTGTGCTGATGATCTTGCGAGCATTGAGGATGTTGCTAATTCCCAGTGTGACAGCCGTCTTGGGCGACTTCTCGCACTGGTAGCTCTCGGCAATGCGTGTGCGTATCTCGCCTGTGAGCGACACCAGTCGGCACGACGACAGGCTGGTCGAACCCGCCTCGTTAAATGCCAGTCCTCCATTCTTGGTGAGCTCGCACACCACTAAATCGAGCCCGCCATACTCGTCGATTTCGGTCTCATAGTCTTTACACAACTTGAAGACGTTCTCCTTGGTGGCCTCGCTGCTATAGGTGTGGATGTTCTCGGGTGCGATGTCCACCTTGTTGAAGAACCCATCACTCAACCGCTTGAGAGTGCTCTGCTCCTGAGGGTCGGGCACTCCCAGTCCCAGCTCGCTCAGGTTGAAGGCAATCACGTTGCTGAAGCTCACTTTGTCGGCAAAATAGAGTTTCACGAGTTCGCTATACACATCCATAGCGCATCGTCCGGCGCCAAAACCTATCACGCAGCGCCCTTTTTCTCTAACGCATTCTTCTATAGTCTCAACCACGTCGCGCGCGGCATCGGCAGCACCTTCCACAGGTGTGTCGACAACAACGGTGTTAACCTTCTCATATCGTGTGAGGGTAATCAGTTCCACTTCGCTGGTGGGACGGTAATAACGCTTCGACACTTGGTCGAGCTTGATGTGTGAACTCAAGTCGGTGTTCATTTCGTGAATGGTTTAGGGTTGATAGATGGTGTGTGAATATTACTGCTGGAAACTATTAGAATTCAATGTCGAGTTCTACTGGGCAGTGGTCGCTGCCCATTATCTGGGTGTGGATCTTGGCGTCGACCATCTTGTCGCGGGCATCGTTGCTCACCAGGAAGTAGTCGATGCGCCAGCCGGCATTCTTCGCGCGTGCCTGGAAACGGTAGCTCCACCAGGAGTAGACGCCTTCCACATCGGGGTTGAAATGGCGCCAGCTGTCGGTGAATCCTGCGTCGAGCAAAGTGGTCATTTTCTCGCGCTCCTCGTCGGTGAAACCGGCGTTCTTGCGGTTGGTCTTGGGGTTCTTGAGGTCTATCTCCTTGTGGGCAACGTTAAGGTCGCCGCACACTATAACCGGTTTTTTCTTGTTGAGATTAACCAGATAGTTGCGGAAGTCATCTTCCCAGCGCATGCGGTAGTCCAGGCGTTTCAATCCGTCCTGGCTATTGGGGACATACACATTCACAAGGAAGAACTTCTCCATCTCGAGGGTTATCACGCGGCCCTCATGGTCATGCTCGTCGATTCCTATGCCCAGGGTCACATCAAGAGGCTTGTGGCGTGTGTAGATAGCGGTGCCTGAATAGCCTTTCTTCTCGGCATAGTTCCAGTAGCTGGTGTAGCCGTCAAACTCCAGGTCGAGTTGGCCTGCCTGCATCTTTGTCTCCTGGAGGCAGAAGAAGTCGGCATCAAGGCTCTTGAAGGTTTCTCCAAAGTCTTTTCCCACTACGGCTCTGAGTCCGTTAACGTTCCATGAGATGAGTCGCATCATTGCTCGTCGTCGGTTTTATAGTCGTTTTGCTCGTCATCACTCTCGTTGCCGTCGGTCACATCTTGGGCATACTTTGCTGCAGCATCTTCCCTTGCGGCATTGGCAAGGATTTCGCTTTCAATGCGGCGGCTCTCCTCACGGTCGATTTTGCGCGCTTTTACAAAAAGTGCTATCGAAGCGATGAGCGCCACAAGTGCTATTAATGCTCCAGTGATAAGCATCCACTGTGGGATGATGTTCTTGTTGCCAAGAAACAGCAGTGCAAAGCACAGCAACAAGCACAGCAAGTCGAGAATAAATGCGTGGCGGGTAAGAATTTTTGAACTTTTCATAAGCTTATGTATTATTTATTTTATGTGTTTACCAAAATCGGTTCACTGTGGCGTCGTAGGTCATGCCCACCAAGCGCAGCTTCTTGACAAGCCAGTCGCGCTCAATGTCGAGCGAGGCACATAGCTCGTCGAGTGAGCTGAAACGGTCGCGCAACATCGTGTTGATATAGCTCGCCAGTATCAAGGGATTTTGTGGTAGGTCACTGTTCATATCTCGCAGTAATTTTGTTATAACCTACAAAGGTAAGAATTAATTGCGAAAAATCACAATTATTTTAGAAATAAATATTTTACCTACCCAAAATGAAGCTGCCTGTGGAGAGTGTAATATAGAAAAAAGGATGAATTTTTGCCAAAGGTTTGGAGAATTCAAGAATTTTGTTGAATTTTGTAGGTTAAAATGTAAACTATTGAATAATGAATACAGTAAAATATATCATTCTATCGCTGCTTGGCAGTGTGTCGCTTGCATGTGTGGCAGGAGATTTTGCCAGCGGCGGCTATGTCTATGACTTTGGTTATCGCAGTGGCGAGGTCATGGTGACCAAGAATATCGTTGATGGCGTCAACGCCTATGAGGGAGTGTGCATCATTCCTTCGCAAGTGACCTGCGACGGCGAGGTCTATGCCGTCACTGCAATCGACGACGAGGCGTTTGCCGGATCAAAAGTCACCGATGTGGTGATTCCTAACAGTGTGACCAGCATAGGCTACCGCGCCTTTGCCGGCAGCGATGAGCTTGCCAGCGTCACATTGCCGCTTTACATAGACCGCATCCCCGACGAGTGCTTTGCTGGCACTGCCCTTGAGAATGTCGCTGTTCCCGAGGGTGTGAAGTCGCTGGGCGAGGGTTCCTTCCACGACTGCTACAAGCTGCACACCGTGATGTTGCCTTCATCGCTCAAGGTGATAGAAGACAAAGCCTTTTCCTTCAGTCACAACCTCTACGAGATATATTGTGCTGCTCCGTTGCCTCCCACATGCCTGGGAGAGGACGTGTTTTATGGACTGAGTGGGGTAGATGTTGTGGTAACCGACTATGAGGCCATCGATGCCTATGCCAGCAACAAGGCATGGGGCAACGAAGACACCTTCACCCTGTTTCCCAACGAGGACGTGTATCCGTCGCTCGACCTCGCCGCCCAGGTATTCGATCAAGACTGGCAGCGTGTGCCGCTGGGTTATAACCTGGCCTATAAGGTCTTTGACGAGGCTGGAGAGCTCATGGCTTTGACAGCAGCCAGCAACCTCTACCTTCAAGCCCTTGACCACGATGTGACCTACACCATAGTACCCACCACCATGATGAGCGACAGCGACCCTGCCTATTTCACTGTGGACAAGGCCACCGGGCTGAAGGAATTTATCGACGATGCCTTCCCCGCCGAGCCCGAGCCCATCATTGTTGCGCACTGGGGCACCCTCTATGTTTATGGCGACAACTACAACAAGATGGTGAGCGTGTGGGACATGAACGGCCACCTCTACTATGAGTGCATGTCGAGCGACGCGCAGGTTATCGACCTGCCACGCAACCGGGTCTATGTGGTGAAAGTGGGTAAATATGTGAAGAAAATTTTCGTGTAAAGATACTATGACTTCCAGCGACGAGAGATTTATGCGCTTGGCGCTTGCTCAGGCACAGGAGGCATTTGACCGCGACGAGGTGCCCATTGGGGCTGTGATAGTGTGTCAAGGCAAGGTGATAGCTCGCGGTCACAACCTCACCGAAACACTCACCGATGTCACTGCCCATGCCGAGATGCAGGCCATCACCTCGGCCGCGTCGTTCCTGGGAGGCAAGTACTTGACCCAATGCACTCTGTATGTCACTGTAGAGCCCTGCCTGATGTGTGCTGGCGCCCTGGGATGGAGCCAGATTTCGCGGGTGGTGTATGGTGCAAGCGACGACAAGCGCGGCTATCACACCTATTGCGACAGTCCGTTCCATAAGAAGACCGAGGTGGTGGGCGGTGTGCTTGCCGAGGAGTGCGCCAAACTGATGACCGATTTTTTCAAGAAGAAACGATAAAACACTTATAGCATGAAAAAATACATTTTTAATCTATTGACAGCGGTTGCTGTGGTGATGGTGCTTGCGTCGCCAATGGCTGGAAAAGACATCACCCAGTCGGTGCCCGCAATCTATGACAAGGCAATAGCTGAAGCCCAAAAGCAGAACGCTATAGTCGACACCATCGATGTGATGAGCACCAAGATGGGCCGCGTGATAAGAAACACCGTTGTGCTGCCAGCACAGTATTCTCAAAAGAAGAACCCCACACGATTCTTCCCGGTGGTCTACCTGCTGCATGGAGCCCAGGGAAGTTATCGCGACTGGCCCAAGAAGGCCGACCTGCGCTCACTTGCCACACAATATGCTGTGATTATAGTGTGCCCCGACGGACAGGACAGCTGGTACTTTGATTCGCCCATCGACCCCAATTTCCAGTTTGAGACCTATGTCACTAAAGAGTTGAGAAGCTATATCGAGACACACTATCGCACCATCAACCACCCCAAGTACCGTGCGATCACTGGTTTGAGCATGGGTGGACATGGAGCGCTGTGGCTCGCTTGGCGCCACCCCGAGATTTACGGTTCTTGCGGCAGCATGGAAGGAGGAGTAGACATCTACAGCAACCCCAACCGATGGAAGGTAAATGAGCGCCTTGGCGACTTTGAGAGCAACAAGGAGTTGTGGCGTGAGCACTCGGTAATATCGCTGGTGCCCACACTTGAGCCAGGCCAGAATATTGTTATCGACGCTGGCAAGAACGATATTTTCATCAACGACAACAACGCCTTGCACGCCTTGCTCGACGAGTATGGAATTCCTCACGACTACACCGTGCGTCCTGGCAAGCACTCATGGTCGTTCTGGGTTAATGCCCTCGACTACCAGATGCTGTTCTTCTTCAAGGCCTTCAACTCAGGTGTGAACCGATAAAAAAGATTGAACATGAGACAATTAGTTGTAAAGATACTGATTTGTGCTGTGGTCTCGGCTACGTGCTGCATGAGTTGCACTGCTGGCAGTGCGCCCTCGGCCAGGGTGAAAACCACCAAGAAGACAGTCAAGCAAGAGGTCGCTAAGCCTGAAAAGGTTGATAACAATCAAGTTCAGATTGTCGCTGTCAAGAGCGCGAAGATGGGGCGTGACATAAACAACGTGATTGTAGTGCCCAAGGAAGCTGCCGAGGACAATTCGGCCAAGTTTCCTGTTGTGTACCTGTTGCACGGATATGATGGCTGCCACCTCGACTGGAACAACCATGTGGACCTGGCCGCGCTTGCCAACAAGTATGGAATGATCTTTGTGTGCCCCGATGGGCAGAACAACTGGTATCTCGATTCTCCAATCGACCCCAGGTCGCAGTATGAGACCTATGTCACTCAAGAACTTCGCAACTATGTTGAAGATAACTATCCCACAATCAACGATGTGGAGCATCGCGCCATCACAGGTTTGAGTATGGGTGGCCATGGCGCATTGTGGCTGGGCTGGCGACATCCTGAGATTTACGGCTCATGTGGCAGCATGAGTGGGGCAGTAGACATCTCGACTATAAAAAAAGGTGGTTTCGGGATAGACAAACTGGTGAAATATGAAGAGCGCAAAGCCTACTCGGTAATCAACCTGGTTCCCAACCTGAAAGAAGGTCAACAGAACATAATAATTGACGACGGCACCAGCGACTTTCTCATCAAGGAGAACCGCGCTCTGCATGCCGCGCTTCTCAAGCATGGCATCACCCATAACTACAGCGAGCGACCAGGACGCCACACCTGGAAGTACTGGGTAGAATCGCTCAGCCACCACCTCGATTTCTTTGCACAACACTTTAAGGACTAGAACAATAACAGCATAAACCTAAAGCAATGGTAAAAGACACTCCACGCACTCGCATCCTGATTATCTATACAGGCGGCACCATAGGTATGATAGAGAACCCCGAGACCAGGGTGCTCCAGCCTTTTGATTTCACTCATCTCATCGACAATGTGCCCAAAATCAAGATGCTCAACTTCGACATCGACAACATCCAGTTTGACCCGCCCATCGACAGCAGTAACATGGACCCGTCGCACTGGAGCGAGATAGCCAGGGCCATAGAAAATAACTATGACGCCTATGATGGTTTTGTAATCCTGCATGGCACCGACACGATGGCCTATACCGCCTCGGCATTGAGTTTCATGCTTGAGAACCTTAACAAGCCAGTGATTATCACTGGGTCGCAGTTGCCCATTGGCGAAGTGAGAACCGATGGCGAGGAAAACCTGATAACCGCCTTGCAGGTTGCTGCCGAGCGCACCAGCAGTGGCGAGGCAATGGTGCAAGAGGTGGCAATACTCTTTGAGAATCACCTGATTAGAGGAAACCGCAGTTCAAAGGTGAGTGCCGATAACTTTAATGCCTTCTTGAGCAATAACTACCCCGACCTGGCTCGGGTGGGACTGGATATTATTTATGATGAGGATTCACTTGCTCGCGACAGCAGCAACCGTCCTCTCATGGTTCACGACGTGATGGACCCTAACGTGATGTTTATCGTGCTACATCCGGGCATGACAAGCAGCACGCTGGAATACCTGCTCAACACACCGGGAATCAAGGGGGTTGTCCTCAAGACCTATGGCGCGGGAAACAGCCCTAGCGGCGAATGGTTCACAGGCCCTATCGCTAAGGCGATTGAGCGAGGCGTTGTGATCCTTAACGTCACCCAGTGTGTTAACGGCGCTGTGAACAGCAGCCTTTACGACACAGGCAACACACTGGCACGCGCTGGCGTGATTAGCGGCCACGACATCACCAGCGAAGCAGCGATCACCAAGATGATGTACCTTTTTGGCAAGGGGATGAGCAACAAGCAGGTAGAGAAATACCTGCAGCGCAACATCTGCGGCGAGATGACGATAAACAAATCTTAAGTGTAAAATGTTAAGTGTTAAGTTGCGCCTGCGGCGCTGCGCTGCGCGCGGGGATCGAGGATCGGAACCTGCTAAACTACTTTACTGCTCTACTGATTACTGACTACTGAAAACTGAACTTGGTTTAAGGTTTATAGTTTATGGTTTATGGAAGACAGTGATGAGATTCTAACGCACTGCAGCCATTAAACTGGCTACAGATAACTGACAACTGACTACTGAAAACTGAACTTGGTTTATGGTTTATAGTTTATGGTTTATGGAAGACAGTGATGAGATTCTAACGCACTGCAGCCATTAAACTGACTACTGATAACTGACAACTGAAAACTGATAACTGAATAGCTATGTTAGCAAGATTAATTCTTTCGGCTGTGGCTGTGGGTATTACAGCCTATTTCATGGACAGTGTGACTATTGAGCCCTGGTGGGTGACGGTGATAGTGGCTGTTGTCCTGGGACTGATAAACGCTGTGGTGAGGCCAGTGGTGAAACTGCTGTCTCTGCCATTGACACTGTTGACACTGGGCTTGTTTGCACTGGTTGTAAACGGACTGATGGTGATGCTTTGTGCTTATTTCGTTGATGGATTTAAGGTTGACGGACTGGGTGCAGCAATCCTCTTCAGCATCATCCTGGCTGTTGTAAACTGGGTGCTGAACATGATGTTCTCCAACGATTGAGAACCTCGCCTATAGCGAGAAAAAAGAAATAGCGGCTTGAAGAAATTACAAGCCGCTATTTTTGTGGGACGAAGGAATTACTCGCTCTTGAACTTAAGAGCGTTGCGCTCGGCGCTCTCGATGCGCTTGTTGCGCCAGCAGCTGCGGCACAGAGCCACATAACGGTCGTCGCCGCCAATCTCTACCTGGTTACCGTCGGTAACAATATTTCCCTGTGAGTCGATGCGCGCGTTAATGCTCGTTTTGCGACCGCAAGCGCATGTCGACTTAATTTCCTCAATAGAGTCGGCGATCTCAAAGAGTCGCCTTGACCCATCAAAGAGGTGCGACTGGAAGTCGGTTCTCAGTCCGTAGCACACGACGTTGGTGCCATAGTCGTCAACAATTCGAGCGAGCTGGTCGATTTGTTCCTCGGTCAAGAATTGTGACTCGTCGATGAGAATCCAGTCCTTTACTACCAGGCTGCTGTCATAGAGCTGTGTGAGATACTCATAAAGGTTCATCTCGGGGTATATCCAGCTGCATTCCCTCTCGATACCAATGCGTGAACGAATCACATTCTCCTTCTCGCGGTTGTCGATGATAGGTTTCATGCACAGGTATTTGAGCCCACGCTCTTCAAAGTTATAGGCTTGCGTGAGCAGGAGGGCCGTTTTAGCCGACCCCATGGTTCCATATCTGAAATATAGTTTTCCTCGTCCGTTCATAGCAATGGCAAAGATAGAAAAATATATTGCGATGTCAACACAAAATGCGAGAAAGTTATTAACAATTTGGTGATACCAGTCTCGCTGGTCATAATAGTGTGCTTTATTGTCAAAAAAAGAGTAAATGTGATTTTATGTCATCATTGTTGGCTGTGATTAATGTTTTTTGTTGTAATTTTGCAGCCTGAAAAATATAATAATATAAGTGAAATGGGAAAGATTGATAAAAATGTGCTCACTCAAGTGAAGGATTACACCATGATTACAGTGGGCCTGTTGTGCTACTGCTTTGGCTACTCGGCATTCCTTTTGCCCGAGAAGATTGTTACTGGTGGCGTGACAGGTCTCGCGTCGTTGCTCTATTTTGGCTTTGGCTGGAACATTGCAATCACCTACTATGTAATCAATGCCATCTTACTGGCGATAGCATTCAGGACTGTGGGCAAGCAGTTTGTGATTCGCACGGTGATAGGTGCCACTATCGCTACCTTGCTGCTGGGCATCATGGTTCCCTTGTTCAAGGCGCCAATAGTAGCACAGCAGCCCTTCATGAATGTTATCATAGGCGCTGTGCTGTGTGGCATGGGTCTGGGCATTGTGTTCACCCACAATGGCAGTTCGGCAGGAACCGATATCATTGCCGCTATGGTCACCAAGCACAGCAACATCTCGTTTGGGCGCACGATGATTTATGTGGACATGCTCATCATTAGTTCGAGTTACCTGATTTTCCACACACTCGACAAGATTGTGTATGGTCTCATATTCATGTTCATCTGCTCAATCGCTGCCGACATGGTGATCGACAGCAACCGCCAGAGCGTTCAGTTCATGATCTTCTCCAAGAAGTGGAAGGAGATAGCCAATGCCATCACTCGCGAGGCCCATCGAGGCTGCACAGTTCTTCACGGCACTGGCTGGTACACCCAGAGCGATGCGACAATACTGCTGGTGATGTGCCGCAACTATGAGAGCATGCACATCTTCCGCATCATCAAGGCGATAGATGAGGACGCCTTTGTGTCGCAGGCGAAGATTAAGGGCGTGTATGGCGAAGGCTTCGACCATGTGAAGGTCAATATCAAGAAAGAGGAGGCCGAGGAGATTGTCCACGACGCTATGCCATGATATTGTTTCATAAATTAGTCATGGTTGTGAAGCGTTTGGCATGATTTTTGCAGATATAACTAAAAATAGTTGCTAAAAATTTGGTCTTATTAAAATAAAAGATGTAATTTTGCAACTGTTTACAAGACTAATAATTATTTTTTACTTAACTTAATTAATTTAATTCATTATGGCATACGTAATTAGTGACGACTGTGTAGCATGTGGAACTTGCATGGATATGTGTCCAACTGGCGCTATCAGCGAGGGTGACATCTATGTAATTGATCCAGACACTTGCATCAGCTGCGGTACTTGCGCTGAGGCTTGCCCCAACGAGGCTATTAGCGAAGGCTAATATCACTATTTTTTGATAACGAAAAAATGCATCGCGTTCTCACTGAGAGGATGTGATGCTTTTTTTGTGGCCTTGCCTCATCGATTGTTGGAAGATTTTTATTAACTTTGCGCTCATGAAAGCCTTGAGAAGAATCCCCAAGCATGCATCGTTGTGGTTCTATGTCCTGGCAGTAGCGTGCATTATAGTGCAACTGCTGGCGGTGGAGTATCATTTCAACAAGATTGCCAATGTGCACTGGCTCAGTCGCCTTGATGTCACCACAGTGTCGCAACTGGCACTAAATGCCATTGCCGACGCTGTCTTGCTCATGAGTGTGTACCTGCTGTTGCCACCCAAGCGTCGCAAGTGGTGCTGGATAGTGCTGTGGCTCGTGATGGTGTGGTGCCTGGCGCAATTGTTGTATATGCCCACCTATCGCGACTTGATGCCCTTCTCGTCGTTCCTGCTGGTGGGCAACGTGGGCGACACCCTAGCCAAGAGCATAATGGGTTCGTTGCGCGTTTCCAACCTGGAGGTAGTGTTGCCACCAGTGGTGCTATACATTATATATAGAGTGTGGCTCAAGCGTGGCATTGATAACGCTCGGTGCACCGCATGGCAGCGTGTGGGGCTGTTCTTGCTGAGCCTGGTGGTCTTTGCAGGCATTAGACTTGGAGTAACGGCATGGCATTACAGTGATGATGACGACACTCACAGCCTAGCCGAGCAGTTCACCAACGACTATGGCGTGATGTGGACCAGTCAGGGCGATTATGTCAATATCAATGGCGCAGTGCCTTATGCCATGTACTGTGCTTACACCTCAATATTCAACAAGACCACCCTCACCCCCGAGCAAAAGAATGAGGTTACACAGTTCTTGAATGACCAGCCACAGGTGGATGAGGAATATGCTACTGCACGCGGCAAGAACGTGATAGTGCTGGTGGTAGAGTCGCTAAACTCGTGGGTTATCGATCTCAGGCTCAACGGGCGCGAGGTGACTCCCACACTCAATGCCCTGTGCCGCGACACCGTCAACAATCTGGTATCCACCAGGATGAAGTCGCAAGTGAAGAACGGACGCTCCAGCGATGGCATTTTCATGTATAACACAGGCTTGCTGCCACTTGTCACACAGGTGGTTGTCAACACCTATGGCGACGTCCCCTACCCGTCGCTGCCCAAGATACTTGGCGACTATGACTCGTTCTATGCGTGCTGCGACGAGCCCAATCTGTGGAACGTGGAGAAAATGGCGAGCAATTATGGCTATAGCAACTTCTATGGTAAGAGCGAGATTCGTGATGCCGTCAACAGCAACGGATACCTGCTCGACAAGGCCCTTCTCGAAGAAGTTGTGCAGTTGATACCTGAGCGCATGCAACCATTCCTTGCTCTGGTGGCAACAGCGGGCATGCATCACCCCTACGGTACTCCCATGGAGCCTGAGACGTGGGTTCAGCAAACGGGCCTCTACACTCGCGAGGTGAGATGCTACCTTGAGTGTGCCAACGCCTTCGACACTGCTCTGTCGCAGTTCATTGAGTCGCTCAAGTCGCAAGGCAAGCTCGACAACACCATGCTAGTGATAGTGAGCGACCACAACGAGATGGTTGATGACGCCCCTGGCGGACGTCCATCGATAGACAGAGAAGGCGACAACTGCGTGTTCCTTGCCATTAACTCGGGCCAGAACGGACGCATCGCTGGGCCGTTTGGCCAGATAGACGTTTTCCCCACCTTGCTGGAACTGCTGGGAGCCACCACGTCGAAGTGGAACGGACTGGGCTACAGCGTGCTTAGCAACGATGTGCACTCAGTGGCAACCTCGCCCACAAGCACCACAGGTGGCGGCACGTTGCTCAAGCGCCAGCAACAAGCCTGGACCATCAGCGACATGATTATAACAAGCCGCTGGTTTGATAAAGATGATAAATGACAAAAAACAAGTAACAGATATGAAAGTTAAGGAAATAACCAATGCGATTGAAGAATATGCACCGCTTTACTTGCAAGAGAGTTGGGACAATAGCGGCATGCAGGTGGGTGACCCAGAAAGCGAGGTCACTGGCGTGTTGCTGTGCACCGATGTGCGCGAGGAAATCATCGACGAGGCTATAGAACGTGGCGCAAATGTCGTGATATCCCATCACCCATTGTTGTTTCGTGGATTGAAGAAGATAGTGGGACGCAGCTATCAGGAGCGCATTGTGGCACGTGCCATCAAGCATGACATCACAATCTATGCTGCCCACACCAACATGGACAGCGCCCTAGGTGGCGTGAACTTCAAGATGGCGGAGAAACTGGGCTTGAGAAACGTGAGAGTGCTTTGCCCGCAAACCGATAGCCAGCGCAAGGTGGTGGTGTTTGTGCCAGTAGACCACGCCGAGCAAGTAGAGAAGGCAATGCATGAGGCAGGCGCAGGCAGGCTGGGCAACTACGACTACTGCAGCTACAGGCTTGCTGGCGAGGGACGCTACCGTGCACTCGATGGTGCCAATCCCCACGCGGGCGAGGTGGGCAGCCTGCATTGCGAGCCCGAGGTTAGGGTAGAGGTGCTTGTCAACAAGGCCTTGTGTGGCAGGGTAGTGGCAGCGATGCTCAAAGCCCATCCCTATGAGGAACCCGCCTTCGACATTATCGCTCTGGAGAACAGCGACAAATATGCAGGACTGGGAGTGATAGGTGATATCGACCCCGAAGATGCTACTGCTGTTCTTCGGAGAGTGAAAGAGGCGTTTGAGGTGGCAAACTTGCGATACAGTGGAAACCTCGACCGCAAGGTGAGCCGCATTGCCATGTGCGGCGGTGCAGGGGTGGAGTTTGCCGGCGCGGCAATGGCTCAGGGTGCCGACCTCTACATCACCGGCGACATGAAATATCATGACTTCCAGGGCAACGAAGAGCGCATAATTTTGGCCGATATTGGTCATTATGAGAGCGAACATTACACAAAAGAGATATTTTATGAGATAATTCGGAAAAAAAATCCTACCTTTGCAGTCGAATTTGCACAGAATGAGAAAAATCAGATAAATTATTTATAAATTTATGGCTACAAAACAAGAAAAAGAACTTACAGTAGAAGAGCGTTTGAAATCGCTTTATGATCTTCAAAAGACATTGTCGGAAGTTGACCGCATCAAGACTGAGCGCGGTGAATTGCCTCTCGAGGTTCAGGACCTTGAAGACGAGATAGAGGGACTGCAGACCCGCATCAGCAACTTCGACAGTGAGATTGAGCAGCTCAACACTGTAATTAGCAACCAGCAGAATGCCATCGAGCAGAGCGAGAATCTTATCGCTAAGTATGAGAAGGACCAGGACAACGTGCGCAACAACCGCGAGTATGACTACCTAACCAAGGAGATAGAATTCCAGCAGCTCAGCGTTGAGTCTTCACAAAAGAAGATTGACGAGTCCAGCCGCAAGATTGAGGCAATCAATGCACAGATTCAGGTTGCTAAAGAACATCTTGTCGACAATGAGCAGAGACTTGCCGAGAAGAAAAGCGAGCTCGACAACATCATTGCCGAGACTAAGGAGCAAGAAGAGAAGCAGCGTGAGAAGGCAAAGAAGCTGGAGAACAAGATCAACAACGCCGACCCCCGCTTGCTTAACGCCTTCAAGCGCATCCGCAAGAACGCACGCAATGGTTTGGGTGTAGTTTACGTTCAGCGTAACGCTTGTGGTGGTTGCTTCAATCGCATTCCAGCTCAGCGACAGATGGAGATTAAGATGAGAAAGAAAATAATCGTTTGCGAGTATTGCGGACGCATTCTCATCGACCCCGCCATCGCTGGCGTCTCGGAAGCCGAGGCACGCAACTCATAAGACCCCTTAACCAGGGGCACATGCCATTGCAGCAGAATAGGGCAGACGCTGGTCGCCCTACAGCAACTCAATGACATGTTAGAAACTTAACACAGTGTTGCAATTATCATTGGCAACATTGAGATGATTTATTATAGTCAACATCCATGTTCAATCCTAGCCATTGGCCATGGGTGTTTTGTTAGAAATAATAAAAAATTAGGATATTATGACACAGAAACAATTCAACGTGAGTGGTATGAAGTGTGCAAACTGCAAGGCCAATGTAGAGCGTGCGCTCAATGCACTTGAGGGTGTGGACGAGGCAGTTGTTAGTCTGGAAGATGCTAATGTAACCGTTTGTTACGACGAAACCGTTGTAACACCTCAGGCAATGAAAAATGCCGTAGACGACCTGGGTCGCTTTGAGATGGAAATCTAAACACACATTGTTTTAGAAAAACACAACTTTATGCTGCTCATGTAATCATGAAAAAGACTCTGCCAGTAATAGGGATGGCATGCTCGGCCTGCTCGGCCAATGTGGAGAAGAAACTCAACTCCATCAATGGCATCAATGAGGCTGCGGTCAACCTCGTTGGTCGCACTGCGTCGATCGACTACGACCCCTCGCAGGTGTCGCTAGAAGAAATCAAGAAGCAGATTAGCGATATAGGCTACGACCTGGTGATTGATGAGCAGCGAAGTGTTGAGGAGATTGAGGCCATTGAGAGCAAGTTGCTCAACCGCAAGACCATCATGGCATGGGTCTTTGCGGCAATGGTGATGTGCCTCTCGATGGGCTTGGTGAATGTGGGCGGTAGCGACGCTGCCAACCAGCTCGCCCTCATCGTGTCGCTGGCAAGCATCATCGTGTGCGGAAAGCAATTCTATGTCAACGCCTTCAAGCAGCTACGTCACAAGACGGCGACAATGGACACACTAGTCACACTCTCGACATCGATAGCATTCCTGTTTAGCAGCTACAACACCTTTTGGGGCGGGACAACGTGGGGCAGTCATGGCATAGAGTGGCACACCTATTTTGATGCTGTCACGATGATTATAGCATTTGTGCTCACTGGCCGAGTGCTAGAGGAGAAAGCCAAGAACAGCACCAGCGCAAGCTTGCGGCAACTCATGGGAATGTCGCCCAAGACTGCTCGCGTAGTCAGCAAGAAGCAACCCGTTGAGGGAGAGACCGAGCCGCAACTTGTCCCCATCTCCACAATTGAGAAAGGTGACATCGTAGAGGTTAGGGCAGGCGAGAAAATCCCCGTTGACGGCGAAGTGACATGGGCTTCGAGCTTCATGACCGATGATGCTGCCTATGTTGATGAGAGCATGATAACCGGTGAGCCCACTCCCGCCGTGAAACGAGCGGGGAGCCGTGTGATGGCAGGCTCCATTCCCAGCCAGGGCAGGCTCAGAATGAGGGCAAGAGAAATAGGCGAGAGCACAGCCTTGGCGCAGATAATAGCCATGGTGCAGCAGGCACAGAACTCTAAGGCCCCTGTCCAGCGCTTGGTAGACAAGGCAGCGAGTGTGTTTGTTCCGGTTGTCGCCACATTGTCGGTAATCACAGTTGCCTTGTGGCTGTTGATAGGAGGAATGAGTGCTTTGCCACAAGCCATAATGTCGGGCGTAGCAGTGCTCGTGGTAGCCTGCCCCTGTGCTATGGGACTTGCCACACCCACTGCGTTGATGGTGGGCATAGGGCAAGCGGCTAAGAAGCAGATACTTATCAAGGATGCTACGGCTCTCGAGCGCCTGCGCAAGGTTGATACACTAATCACCGACAAGACTGGCACACTCACCATTCCTAACCAGGCTATTGTTGATTTCACTAATGCCGACCAGCTTAGCCTTGACGAGCGCGAGACCCTCAAACCCAATGCCCGCCAGGCAATCGATGACTTGCGCAACATGGGAATTAGCACCATTCTAATGAGTGGTGACAAAGATGATGCTGTAGCACACTGGGCCAAGGAGGCAGGAGTGGATAGCTACTACAGCAAAGTGCTACCCACCGATAAGGAGAACATGGTAAGGCAACTACAGGCCGCTGGCAAGACAGTAGCGATGATGGGCGACGGCATCAACGACACCCAGGCGCTGGCACTCGCCGACGTGAGTATCGCCATAGGCACAGGCACCGACGTAGCCATGGATGTAGCACAAGTCACTCTCATGGGTGACGACCTGCAGAACCTTCCCACAGCAGTGCACATGAGCCGTGACACGGTGAAGATGATTTGGCAAAACCTGTTTTGGGCATTTATCTACAATATTCTGTGCTTGCCACTTGCAGCAGGAGTGATGAAACTCTTTGGGGTCGACTTCCTGATCACTCCCATGTGGGCATCGGCCCTGATGGCGATGTCGAGCGTGTCGGTAGTGCTTAATAGCCTCAGGTTGAAATACAAGAAATATTAATGCCTACAAAGGGCTAAACAATTACTGAATAATATGAGACCACTTATTTTTGTGAGCAACGATGACGGATTAAGTTACCCAGGCATAAAGACTCTTATAGAAGTTGCCAGAGAGTTTGGCGATGTGATAGTTGCCGCTCCGCAAAACCATCAGAGTGGAAAGGCATCATCTATCAGTATAGGCGAGCCATTAAGGGTGAAAAAGGTGAAAGAAGAACCTGGGTTTACTGTTTATGCCATTAATGGCACTCCTGCCGACTGTGCCAAACTGGGACTGGGAGTGCTCGTGGGCGACCGCAAAGTCGACCTCGTGCTGTCGGGCATAAACCATGGCTATAACCACGGCAACAGCGTGCTCTATAGCGGCACAATAGGGGTGGTTATGGAAGGTGTTATGGCAGGAATCAACAGCATCGCATTCAGCTATGGTGAGTATGGTCCTGAATGCGACTTCTCGCCATGCGTGCCCTACATGCGACACATTATTGCCGCAGTGCTTAAGAATGGCTTACCCAGCGGAGTGGCTCTCAACGTAAATATCCCTCTTGTGGGAAAAGGGCTGGACAGCATAAAAGGAATAAAAGTGACTACCACAGCACCAGGCCGCTGGACCAACACCTGGGACCACCGTGTTGATCCACATGGTCGCGACTACTACTGGATGCTGGGAAACTATGAAGAGGCGACCCCCAACGACCAAAGCACCGACATCTACTGGATGGACCGCGGTTGGGTGAGTGTCACACCCATACACATCGACCAGACCGATTTCCAATCGATTCCCACACTTGCCAATTTGCTCGAGGAATAAGCAATAACCCCAAATCGGCCATTAGACTATTTGAATAGGGATAAAGGTTGCCGGGTTAAACCTCTACAATCTCGTTATGGCGCAAGTACCACACATAGCACGATACATTGTTCATCCCCATTTGTGAAAGTAACTGGCGATATTTCTCGACTTGCTCTTTGTTCTCGGCGATGGTTTTCTCGTCGTGCTTGGAGCCAAACTTATAGTCAATCACAATGATATCGCCATTGGGTCGGCGCACCATTCTGTCGGGGCGCCGATGCTCATGATCGGGGCTGTCCTGGCTGTGCGGGAAACTGATGTTGCGCTCGGTATAGATTACATTGCTTGGGTCAAACCACTCCATGATTAGCTTGTCGCCTTTAATCTCTTCAACCAGTTGCCTTGTCTTGGCAGGCGTCCAGTACTTGTTGCCCTTGAACAGACCATTGGCCTCGCCATATCTTATGGCATAGTCGAAGTCGTCAAGCTGCTTCACATGGCTGAAAATCTCATGCATTCTGATGCCCTCTTTAGATGCCCAGCCACTGCTCTTTTCCACACTGGTGCGCACTGGCATAGATAACGGGGAGACTTGATAGGTGGGCATTAGAGGCACTTTTTCTTCCTCCTTTTTCTCCACGTGCTTTTCTTTACCCCATCGGTAGGCGATGACGCGTAGTTTTTCACTCATCTCGTCCTCGCCACCCTCGCTGGTGTTGACTCCTTCCTCCTCCTCATTCTGCTCTGCGATGTTGCAGTCGAGTAATTCCTCGGTCCGCTCAAAATTGATGTCCTCAAGCCCCTTGTTAAGGTACTTGTTAATAAGGTCGGACACAGTTTTTATTGTGTCCATCCCTCGGTTGCCGGCATTCTCCATGTGCTGTGCCTCACTTTCCTTGTCATTAAGTGTGACAATGGAGAATAAGTGCAGTTCTTCCTTGGGACGAGTGAGGGCTACATAGAGCTTGTTCAGACTGTCGATGGCCCTTTCCTCTTGGTCCTTGTCAATTATTTCTTCCAGCAACTTTGAGCTATTGAGGGTTTTATAATTCACAGGAATGAGAGGTGGCACAATGTCTTTATTGCCGATGTCAATTCTCTTGTCTGATATCTTGCTCATCCAGTCGTCGCGTTTTATCCAGAACAGTTCATCATTCTTGACGTGGATTATGTCCCAGTTGACAAACGGCAGGATTACGCATTTGAATTCCAGACCTTTGGCTTTGTGAATAGTCATCACGTTCACGGCATTGGCATTGCTGGGTGAGCTCACAGCCAGCGAGTCTTTCTTGCTGTCCCAGTACTGAAGGAATTCCCTTACCGTTCCACCATTGTTTTGCCTGGTGAAATCGTGAACCACATTCATGAATCCCAGGATGAAAGAGTTCTCGATTTTGTCTTCATTGCCTTTGTTGGCTTTGAGAATATACTTGTCAATAATGTTCTCTACAATGTTGACGAGGTTGGTGAGCTGGTTCTGGGAGTTGGGCATTAGCCCTTGAACGATTGACGAGTAAATTTCCAGTCGTTTCATTAAGCGCTTCTCTGAATCTTTCTCTTGATTCAAGAGTTTATCTTCATCGTGCTCATTTTCAAAGCATTGCCATAGTTGCTCGCCATAGTCATCGTGGTCTCTGTGGGCTTGCGTCAGTGCCTCAAAGTCGTGCAGCATCTTGTGGAGCCGTTGCTGCTTGACGCGTTTTCTTATCAGGCTAAAGAGTAGATTCTTGTTTTCTTGGCTCGCGATGCTTTCGTCATCATTGAGCGAGTAATGGGTAATCTCGATAAACTGCAAGACGCTGATAATGAGCCTTACCGATGGCGAGTTCTTGAGCAGCAACGATTCGGCCGAGACGATATTGATGTAATGAGGGTGCGACTCGCTTCCCAGGCTGTCGTTATACTTGAGAACCTGCTCCACAATTTCATTACCTTCAAATTTATAGTTTACCAGGATTGCAATGTCGCCCAGGTTGTAACCTCTTTTTCTTAATGAATTGATATAATGAGGGATAGACTGTACAATAAGCTGGTGGGTATTACTGTCTTTCTTTGAACTGTAAGCAATGTTGATTCTCACCAGGCCATCATGATCGGTTTTCTTTATGTCTTGCTTTATGTTGTTGTAGGTGGCAATGAGCGACTCGTATTGCGGCATCTCGTTTTGATAGTCGGTTATCATTGCCGTGAAAAACGCATTATTGAAGTTCACTATCGCTGGCAGACTGCGGTAGTTGTCGTCTAGTGATGTGAGTTCTGAGTCAAATCGCTTGTCAATCTCATCACGCAATATACTTGGGTCGCTGTTACGGAACCGGTAAATTGCCTGTTTCTCATCGCCAATGACAAGGTTATTGTTTCCACGCGAGATGCTCTCGTCAAGAAGTGGGAGAAAATTGTCATACTGCTTGCGACTAGTGTCTTGGAATTCATCAATCATGTAGGTGTAAAGAGTGTTGCCCACATGCTCATAGATGAAATCGGCATTGCATTCAAGGATTTTTCCTATGAGTTCATTAGTGTCGGCAATCATGATGCTATTGGTGTCCAGGCGGTATTGTTCCAGTTTCTCATTGATTTTTCCCAGCAGGCCCAGGTTCCACAAGCTGTTGTACACACTGTTGAGGAAAGGCACCGTGTCGTAAAAGTCGACTGCTTTTTTGACAAGTTCCTTGAACCCCCTAAGTTGAGCATCACTCAAGTTCTCTTTGTAGCCTCTGTTCAAAACTCTTTCTAAAGCATTGTCTTGCTCAGCGTATCTTCTAAAGGCATCAGTGGGTTTATCAATTGTCGTTGGGTCGAAGTTGTTGTCGCAATACTTATAGATTGGTGAATTTCTGTTGAGTCCTATGAGTGGGATGTTGTTGTCAATGAAGAATTGCTTGAACTCCTTGAGTGTTTTCCTGAAGCTGTCAAGATTCAAATTTCTGTAGTTAATCAATTTTTCTTGGAACTGCAGAATTAGCGACTTGCCGCTGGTGTTGCCTTTGTTATTAAGATAATCGATAATATCTTTGTAGTGCTCTCTGAAGAATTCTTTGAATATGATTTTTGTGAAATTGCGCAAATTGCTGCTGTTTGAGTCACCAAAGAAATCCCACGACTTGTTGTCGTCATATTGTGTTTCGATGTACTTTTT
Source organism: uncultured Prevotellaceae bacterium (assembly GCA_900318065.1). Lineage (GTDB taxonomy): Bacteria > Bacteroidota > Bacteroidia > Bacteroidales > Muribaculaceae > Sodaliphilus. The sequence continues at coordinate 66,677 of ONIY01000008.1, forward strand.
TACCCAGTTATCAATGGCCTTTTGGTTGGCGTGATTTCCGCCCAGGTCGAGCATGAAGTCATGAACAGCAACACTTGTGGCATAGTCTTCGTCGAGCTCGAGGGTGTAGTTGTAATCATGGTCGAGTTCGCGAGCAAAGTTTCGCAGAATGCCCTGGAAAAACGAGTCGATAGTGCTCACGTTGAAAGTGCTGTACTCAAAAAGAATGTCGCTCAAAGCTTGTCGTGCTTTGACGATGACCTCATTAAAGTCGTTGTATTCAAACATCAACTTGAAGTCGTTGACATATTTCCCCTCACCTTTACTCAGCAGATGGAGTTCGTTGATAATGCGCTCCTTCATTTCGTTGGTGGCCTTGTTGGTAAAGGTTATAGCGAGCATGTGTCGGTGGAAGAAGTTGCTCTTGCGCAACTTGAACTTGTCTTCAAGGTTCTTGCCTACCATAACTTTTTGTCCAGTAGGGTCACCCAGCAGGTGTGCGATAAAGGTGCGTGCAAGGGTGTAGGTCTTGCCTGATCCTGCCGATGCTTTTATGATTCTCATCCACTTTGTTGCCATAATTGTGATGTTAAGATTGTTTTGGGGTTAAATGATTCTAGCCTTAAATCCCTGTTGCTTGAGGAAGTTAAGCACTTCTTGCCGCTTGTCGCCCTGGATTAGAATCTCGTTGCCTCGTGCCGAGCCTCCCACACCACAAGCCCGCTTGAGTGCGGCGGCAAGTTCTTTGAGGGTCTCGTCGTCGAGCTGAAGGTTGGCCACGATAGTGGCTTTTTTCCCATTCCTCCCTTTCTTGTCGAGAATGATGTCAATCATCTTTTTCCCTTGCTGCTCTTGTGCAGTTTCCTTTTTCTCGGGCTCTGCTGGAGCCTCGCTTGCTGTCTGTTGCAAGTCTATGCCAAACGCCGCTCCAAGTTGTGATTTCCAGTCTTGATTATCCATGTTGAATAATGTATATTTATTCGGTTGCTTTTGATAAATTCTTTTCAAAGTTAATATTTTTTGTTCAAATAAGCAAATTTTCTCAATTAATACATGAATGTTGAATAAAAATTGCAATTTTCTCGATAAATATTTTGTTGTGAAGAAATAATATCGTAAATTTGCAGTCGAAATTAAGAGTGATGTCTGGTTTGCCAAGCCTTTATTCTCAAACCATCATTTTTTATTTCATCCATAGCATGTAAAGAAAGGTTCTTTACTATGTACTCATTTGTGATTCTTTACGACACACAATAAAAATTTTTAGTTACTAATGTGATAAGTTTGGTTTATTAAGACAGATTAATGCGAAAGCGAGTCGTGAGACTCGCTTTCGTTGTTCTATGCCAGGAAGGTGGCGGTGTTGTGAAGGGCTTAGTCGGTGAGTTTGCGATATCGCACTCGAGTGGGCTCTTCTTTGCCCAGGCGCTTGAGTTTGTTCTCTTCATATTCGGAGTAAGAACCTTCGAAGAAGAACACATTGCTGTCGCCCTCAAAGGCGAGAATGTGGGTGCAAATACGGTCGAGGAACCATCGGTCGTGGCTGATCACCACAGCGCATCCTGCAAAGTCGTCAAGACCTTCCTCGAGCGCTCGCAGGGTGTTCACGTCGATGTCGTTGGTAGGCTCATCGAGCAGTAGCACGTTGCCCTCTTCCTTGAGTGCCAGCGCCAGCTGCAGCCTGTTTCGCTCACCGCCACTGAGCACTCCGCATTTCTTCTGTTGGTCAACTCCCGAGAAGTTGAAGCGCGACAAGTAGGCTCGTGCGTTAACGTCACGTCCGCCCATTCGCAGGAGCTCAACGCCTCCCGAAATGACTTCATAGACGCTCTTCTCGGGGTCGATGCTCGTGTGCTGCTGGTCGACATATACTGCTTTTACTGTCTCTCCCACCTCAAAGGTGCCGCTGTCGGGCTTCTCCAGCCCCATGATGAGGCGGAATAGTGTAGTCTTGCCAGCACCATTGGGGCCTATTACTCCCACAATGCCATTAGGCGGCAGCATGAAGTTGAGGTCGTCGAAGAGGAGTTTGTCGCCATAGGCCTTTGCCACATGCTGTGCCTCTATCACCTTGTTGCCAAGTCGTGGACCATTGGGGATGAAAATTTCGAGTTTCTCTTCTTTTTCTTTTACGGTTTCGTTGAGGAGTTTGTCGTAGCTGTTCAAGCGCGCCTTGCCCTTTGCCTGACGGGCTTTGGGCGCCATGCGCACCCATTCCAGCTCGCGCTGCAGAGTCTTGCGGCGCTTGCTCTCGGTTTTCTCCTCTTGTGCCAGTCGCTGTGTCTTCTGCTCGAGCCAGCTGCTGTAGTTGCCTCGCCATGGAATGCCCTCGCCACGGTCCAGTTCAAGAATCCACCCTGCCACATGGTCAAGGAAGTATCGGTCGTGGGTCACGGCAATCACTGTGCCCTCATACTGCTGCAAGTGCTGCTCGAGCCAGTCGATTGACTCGGCGTCGAGGTGATTGGTGGGCTCGTCGAGCAGCAGCACGTCGGGCTTCTGCAGCAAGAGGCGGCACAGGGCAACGCGACGGCGCTCACCACCGCTCAAGTGCTCGGTCTTCTCATCGCCCTCAGGGCATCGCAACGCGTCCATGGCGCGCTCGAGACGGCTGTCGAGGTTCCAGGCGTCGGTGGCATCGATTATGTCCTGAAGTTCGGCCTGACGAGTGAAGAGCTCGTTCATCTTGTCCTCGTTCTCGTAATATTCTGGAAGTCCAAACTTTTGGTTTATCTCCTCATATTCTTTGAGAGCATCGACAATGTGCTGCACACCCTCTTGCACAACCTCTTTGACGGTCTTGTTGGGGTCGAGTTGAGGGTCCTGGGGCAGGTAGCCCACGCTGTAGCCAGGGGCAAACACCACCTCGCCTTGATATTGCTTCTCAATGCCTGCGATGATTTTCATCAGTGTGGACTTACCAGCGCCATTAAGTCCTATGATGCCAATTTTTGCCCCATAGAAGAATGACAGGTAGATGTTCTTGAGAATTTGTTTCTGGTTTTGCTGAATGGTCTTGCTCACTCCCACCATCGAGAAGATGATCTTCTTGTCGTCGACTGTTGCCATATTTGTGAAATGTAAAGTTGTTTTTGCTGAAAAATGATTAGACTACAAAAGTAGCAATTATTCTACAATTTTGCAAATTGCACCGCTATGAAACAAAACTCGCAACCACTTTTGAAAAGCAGTTGCGAGAAATGGGTTGCATGGAGCTTGGGGACTACTTGCGCGCGTTCTTTATAGCATCGATGATGTAGTCGAAATCATCGTCGGTGACCATAGGGCCGCTGGGGAGGCAGAGGCCTTTCTTGAAGAGTTCCTCGCTGACGCCGTTGACGTAGGCAGGAGCATCTTTGTAAACTGGCTGCAGGTGCATGGGCTTCCATAGTGGACGGGACTCGATGTTGGCGGCATCAAGGACTTGTCGCAGTTGCTCGTAGTCCATGCCGAACTTCTCGGGTTCGACTATGATGGTGTTCAGCCAGTAGTTTGGTTCCATGTAGTCCTCAGGGGCAACGTGAACGGTGATGCCATCAACATCGGCAAATCCATCAACATAACGGTCCTTGGCATGGACGTGATGAGCGAGGTGGTCGTTGACTATGGTCATCTGGCCACGGCCAATGCCAGCGCAGATGTTGCTCATGCGGTAGTTGAAACCGATGTGCTCATGTTGGTAGTAGGGCAGCGGTTCGCGAGCTTGAGTGGCATAGAAGAGAATGCGCTTTGCTGTCTCCTCATCAGGGCAGATGAGTGCGCCGCCACCACTGGTGGTAATCATCTTGTTACCGTTGAATGACATGATGCCATAGTCGCCAAAGGTGCCCACAGCCTGTCCGCGATAGCGAGAGCCGAAACCTTCGGCTGCATCCTCAACAACTGGAATCTCATAGTGGCGAGCAATCTCCATAATCTCGTCGATATGGGCTGGCATACCATATAGATAGACTGGTATGATTGCTTTTGGCTTTTTACCTTTAGCAATACGGTCCTTGATGGCATCCTCAAGCAGATTGGGATCCATGTTCCATGTGCCAGGCTCGCTGTCGACAAATACCGGAGTGGCACCCTGATAGACCACAGGATTGGCACTCGCCGCAAAGGTGAAAGATTGGCAAATCACCTCATCACCAGCCTTTACACCCAAGTTAACAAGCGCCAGGTGAATAGCTGCAGTTCCTGCGCTGAGAGCAACCACCTTCTTGCCGAGCTTGCGTCCATCATCAGGATGGTTGATAAACTCCTCAAGATCTTTTTCAAAACCATTAACGTTAGGCCCCAGAGGCACCACCCAATTAGTATCAAACGCCTCCTTTATAAATTTCATTTCCTCGCCAGCCTCACTCATGTGAGCCAGGCAGAGCCAGATTTTGTTACGCTTAGTTTCTGACATAATATATTTAGATAAGTTGAAGTAATTCCGGTAATTCTTTGATTGTTTGTTGTGGCAAATATTCTTTGGGTAGAACAATTTGTTGCGAAAAGACATTACGTCCGTCATCGAGCAAGCAGATAGTCTGCCATCCAAGTTTATTGGCTGTGACGAAATCCTTGTTCAGATTGTCCCCAACATAGCAGAATTTGGCATTTGGGTAACGCTCAATAAAATACTGATAGCAATGCTCATCAGGCTTCCCGTAGCCAAACTCCTCAGAGATTAGGATGCAGTTAGGCTCAATCCATTCACTAAGCCCCAGCGCATCTATCTTGTTTCGTTGAGTAACAGAGCGGCCATCGGTCATAAGCCCCATTGTCCATCCCCTGCTCTTTAACTCATCAAGTGTTGCAACAATAGAGAGGTCTAATGTAATATCAGGTTTGTGATTGCGATAAATGTCAAGCAACTGGTCAACTGTGTAGGACAGATTATACCGTTCAATCACCATTTTGAAAGCATTCTCGCCATCACGATAGCATTTGAGCATGAAATCGTACACTCCGGTAATTCCTATAACATCAGCAATTTGTCGAAAAGCCGATTTAAGGAAGTCAATCTCTTTGTATAGCGTGTCGTCAAGGTCGAAGATTATGCCCCTCATTTAAATGCGTGCAACAGTCTGTGGGCAAATATAAAGAGCCGACCAGAGTTGCAAAATTTAATTAAAAGATTATTCTTAATACCATCGTATCCAAAGCGCTTGAAGGTGCATATGGGATAAAGTCCCAAGTTCTTAAGTTCTTTTATTCCTTCTTTGAGTTCGAAAGTTGGAATCTCATCTTTAATAGTGCCATAGAGATAGAAGAACAAGAAGAGGTTGATACGTTGGCGGTACAAGTCATACCCTTGATTTGAACGATTCTTATGCGCTTCGTTAATGCGGTGGAACTCTATAGCGGCCTTTTTATAGCATCTTATTCGATTCGCCTGGGTCTTCTTTTCTCGCGAGTTGCACAGGCTCGATGCTCTGTTTACATAACGATGAACGAGACAGTCGGTCACTATTACCCGTTTTGCATTAATGAAGAGTTGCATCGACACGATGCCATCTTCACCGAATGCAATGTCGGTTGCGAAACGAAGGTTATGGTCTATAAACAGTTGACGCCTCATGAACAGGTAATTAACCGAGAACACATACTCGGCCATGGACTCATATACCTCGGCTTCAGGACCTGTCAAGACGGGAGATATATTGTAATTCTCATCAAGACTCTCTTCTGGCTCGGGCAGTCCAAGTGCGATGGAATCTTCTACCTTCTTGGTTTTGAATACCAATATGTCAACGTCGTTATCTACAGCGGTTTTAAGCAATCTTGACATTCCACATGGAATGAGGTAATCGTCGGCATCGAGGAATTCCACATAACGTCCTCTTGCCACTTCCACTCCACGGTTGCGTACTGCCGACAACCCCTTGCTCTCCTGGCTTAACAAGAAAAGATTTGAATGATTCTTAGCAAGCTCCTCAACAATCTTATCGCCACCATCAGTTGAGCCGTCGTTAATAGCAATCACCTCAAATTCCTGCTCTTTTAGCCCTTGAGTATATATGGAGTGAATGCTCCGTTCAATATAGTCGGCACAGTTATACAATGGAATTATGATACTCAGAAGCATGATGAACTAAGCTTTAGATTCGACAATCACTTCGGCATCGTAGCGTAGCATCATAAGGTTGTCGCGCCAGTCATCTTTATATTCAAGCGTTTGCCCCTGAAGGTATTCTTTTATTATCATCTCAGGGAAGTTTGCGCCAGCATGACAACTCAGAGGATATCCGCCGCCGAAGCGTGGATTGATCTCGCAGCCAACGATTGTGTTGTCACGCTCACGATAGAACAACTGAACGCAGATGCAGCCAATGACGCCAGGCTGATACTCTATGTTCTCTTTAAGGAAATCAACCAGAATGTTATTCCTTGTGACTGCTTTGCTCACCTCGCCGCCGCGAACCTCTATGCGCTCTCGAGGAACTATGCACTTGACGTGATTGTCCCTACCATAATACATATCGACAGTGAACTCGCGAAATTCGCCCAAATCAACGTATTCCATGAACATCAACTTGGGGTTGTTCCTGATGGTCACCGACAAGTCGTCCTCTGACATTATTGTATGAATGTCATTGCTGCTTGATCCATCATAGGGCTTGGCAAACATTGGGAATTTGGGGCAGTTGATGTCTATCAACCTTGGTGTGTTTATGCCATTGGCGTTGAAGAACTTGAATGTCTCACGCTTGTCGCAACACATTCTCACAAAGTCTGGGCTGGAGACAATCACATGAGTTCCAATATCTTCAAAACGCTGCCTGTTCCCTGCCAAATATGGGAGACAAGTGTCGATGGTCGGAATCAAGATGCCTATGTCGTTCTTTTTGCAAATCTGAATAATCTGGTCAATACAGCAGCTTTCATTCACAGGGTGGACCTTGAAACTTGCATCGGAAACATGGCACGCTGGAGCCAGACGAGGCTCCATGTCGGTTGTGAAGACCTTTATGTCGTCACTAAAATCTAATGCGGTTCTCTTAAACTCCTGGACAAGCGACACGCGCCTGCCAGCAGAGGTAATCAAAATGTTTTTCATCTTTTCATCTAAATATACAATAGGCAGAGCTGAGAAGTCTCCAAAGGCGAGGTTTTGTCACCAACCAGTGCAGGACTTTGAACTTTGCACCTGGATAGTCTTTCTCGCTCAATCTTTCAAAAGGATATAATTTTTTGTTCTTTGCATCTTTCAGATATTCTTTCACTTTACCGAGCTTGAATGC
>ONIY01000028.1 GCA_900318065.1 uncultured Prevotellaceae bacterium
ATTTCTCAAAGATTTTCAAGCAATACACCAGCCTCACTCCCACCGAATATCGCAAGGCATATGGCAGGTAAGTGATAAGTAGCGCCTGCGGCGCGGGGAAGGTGGAATGTGGAACGAGGCAATGTGGGATGCTGTTGCGAAAATTGTTTTTTCCCACAACTCCCCCTCTAAGATAGAGGGGGCGGGGGGGAGTATGAATTTTTTTTTAAATTCAGCTAAACAAATATCATTTGAGTCGCTGTCATACTCCCCCTTTATCCCCCTCTATCTTAGAGGGGGAATTGATACACAGCTGTTTAACTACTCTAATCATTACAATAGAAACTTAAATTACTAATGAATTGCTTCTTCGAAGCAGTTGGCCTCTTCGAGGTCGTCTCTCGGAGTTTTTTCAACAACCTCCGCCAGAGGAAGGTTTTTGGGACTCGCCAGGTTCGCCGCTTTCGGACAACGCGCGCGTTGTCCCTACATTGACGCAATTTTCACCTTTTGAAAACAGCCATCCAGCACATTTGATGCCCCCCATATAGGTTTAGGCAGGTGGTGAAGCGATTGCTTCACCACCTGCCTAAATTCTCTTTGGCTGTTAAGGCTCGAGAGTAAGCCTCTTTACTCGAACTTGTCGCTGATCTTTTTGCAGATTTCCTGCATCTGCTCGGCGGGAAGAGTAAGCTTCTCGCGGAAGAAGTTCATGTCGTTCTCCTTCTGCAGAGGCACAAGATGAACGTGTGCATGAGGCACTTCGAGTCCCAGCACAGCCACACCCACCTTCAGGCAAGGCATAGCAGCCTTGATGGCGGCAGCCACACGCTTGGCAAATGCCATGAGTCCGGCATACTCCTCATCGTCAAGGTCGAAGATGTAGTCCACTTCGTGCTTAGGAATCACAAGAGTGTGTCCAGGAGCCACGGGGTTGATGTCGAGGAAAGCATAGTAGTTCTCGTCCTCGGCAATCTTGTAGCTAGGAATCTCACCTGCTACTATTCTGCTAAAAATTGAAGCCATTTTTTAGTTTTCAGTTATCAGTAATCAGTTGTCAGTAATCAGTAGTCAGTTCTCAGTTATCAGTTTTCAGTCTTCAGTTATCAGAGATTGTACTGCCTATAGTCTCGCTGCAGTCTTCCATAAACCATAAACTATAAACCATAAACCAAGAAGCGCCATAGGCGCAACTTTACACTTAAATAGAGATATCGAGAATTTCAAACTTCATGGTTCCTGCAGGAGCTTGGATCTCCACTACGTCGCCCACTTTGTGGTCTACAAGACCCTTAGCGATGGGAGTGGTGATAGAAATCTTGCCCTCACGCAGGTTGCTCTCGGTCTCGGTAACGATGGTATAGGTCATCTTAGCCCCATTAGCCACGTTCTTGATGGTGACCTTGGTGAGCAGTTGCACTACATCGGTATTGATATTGCTCTCGTCGATGATGCGCGCACCAGCGATAATGTTCTTCAACTCTGCAATCTTAGCCTCGAGCATGCTCTGACGCTCACGAGCGGCATCATACTCGGCGTTCTCGCTTAAATCTCCTTTCTCTCTTGCCTCCACAATTGCTTGCACAACTGCTGGACGCTCAATGTTCTCAAGGTTAGCCAGCTCTTGCATTTTCTTGTCGTAGCCAGCTTTAGTCATATAGCTAATAGCCATAGTTATACAATAATTTATTTAAAAAACATAGATTAAAAACCGAAGAATCTCATCATAGTGAGACCCTCCGCTGTGATTCATAATAATTTTTCGTTGCAAAATTAGGCACATTTACAACAATGTGCAAGCAAAAATCAAAATAGTTATTAACAATTCAGTTTTATTAACCAATTCACTACCACTTGAGGCAGTTTTCATTGCTCATGCCGCCAAGCGCTATCGTTTCCAGGTGCGATAGGCGATAAAGAGGCTCACGCTGGAGGCAACGACAAAAATCGGGATGGCTACAATCCATGCACCGTGCTCTACTGCCACAACCATAGCGGTGCACACCAGTAGAGTGACGACAAGGCTTGTGAAGCAGTTGAAGTTGAGCCGCAGCCTGTAGACGCCAAAGTAGACCACCGCCACAATGATGGTATAGAGGGCATACCAGGCAAGATAGGCATATCCCAGCCCATCAATGCCCCACAAGTGGAAGCACAACATATTGAGCCCCAGGCTGGATATCGCGCTGAGTGACTCGGTGATGAGGTAAACCTTGCCATCGCCCTTGGCAAGCATCACAAACGCCAAGCACCACGACGCAGCTCTGAGAATGGTACCCACCACTCCCCAGGAGATATAGGTGATGATCACTTCAAACTCCTTGCTATAAAGCAGCCACACCAGTTGAGAGCGCAGCAAGATGAACGCCAGCAGGCATGGCGTGAGGACCATAAAGGCGATGTTCATCTCATGCGAGACAAAGACCCTGAGCCGGCGTGCACTGCCAGCCACCTTTGCCAGGCGTGGATAAAACTCCATTCCCAGCGCGGCGAAGATCAGTCCGGCATACTTGCCAATGAGCGTGTAACCAGCCTGATAGAACCCCACGGCATGGGTGCCACTGGTGGTGTTGAGCCACGAGATGAAGATGTAGCTGGCAATCATTGCCACAAAGGAGCCAAGCGTCATGTAGATGCCCAGTTTGACAAATCCGGCACCCATCTTCACCGTTTCCCGCCTGGAGACCACGGCCTTGGGGTACTCCTTGTCCTTGAGGACGAAAGCCGCCACCACCACACATAGGGCATAGGCGAGGATCGACGGCAGCACACTGTCTTCACGCAAGAAATAGAACAACGGGATAGAGATAAGCAGTCCGCCCACTGTGCCACTCACCGTGACACGCGCCAGGCGACGAAGCTTGGCAAGACCTTGCAGGACGGCATACTCGCCATTGGTCAATGCCATGAAAAGCACCGCCAGCGAAAGCGCCACAAAACTCCAGGTGTGATTGAAATCGCCAAAGGTGAACCGGCTGAGCGCTGGCGCAATAGCCACCGTGAGCAACGCACCTCCCAGTCCCAGCCACAGCGACCATCGCCTCACCACAGTGACGACGCGCGCAATGTGAGAAGAGTCGCGATGCTCCACCGCCTGCGAGATGTCGCGCACACTACTGTTGCGCACACCCAGATTAGTGGCGGTGTTAATCATTTCGAGAGCCTGGTTGAAGAGTCCAAAGAGCCCAACGCCCACAGGCCCTATCCACAGAGCCACCAGCTTAGTGCGAATGACCGAGCACAAGATGCTCAAGACCTGCACACCACCAAAGATGCCCATAGCCTTGAGAATCACCCTCGACATTCCGTCACGTTTAGAGCCAGTGGCAGCCATTGCTAAAGGTCGATATTATAGGTGTTATACACTACACCGCGTCCACCCATGCGGCACTTTTGCTGCACGAGACCCGAGTTGAGATAGTTGCCACCGTCCTCGTTGGAAGTGCCGAAGTCGAAATAGCGGAATCCCTCGAGCGACATTTCCTCGATGAGGTTATTGAAGAGCAACGTGAGCGCCTTGACGTCGCGTCCTCGCTCTGTTGACGCAATGTACTGGCAATGAGCCACCTCGCTGCCACTGCAGTACATCACCACGCCAGCCAGCAACTCATCGCCAGCAGAGGCAGTGTAGAGCCTGATATTCTCGGGAAAGCGCGATTGCAGCAGCACAATCTCCTCGAGCGAGTGCACGGGATGCTTGCCATATTTCTCCATGAGCAGGCTGTCGAGCATCGCCCAATAGCCCTTCCAGTCACTGGATTGAGCCACCTCCACCCCACTCCTGAGCGCCACATTCACATTGCGCTTGTTGCCACGGTCGAAAGGCAACGGCGCGTCGAGGTCGACAACACTCGAGATGTTGCTCTCAACCAGCGCGCCTCCTGCCCTGAAGATGGCATAGAGGTCGTCCTGCGCAGGATAGCGATGATAGATGTAAGGCACTGGTTTATAGACGATGTGCTTAATGCCCTTGTCGCGCAAGAGAGCCGTAGCGGCTGTCCACACCTCCATCATCGTGGTCACGTCGAAGTGCCTCGTTGCCATGAGCCATCCGCCAAAAGTGAGTCCCCGATGACTGTAGAGCGTGTTGCCCTCACGGCATGCCGGCATCACCGCCACCACCCTGCCCTCGTCGCAAGCCATGAGCGAGAAGTCGGCAAAGCGGTCGCTGTGGTAGTCCATGTAGCCACGCAAGTGCAAGAACGTGCCATTGCGCGAGCTGCTCACCGCCTCATCCCAGCGCTGTGCCATGTGGGCACTGTATTGTTCAACCGTTATCATCTAATCAGTTACCAAGCAGATTCATGATGTTATTGCCCTCAACACGCTTGTACTTCGACGACACGCTAGAGTCGATGGTAAACGCCTCGTTCCAGGTCATGTCCTTGTAATCGAGTTCGAGCGACATGGGTTTACCTCCCATACTCGTCGACACCTTCACCGAGCCAGCCACCTTGCCAGCCACAGTGCCACGCACGTCGTCATATTTCACCGAATAAGAACCATTGCCCTTAGACGGGTGCACATCGAGCGAGACAATGTTGTTGCTCTTGTCGTAGACAAAGCAATAGTCAAATCCCCGGTACTGAGCCTTGGGCTTGAGCATCACCTTGCCAGAGGCATCCTTCTCGACAGCGAAATCGTCTTTAATCGTTGCTGTGAGCGAGCCTTTGCCCAGTTCAAACGCGCGTCCCAGGAAAATGTCCTGGAGGTTTTGAACCGTGACAGGCACGCCATTAGTGAGCAGCGAAGCCTTCTCGTGCATGTAGCGCTTGTGCAGCTTGTCGACCAGCAGAATAGAGTCGTCGCTAATCACCAGTTTGGCAGCCTCGATGCCCATGACCGGGCGCAACGAGATGTAGATTGCCTTGCCACGGTGCATGCGCATGTGCATCGACGACTTGAGCGACTTGCCGGCGGCAGCAATGCGCGCGTTGCCACCGCACTTGAGCGACGACCAGTCGGCCTGATAATAGGGCGTCATGTTGATTACAGCAACGCTGTCGCCAGTATTGTTTACAACTTGTGGCTCGGGACTATTGATCTCCACTACAGGCTGCACTTTCTTGGAGCATCCAGGCGCCATCAGCACGACAGCCGCCAGTAACAGATAAAAGAAAAACCTTCTTGTCATATCTATAGAGAATTATTTTTCATAGTAAGTCTTGTCTTCAACCTTGCGCTTTATCAGCTCTTTGTCGGGTTCCAGTTCCAGCGCCTTCTCCCATTGCTTGACAGCCTCGTCGGTATCGCCGTTCATGTAGAGGATGTCGCCGTAGTGGTCGAGTATGTCGGCACTTGGCTCATCGGCATTGGCAATCGCCGACTTGATGTAGAGCAAAGCCATGGCATAGTCCTTCTTCTTAAAGAACACCCAGGCATAGGTGTCGATGAAGGTGGCATTGGTGGGATTGGCGTTTACCGCCTTGGCAGCCATGCTCTCGGCCTTGTCGAGATCGCGGTTGCAGAGCGAGAGGAAATAGGCATAATTGTTCATCACGCCCGTGTTGCCCGGCGAGATTGCCAAAGCCCGCTCATAGAGGTCGAAGCCACGGGTGGAGTCGCCCAGCTCGACATACACGTCACCCTTGCCACAGAGCAGGTCGCTGTAGAGTTCAACGTCTTGTGTGCTGTCGACCAGCGCCAGCGCCTTATTGTAGACAGCGAGCGACTTGTCATACTGCTTCATCTGCATGTAAGATGGTGCAATATATCGGTATAGGTCGAGTTCGTCGGGGTTAAACTCCAGCGCCTTCTCGGCAGCCACGATGGCGCCGCCATAGTTGTCGTCGAGCATGTTAATCACCATGAGCCGTTTCCACGCATCCACATTGCTGGGGTTGATGTCGAGCTCGTAGCCCAGTTCCTCGACAGCATGCTTATAGTCCTTCATCGTTGAGAAGTAGATAGCATATAGCTCATGCACCTTGGGTTCATGAGGATGCTGCTCGATGAGCACCTTAAAAAGATTGTTGACGCGCTCGGTAGAGTCGTTGCGAAGCACTTGAGTCTGGGTGTACTGTGCCAGCACATCGAGTTTAGTGTCCACATTGAGGTCGCTCGACACCAGTGCGTTATAGATTTCCTTGTCGTAGTTGATTGAGTCGCCTATCTCATCATAGTACTGCGCCTTAGCGAAATAGACATTGCCATTGTCGGGTTCCAGCCGTTGTGCCTGGTCGAGATAATACATGGCGCTGTCCTGCATCTTGTACTGCCTGAAGAGCTCACTCATGAGCAAGTTGTACTCGACATTGGCTGGAGCGGTGTTATAAAAACTACGCATCTGGTTTATGGCACCAATGGTGTCGCCCAGCTGAGAGCACAACGCCGTTTTATAGACAGCAATCTCAACCGACTTGCCCTCAAGCTCCTCGATTTTCTCATAAACCTCCAGCGCCTGGGCATACTTCTCATTCTTCACATAGGCAGCAGCCAGTCGCATTTGCACCTCGGTTTTGTTGGGATTAATCTCGGCTTGCTTCTCAATAACGCTGAGAGCCAGGTCGTTGCGTTTCAACGACATGCATGCATCACTAAAGAAAGTTGCCTCAAAGAAATCCTCGGGATGAGCGTCGACATGCTTTTTCATCAGGTCGAGCCCCCTGTTCATCACTTCGCTGGAACTGTTGTCCTTGAGCGTGAGCAGATAGCCATAGTAGAAAGAAATGGCGGTGTTGGTCGAGTCGAGCTGATAGGCATGCTTCACCAGGTCGTAGTAGGCCGCAATGCTGTCCTGTGCTTTATAGGCCATAGCCTGAAGATAAATATACTCAGCCTTGCGCTTGTCTTGGTCGCTAACTGCTTGCGTTGCCGTCTTGTTGCCACCCGCCATGAGCTGAGTGACAGCGACAAGCACCAGCAAAGCGACAAATATGATGCGTGAACTATTCTTCATAATCCATAAAACTATAAACCATAAACACTATTTAGTCCCTGTGTGTCCAAAGCCACCTGCGCCACGCTCGGTGTCGCCCAGTGCGTCCACCAGTTGCCATTGCACAGTAGAGTGCTTTGCTACCACCATCTGGCACACACGCTCACCGTTCTCGATGGTTTGAGGCTCGTTGCTCAGGTTAGCCAGTATCACACACACCTCACCGCGGTAATCGGCATCGATAGTGCCGGGCGAGTTTAGCACGGTGAGCCCTCGCTTGAGGGCGAGCCCGCTGCGTGGCCTGATTTGGCACTCATAGCCAGGCGGCAACTCAATGTAAATCCCAGTGGGAATCAATGTGCGCTCCATGGGTTGCAACGTTACCGGTTCCTTGAGCCATGCCCTGAGGTCCATTCCTGCACTCTGTTCGGTGCTGTAGTGAGGCAGAGCATTAGTGCTCTTGTTGACTATTTTTACTTCTACTTTATCAATCATATCTATATAACGTATAATCACTTAATTAATTGTAGCGAGCCGTTGTGCTGCCTCGCTCACGCTCGACAAGACGTCGCCGCTGGGCAGCACAATGTTGTCGACGGCTTTTATCTCAATCGCCTTGTCGCTATCATCATCAACAGCAACTCCATTGCGCAAGAGAGCATTTACCATGCATCGCTCAAGCACAGGGTCGTCGCATTTAACCTTGACAGCGACCGATGATGGCAGCTGAGCCTCATAGTCGCACAGACTGCCGTTGAACATGATAGCCGTGTCGCTGAACACCTTGTCCATCGCGCCACTCATCACCACCTGCTCGGTAGAGCCAGTAATCACCTCGCGGTCGCTTGTTATCACCCACAGTTCGTCGGCAAGCAAGAGCGACTGAGAGATGTCGTGGCTCGAGAGGAGCACCGCCTTGTGTTGCTCACGAGCAAGCTTGTGCAGCAGTTTCATCGTCTCGATGCGGCTTGCCACATCGAGGAATGCCGTGGGCTCATCGAGCACAATGATGGGCGTTTCTTGCGCCAGAGCCTTGGCAACCATTGCCTTTTGGCGCTCGCCATCGCTCAGGTTAGCAACATGCTGCTCGGCTTTGTGGGTTATTCCCACTGCCTCGAGGCAAGCATCAACTATCTCATTGTCGTGACGGCTGAGGCGCCCCAGGAAACCCGTGTGTGGCTGCCTTCCCAGCGCCACCAGTTCGCGAATGGTGAACGCTCCACCCATAATGCGCTCGGTAGCCACCAGAGCCACCAGCCGCGAGAGGTCGCGCTTGTTGATGGCTGTGGAAGGCTTGCCATCAATCACCACCGAGCCCTTGATGGGCATCGTGTCGCAGGTGAGAGCCTTGAGCATGGTAGACTTTCCGGCGCCATTGCGTCCCAAGAGCGCCACCATGCGTCCTTGCTCGAGCCTGAGGTTCAAACCTTGCAGCAGCACCGTGCGCTTGCTGCCCTGTCCAAAACCAACTGCCAGATTGTGAGTCTCAAGAATTGCCATATCAGTTGAAATAGTTAATGCGACGACGGTTGATAATTATGTACAAGATAATGGGCACGCCAATGATGGGCGTGATGGCGTTGATGGGGATGATGCCGTGACGAGAAGTCACACTCAGCAGCGCGCAGAGCAGTGCCACAGCAGCGCCAGCAAGCATCGTCACCGGCAACAGGCGGCCGTGCTCCGAGGTGTTGAGCGCCAGGCGAGCAATGTGAGGCACCACGAGCCCCACAAAGCCAATGGGTCCGCAAAATGCTGTGACCACGGCAGTGAGCACACCCGTGATGAGCAGCAGCACGTTGCGTGTGCGGTGAGTGTTCACACCCAGGTTCTGGGCATATCGAGTGCCCAGCAGCAAGGCGTTAAGTGGCTTAATCATGAGCATCGACGCCACCAGCGCGAGCACAAGAATTGCCGAGAACACCGGCAGCTGCTCGAGCGACACACCCGAGAAATTACCAAATCCCCAAGCCACATAGCTGTGCACGCCCTCCTCGCTTGCTACCGAGTTGAGCAGCGATATCACACTCGAGGCGAGATAGCTCACCAGGATACCAATTATGAGCAGCATTGTAGAACTCTTCACGATAGAGGCAAAAGAGATGAGAATCACAAGCACCACGCCAGCACCCACCAGGGCTCCCAGCAGAGTTGCCATGTAGCTGCCCAGTGTCTCTCCAAACACCCCGCCAATGGTTCCTCCCATGGCAAGCATCACTATTGCCACACCCAGTCCGGCGCCAGTCGACACACCCAGTATCGATGGTCCTGCCAGCGGGTTATTGAAGGTGGTTTGCAGCAACAGTCCGCTCACACTCAAGGCAGCCCCTGCCAGCATGGCGGTGACAATCATGGGCAGTCGCGAGCGCAGCACGATAATGTTCCATGCCTCGTTGTCGCTGTCATGCCCCGTGAGTATGCCAAATATTGAGCGCGCGTCAATGTCGACCGACCCAAAGAGCAGGCACGCCAGCGCCAGCGCCACCACCAGCACAACAAGCGCGGTAGCGACCAAGGCAAACCTATGTGAACCTTTAGACATTATATATGAATTATAGTTTCTCAAATAATATTTGTTTGGCTGAATTTCTAATAAATTTCATACTCCCCCCAGCCCCCTCTATCTTAGAGGGGGAGTTTATCGTCTGAAATTCAAAGCTTGAGTACGCATAATCACTTTAGAAATTTGAGCTATTTACTTATTTTCCTGAAGAATTGCAGCTGGTAGTCGGTCCCCACCTCGGGGTGGAAAATCTTGAAATACTCCTGCAACAGCACCTCGGGGTGGAATGGGAAGCGATCGAAGAAATGACTGGTGCTCGTGTCGCACACATAGACATTTCCCTTCTTGTAGGCCTCAAACTGGTCGTTGAGTGAATAAGAGCCCTTCAAGTCCATCAATGAGTTGATGTTAGGCGACTTGAGCAACCAGATGTCGGCCTTCTGGGCCTTGTCAAGCACCTGATTGAAGTCGAGAGTGAGCGAGCCAGTGTTGGTGTCATCGGCCCAAGGATAGACGCCACCGGCATCCTTTATATACTGCGCCATGTAGCTTTGTCCTCCAGGCACATTCCAAATGCCGCTTATCACGTTCTCGGTGAGCACCATGGGCCGCTTGAGTTTCATGCTGTCGACCTGCGCTTTCACCGCGTTGTAATCAGCAACAACCTTGTTGTAAATACTGTCGGCAAGTTGAGGCTTACCCACCAGTTCGCCATAGAACTTAATCCACTCGGCGCGTCCCAGCGGGGTGTACTCCATGTAGTCGGCACATTCCACGATGGGCACATTGAGTTTGGTGATTTGTCCATAGGTAGCATCCTGATAGGGCGAGAGAAGGATGGCGTCGGGGGTCATTTGAATCACCTTCTCCACCGTGGGCTGCATCGAGTTGCCGCAGTCAATGATAGAGCCATCTTCAAGCCCTGCCGAGATTATCGAGTCGTTGAAATATTGCGCATCGCACACCCCTTTCACCGCATTGCCACAGCCCAGCTCACGCAACACGCTCGAGTGCACCGACGAGTAGACGAGCACATTATTCACCGGTGTGCGAATCACTGTTCCCTCAGGAAGTTTGTCGCTTATGGCACTATCTTTATTGATCAGGATGTAGGTGTGCAAAATCCTGCCCTTGTTCCAGGGGTCGGTGATATCCACTTGAGTGAATCCTGACTTGTGGATAATAGATATGAGTTTAGCCTCGGTAATCACCGAGTCGGCTGTTTTATCTTCCTTATAATCAGCCACCACACCCTTGCATGCTGAGAACAGGGTGAGCACTAATAGTAAAGCAAAAAGGTTATAGGTCTTCATTTTCTTGTGATTTTAACCTACAAAGATACGCATTTTTTTGCTAGTCCATCGCTTTATCAAAGATTTTATAGTAATTTTGCACTTCGAGATGAGCAAATTCAGGCACATAGTATTTGACTTTGACGGCACCATTGCCGACACCTCGCGCATCATCATCGCCACAATGCAGGCAACGATGCGCGAGCGACAGCTTCGCGTTGCCACTCCACAGGAGATAAAGCAAGTGATAGGGTTGCCCCTCAACGAGTGCTTCCTGCACATCTATCCTGGCATGAGCGAGATGGAATCGCTCGACTGCGCCAGCACCTACTGCGACATCTTCGACATCAACAAGACCAGGCTCACGCCATCACTTTTTCCTGGCGTGAAAGAGGCACTTGAGGCACTGAGCCAGCGCGGCACGACAATGAGCGTGGCATCGTCGCGCGGTCATGGATCGCTTGTCGAGTTGCTTGAGATGATGGGCGTTGAGCAGCATTTTGCGATGGTGGTGGGAGTCGACAATGTGGACCATGCCAAGCCCCACCCCGAGGCGGTGCTCACGATTTTAAGGGCGATGCACGTTGGCGCCAGCGAGTCGCTCATGGTGGGCGACATGCCAGTCGACATTGCCATGGGCAAAAACGCAGGTACCGAGACCTGCGCTGTTACCTATGGGAACTCGTCGAGAGAACAACTCCAAGAGAGCAAGCCCACATTCCTGATTGACGACATGAGAGAACTGGTCTCACTTGTTTAGCGCCCGCATCGAGTTGAGGACAGCGAGCACAGTGACACCCACGTCGGCAAATACCGCCATCCACATTGTGGCGATGCCAAGCGTGGCGAGAACCAGCACTGCCAGTTTCACAGCAATGGCAAACCACACATTCTGCCGGGCGATGCCCAGAGTGCGCCGCGCAACGGCAATGGCACGGGCAATCTTGGTGGGCTTGTCGTCCATGAGCACCACGTCGGCAGCCTCAATAGCCGCATCGCTACCCAGTGCACCCATTGCAATACCCACATCGGCACGCGCCAGCACCGGCGCGTCGTTGATGCCGTCGCCCACAAAGGCGAGCGCCTTGCCTTGTGCCTTCTCGTTGAGCAATCGCTCCACATGCTCCACCTTCTGGGCAGGCAAGAGTTGCGAATAGTACTCCCCTATTCCCAGTTTAACGGCCACATCCTGCGCCACCTCGTCGCGGTCGCCGGTGAGCATCACAATGCGCTCCACGCCTGCCGCCATGAGACTGGCAATCGCCTGTTCACTCTCTTCCTTTATCTTGTCGTTAATGACGATGTGTCCTGCATAATCGCCATCGATAGCCACATGAATAATCGTGCCCACGTGGGGGCAATCCTTCCATTGCGCCCCAACGGCATCCATCATGCGCGTGTTTCCCACGCACACCACCTTGCCCTCTACCGTAGCGCGCACCCCCTGACCGGCAATCTCCTCAACGCTGGTGACCGAGCAACCGTCGGTGGCCTCGTCGGGAAAAGCGTCACGCAGAGCAATTCCTATGGGATGAGACGAGAAATGCTCCACATGTGCTGCCAGATGCAGCAGTTGGTGCTCGTCGCAGATGCTTGGGTGCACCGCCGAGACCTCAAACTGCCCATGAGTCAGAGTTCCCGTCTTGTCGAAGACCACGGTGCCCACCTGTGCCAGCACATCCATGTAACTGGCGCCCTTGATGAGAATACCCTGGCGTGACGCGCCGCCTATTCCGCCAAAGAATGCCAGCGGCACACTGATTACCAGTGCACAGGGACATGACACGATAAGGAACATCAAGGCACGATAAAGCCAGGTGTGGAACTCTGCGCCCAGGCAAGTGGGCACCACCGCCAGCAGCACTGCCGCAATCACAACGATGGGAGTGTAGATGCGTGCAAAGCGCCTGATGAACGCCTCGGTCTTCGACTTCTTGTCGCTCGAGTGCTCCACCAGGTCGATAATCTTCGACACCGTGCTCTCGCCAAAACTCTTGGTGGTGCGCACCTTTATCACTCCCGACAGGTTGACGCAACCCGAAATCACCTCGTCGCCCTCGCCAGCATCGCGCGGCAGACTCTCGCCAGTGAGTGCCACAGTGTTGAGAGCGGTAGAGCCTTCTACCACCACGCCGTCGAGTGGCACTTTCTCGCCAGGACTAACGACGATGGTCTCTCCCACCTCTACCTGACCAGGGCTCACCGTTACCAACTTGCCGTCGCGCTCTACAGTGGCAGTGTCGGGACGGATGTCCATGAGATGAGCAATACTCTCGCGGCTCTTGCCCTCGGCATAGCCCTCAAAGAGTTCGCCCACCTGGAAGAACAGCATCACAAACACCGCCTCGGGGAACTGCGTCTCGGCACCCGGCAGGAAACCGATGCACAACGCTCCAATGGTGGCTATCGCCATGAGGAAATGCTCGTTGAAGGCATCGCCATGAGCAAGCCCCTCGACCGCCTCCTTGAGTGTCTCGTGGCCAATGAGAAGGTAAGGGACAAGATAGATGAGCAGCAGTTGCCAAGTGGGCAAGTTGCATGTTTTCTCAATAAAAACCGCCACTGCCAGCAGCACTGCTGTGACAGCGATAAGGATTAACGACTTCTTCAAGCTTCCATGCTCGTGATGGTGCTCGTGACCATGCTCATGGTCATGCTCATGACCATGATGATGCTCGTGAGAGCAGCAGTCGCAATGTGAATGATGATTATGTGCCATAGTAGTATTGTTTTTTCTTGGCGGCAAAGTTAGGACAAAGTTCCTGCAACCTGGTTGCAAAGTGTGAAATGTTGAGAAAATATCCTATTTCTCACCTGCGATAAGTGATGAATGCCAACTTTTTATTACCTTTGCAATCAAATAAAAAAAACATAAAGCATGAAACTACGACATCTACTATTACTAGCAGCAACTGCTATGGCGCTTAGTGCTAATGCTAATGTGACCCAAGTTATCGACCTTAATCAATGGCAGTTCAGCCGCGACAACTTGCAGTGGCAAAACGTGACAATTCCCCACGACTGGGCAATCAGTGGACCATTTGACAAGAAATGGGACCTGCAAGTGGTAGCCATCAAGGAGAATGGCGAGGAAACCGCCACCGAGCACAGTGGCCGCTCGGGTGCGCTGCCCTGGATAGGCGAGGGATACTATAAGACCCAGCTGGTGCTGCCAGCAGGTACCGAGCGTGCCGAACTGCTCTTTGACGGCGCCATGAGCGAGCCCATCGTCTACCTCGACGGCAAGGAAGTGGGTCGCTGGTGCTACGGCTACAACGCCTTCCGCGTTGACCTCACGCCTTACATCCACAACAATGACTTCGCGGGCAATCTCGAGGTTCATCTCAAGAACCTTGAGGAGAGCAGCCGCTGGTATCCTGGTGCTGGCCTCTACCGCCCCGTGAAACTCATTGCCAGCGGGCGCGTGGCCTTCGACACTTGGGGCACCAACATTCGCACCCTCAAAATCGAGAACGACACTGCCGTGGTGGCTGTCGACACCAAGCTTAACGGTTGCGTGATAGGCGACAAACCCGTTATCACCATGAACATCACCGACCGCAATGGTAAAATCGTTGCCGAGACACAACGCAACATCGCTGCCGATGGCAACTGCCGCATGGAGTTCAGGCTTGCTCACGCCCACTTGTGGTCGCCCGAGACACCTTATTTATATAAAGTGAACTATACTGTAGAGATTGACGGCGAGGTCATGGACCGCCGCACCGACAACCTGGGCGTGCGCACCGTGGCGTTCAGCAAAGAGCATGGGTTCCAGCTCAATGGCGTGACCCGCAAGTTCAAGGGAGTGTGTCTGCACCACGACTTGGGCCCGCTGGGAGCGGCTCTGAACAAAGCCGCTCTTGCCCGCCAACTCAAGATAATGAAAAACATGGGTGCCGATGCCATCCGCACCTCGCACAACATGCCCTCGACATGGCAGATGGAACTGTGCGACAGCCTGGGACTCATGGTAATGGCCGAGAGTTTCGACTGCTGGAAAGACCCCAAGGTGAAAAACGGCTATAACCGCTTCTGGGACGAGTGGTGGAAGAAAGACGTGTACAACCTCATCATGAACCACCGCAACCACCCCAGCATTGTGCTGTGGAGCGTGGGCAACGAGATTCCCGAGCAATGGAAAGAAGAAGGCGCCGAGCGATATGCCGCACTCGTGAAGTGGTGCCATCGCCTTGACCCCACCCGCATGGTGACCTGTGGCATGGACAACCCCGATGCCGACATCAAGTGCGGCTTTGCCCAGCAGGCCGACGTGCCAGGATTCAACTACCGCGTGCATCGCTATGAGGACTGCGTGAAACAGCTGCCACAGGGATTTGTCCTGGGCAGTGAGACGGCATCGACGGTGAGCAGCCGTGGAGAGTATGTCTTCCCCGACACCATTGCAGTGGGCATCGCCTACGACAATGGCCAGTGCAGCAGTTATGACCTTGAGCATCCCTGGTGGAGCAACCTCCCCGACGACGACTGGCGCCTGCAAGACGACTTCGACTGGACTCTGGGTGAGTTTGTGTGGACAGGATTTGACTACCTGGGTGAGCCATCGCCCTACGACGCCTACTGGCCCTCACGCAGCAGCTACTATGGCATTGTTGACCTGGCTGGTATTCCCAAGGACCGCTACTACCTGTACCGCAGCCACTGGAACAAGACCAGCCACACCATCCACCTGCTGCCACACTGGACATGGCCCGACCGCGTGGGCAAGGTGACACCAGTGTACTGCTACACCGACTACCCCACTGCCGAGCTCTTTGTCAACGGCAAGAGCCAGGGCAAGATAAGCAAGGACCCAACGTCGCATCTCGACCGCTACCGCCTGCGCTGGCGCGACGTGGTGTATGAGCCTGGAGAGATAAAGGTGGTGGTATATGACGAAAACGGCAACAAGGCTGGCGAGAAGACCGTGAAGACCGCTGGCAAGCCTCACCGCCTGCAACTCGATGCCGACCGCAGCACTCTCAACGCCGACGGCAACGACCTGGCATTCATCACCGTGAGCCTTATCGACAAGAACGGCACACTGCTGCCCGATGCCGACGATGACCTGCAGTTTGCCGTTGAAGGCGCTGGCAGCTTCCGTGGCGTGTGCAACGGCGACGCCACCTCGCTACAGGTGATGACCAAGCCCCAGATGAAACTCTTCCACGGCCAGCTCGTTGTGGTGGTACAAGCCAGCACCACCCCTGGCGACATCACCCTGCGCGTGAAAGGCAAGAAAGGCTACCTGAACCGCACAATCAAGCTCAAGAGCAAGTGATGATAAGGGATAAGTGTTAAGTGTTAAGTTTTAAGTTTTAAGGGTTAAGTGATAAGTGATAAGTGATAAGTAATAAGTTTTATTTTTATAATTCCTTTTCAATGAAGAGATTACTATCAACCGTGCTTTTGGCATTGTGCATTGGTCATTATGCATTATGCATTGATAAAGATTTCAACAAGCACTTTGTCGACTCCACGTTGAGAATCGATTATATCTTGAGTGGCAACGTCGAGAGCCAAGCCATCTCGCTCGACGGCATGAGCCGCATGCCAGGATGGCACGGTAAGCGCCAGCACCTCACCCAGATTCCCATGCATGGCGACGCCACCATCTCGATGCGCCTGGCGAGCACCGGCGAGGAAATCTACCAGCACACCTTCAGCACCTTGTTCCAGGAATGGCTCGACCTCGATGACGCCAAACTAGCGCCCAAGGCCTTTGAGTGCGTGGAACTGCTGCCCATGCCCCGCGACTCGGTGGTTGTTACCGTCAACCTCTACAACCATCGCCACCAGGTGCGCGCAAGCCTCGAGCACAAGGTCTACCCCACCGACTGCACCATCGTGCGCAAGGGCGAGCGCGACGTGCCTGAATATGTGATTCTTAATGAGCCCGCACGCAAGGACAAGGCCATCAACATAGCCTTCGTCGCCGAGGGATACACTGCTGAGCAGATGCAAGACTACCTCAATGACTGCAAGAAAGGTGTGGAGGGGCTCTTTGGTTTCGAACCCTACAAGAAGTTGCGTGACCGCTTCCGCGTGATTGCGGTGCTCACGCCATCGCGCGACAGCGGGCCCTCAATCCCCAGCGAGGGAGTGTGGCACAACACCGCCATGGGGTCGAGCTTCGACACCTTTGGGATGGCTCGCTACCTCACCACGCTGCGCATCAAGCAGATGCACGACGCACTTGCCGGCACGCCCTACGAGCACATTATCGTGATGGTCAACACCGACCGCTATGGCGGCGGTGGCATCTACAACACCCTTAACCTGCTCATGACCAAGCACAGGCTCTTCATCGAGGTGCTGGTGCATGAGTTTGGGCACTCGTTTGCTGGCCTTGCCGACGAGTATGCCTACGAAGGCGAAGAGCCCAACGACTTCCCTCTCGACGTGGAGCCATGGGCGCCAAACATCACCACCCTTACCAATTTCGACTCCAAGTGGAGAGACCTGATGCCAGGCAAGAAAATCGCCATCGGCACTGCCGACGAAAAGAACTACGACACCCAGACCATAGGCCTCTATGAGGGCGCAGGCTGCGTGCTCAAGGGCGTGTACC
The DNA here is from genome assembly GCA_900318065.1 of uncultured Prevotellaceae bacterium. GTDB lineage: Bacteria > Bacteroidota > Bacteroidia > Bacteroidales > Muribaculaceae > Sodaliphilus. The sequence continues at coordinate 17,223 of ONIY01000028.1, forward strand.
GCCCCACCCCCAACTGCATGATGAAGACCTTGAAAATTCCCGTGTTCTGCCCCGTGTGCACAAGGGCGATAGAACACGTAATTGACTTCTACACGAAATAGACCTCTGTCATGAAAAAAACGCTAGCAAACAGTTGTTTGCTAGCGTTTTTTTGTGGGATTTTTCCTGTCTATCAATTGTCGATATAGAGCAGGATATACTCCTTGGAGCCAAGTCCTATGCTCTGTGCATAGTCGGTGATATAGGTTCCGTGCTGGCGGTTGATGCGCTCAATGAGCGGCTTGTTGTCGTCGCCGGGGCTGGCTTCATAGTTGAACACCATGTCGAGGCAAGCCTGGTCGGCAGCCACAGGGTCGAGGCTGGCAACGATGCCAATGTCCTTGATGGCAGGAGCGTCGGGGGAGCCGTCGCAGTCGCAGTCAACACTCATGTTGTTCATCACGTTGATATAGATCACACGTCCACCCATGTAGTTGTGCACTGCCTGTGCAGCAGCAGCCATCGACTCGAGGAAGAGGTCCTGAGTGGGACCAGCGGCAATGTATTCCTTAGTCCAAGTGAGAGCGGGGTCGTCGGTCTTGCCAGCGCTGTGGATATAAGCCTTACCGGCAGTCGATGCCACTCCAATGCTCGCATTCTTCAACACACCACCAAAGCCACCCATGGCATGACCCTTGAAGTGGGCAAGGTTGATCATGAAATCGTAGTTGGCAAGATGCCCGCCCACGATGTCATATTTCAGGTGTTTGCGGTCCTTGACGGGAATTCTAATGTCGTCATACTCATCCATGATATCGACAGCAAATATCGAGTCGAAACCATGCTCGTGGATGGTTTGCCAGTGCTTTTTCACGTCCTGGCGTGTGCCGCCATAGGCAGTGCAGCACTCCACGATAGTCCCGTTCACCTCTTCCACCAGGTTGCGAATGAGAGTGGGCTTCAGGTAATGGTTGTTGCCCCCTTCGCCTGTCGAGATTTTCACTGCCACACGTCCTGTAGCCTCCACACCCAGAGCCTTGTAGATTTTCACAAGAGACTCGGGACTGATGTCGCGCGTGAAATACACTCGTGGCGCATTAGTTTTCACTCTGTCGGTTGCCTGACATGCCGTTGCAGCAAGCAACACAGCCATCAAAAAGAATATTTTCTTCATAATTATCTTGTTTGTTAATAAAATCTTGTGCAAATATACGCAAAAAATCAAGTATTTAACTATATTTGTAGTCAAAAATAAGTTATCTATGAGACAATTCACCGAAAAACAGCGACAAGAGCTGGAGAAGATGATGAGTGGCGAGTCCTACGACGCCAGCGACAACACCCAGCTGCTCGAAATCCTGCAAGAGACACAGGAGATGTGCCGCGACTACAACAACCTGCGCCCCTCGCATCACGAGGAGAAGACCGCGCTAATCAAGCGCATTCTGGGCAAGACAGGCGAGCGACTGAAGGTGATACAGCCATTCTTTTGCGACTACGGCTTCAACATTGAAGTGGGCGAAGATTTCTTTGCCAACACCAACATGGTGATCCTCGACGAGGCGAAGGTGACCTTTGGCAACCATGTGTTCATTGGCCCCAACTGCTCGTTCTACACCCCCTGCCATCCTCTCGACGCCCCAAGCCGCAACGCCGGCAAGCAATGGTCGCTACCCATTGTGGTGGGCGACAACGTGTGGCTGGGCGGCAACGTGACGGTGTGCCCAGGTGTGACCATAGGCAACGGCACCGTGATAGGAGCCGGCAGCGTAGTCACCCACGACATTCCCGCAGGAGTCCTTGCCGCCGGCAATCCCTGCAAGGTTATTCGCCCATTGTGATTTTTGTCTCGTAAAGACTTTGCAATGTGCGATATTATTTTTATTTTTGCAATATCATAACCCCATTTCACTAAATATTATGGCAAAGAAAGACCGTTTAAACTCCTATAAGATAGAGCGTCGAGAGTTTCACGACAAGGTAATCAACTTCTTCAACACTCAAGATGAGGCAACCTTCAACTACAAGCAGGTGAGCGCCCAGGTGGGAGCCAAGACCCCCAAGCAGCGCGCCCTCATTGTCGAGATTCTTGAGCAGCTGTCGATTGACGGATTCATCACCGAGATAGCGCCAGGCAAGTTCAAGGCAGCCCAGCGCAACAATGTTGCCGCGGGAGTGTTTGTGCGCCGCAGCAATGGCAAGAACAGCGTCATTCTCGAGGGCGACGACAGCACCCCCATCATGGTTGCTGAGCGCAACTCGATGCACGCCCTCAACGGCGACAAGGTGATGGTTCACATCAGTGCAGCGCGCAGTGGCTTTGAGCCCGAAGCCGAGGTGATAAAGATTGTTGAGCGCAAGGACCAGGTGTTCATTGGCACTCTCAACATCAAGAAATATTTTGCCCATCTTGCCACCAACAGCAAGTTCCTTGCCACCGACATCTTCATCCCGCTGGACAAACTCGCCGGCGGCAAGACTGGCGACAAAGCCGTGGTGCGCATCATCGAGTGGCCCGACGGCAGCAACAGCCCCATTGGCGAGGTGGTCGACGTGCTGGGCAAGGCGGGAGAGAACAATGCCGAGATTCATGCCATCCTTGCCGAGTTTGGACTTCCCTACCACTACCCCGAGAACGTGGAGCGCGTTGCCAACAAACTCGAGCCAGGCATCACCGACGAGGAGGTGGCGCGCCGCCGCGACATGCGTGGCGTGACCACATTCACCATCGACCCTGCCGACGCCAAGGACTATGACGATGCCCTCTCAATCGAGAAACTGCCTAATGGCCGCTGGGAGATAGGCGTACACATTGCCGACGTCACTCACTATGTGAAGCCCGACTCGGTGATTGACAAGGAAGCCTACTCACGCGCCACATCGGTCTACCTCGTTGACCGCACCGTGCCCATGCTGCCTGAGCGCCTGTGCAACTTCATATGCTCGCTCCGACCTCACGAGGACAAGCTGTGCCACTCGGTGGTATTTGAGATGGACGACAATGCCAAGGTGTATAAATACAAGATTTGCCACACGGTGATCAATAGCGACCGCCGCTTCTGCTATGAGGAGGCCCAGGAGATAATCGAGACTGGCAAGGGCGACCTTGTAGAAGAGATTCTCACCTTCCACAACCTGGCGCAGAAGTTGCGCAAGCAGCGCTTTGACGAGGGTGCCGTGGAGTTTAACCGCGAGGAGAAATACTTCGACATCGACGAGAACGGCGTGCCCACTGCTGTGCACCTGCACGTGTCGAAAGAGGCCAACCAACTCATTGAGGAATTCATGCTCCTTGCCAACCGCACCGTGGCTGCCCACATTGGAAAAGTGCCTCCCAGCAAGAAAGCCAAGGCGATGGTCTACCGCATCCATGAGCAGCCCGACCAGGAGAAACTGAACAACCTGGCAGAGATTGCCTCACACTTTGGCCACAAATTGAAAATAAGCGGCACTCCCAAGGAGGTGAACCGCTCCATCAACACACTGCTCAAGGACATCAAAGGCCGTCCCGAGGAAGAACTCATCTCACTGCTCGCCATCAAGTCGCAGGCCAAGGCTGTGTACTCGAGCATGAACGTGGGTCATTACGGACTGGCATTTGACTACTACACCCACTTCACATCACCCATTCGCCGCTACCCCGACGTGATGGTTCACCGCCTGCTCGACAAGTATGCAGTCAAGGGCGCCCGTTCGGTCAATCCCGAGAAACTCGAGGAAGACTGCAAGCACGTGAGCAGCCAGGAGCAACTCGCTGCCAATGCCGAGCGCGCCTCAATCAAGTATAAGGAGGTGGAATTCATGGGAGCTCGCCTGGGAGAGGTTTATGAAGGCAAAATCTCGGGCGTGACCGAGTGGGGTGTCTATGTAGAGCTCAACGAGACCCACTGCGAGGGCATGATAGCCGTGCGCGACCTCGACGACGACTTCTACGAGTATGACGAGAAGAACTACATGATCAGGGGCCGTCGCCGTGGCAAGAGATACCAGCTGGGCGACAGTGTCACCATTCAAGTGGCGCGCGCCGACCTGGTGAAGAAGCAGCTCGACTTTGTGCTCGTCGACAAGGACAATCCTGCCGGTACCCACCGCATCGACAAGGCGCCCATCACCTACGCCTCGCAGATGTCGCGCGAGACGGCTACCGACCGCCTGCGCGCCGAGTATGAGGGTGGACGTGCCTCGCGCCGCCAGAAGCGTGGTCAGCGTGGCAACAGCACCCGCCGCGAGGCCACTCGCGGCAAAGCGGCCAAGGGCGGCAAGACGTCGAAGCGCGGCCGCAATCCCCGCAAAGGCCGCCGATGAGTTATTTCCTGACGATTAAAAACGATTATAGACAATCGTCGCGCTTAGAAAATAACAATTGTGCAACAGATGGTTTCCAACTGTTGCACAATTCGTTATTAGTCGTTTTTAATCGCTTGATTACTTGAGCATTGTTGTTGGGTCGAGGTGCTGACTCTCGATGTCCTTGAAGTAGCGATAGGTGGCCACCTTGAGTTCCATTGTGGCATCCTCGTCGCACACGATGATTGCCTTGCGGTGCATCTGCAGAGCGCTCAGGGTGCACATGTGCGACACGCCACCCTCCACAGCCTGCTGCAGGGCACGCGCCTTCTTGTAGCCGTTGACGATAATCATCACGCTGCGCGCAGCCATCACGGTACCCACTCCCACGGTGAGAGCAGTCTTGGGCACCTTGTTCACGTCGTCGTCAAAGAAACGGCTGTTGGCAATGATGGTGTCTTGTGTGAGCGTCTTCATGCGAGTGAGCGATGTGAGCGACGAGCCAGGCTCGTTGAAAGCGATGTGTCCGTCGGGACCCACGCCACCCATGAAGAGGTCGATGCCTCCAGCAGCCTGAATGCGTGCCTCATAGTCGGCGCACTCTTTCTCCAGGTCCTTGGCATTGCCGTTGAGGATATTCACGTTCTCCTTCTTGATGTCGATGTGCGAGAAGAAGTTGTTCCACATGAAGCTGTGATAGCTCTCGGGGTGCTCCTCGGGAAGTCCCACATACTCGTCCATGTTGAAGGTGACAACGTTTTGGAACGACACTTTGCCAGCCTTGTTGAGCTCGATGAGCTTGCGGTACATGCCCAGAGGCGAGCTACCGGTGGGACATCCAAGCACAAAAGGTTTCTCGGCAGTGGGGTTAGCGGCATTGATGCGCGAAGCCACATAGGCAGCAGCCCATGCCGACACTTGCTCGTAGTTAGGTTCAATTATTAGTCTCATAAGTAATATTTTAGTTATCAGTAGTCAGTTATCAGTAGTCAGTAGTCAGTTTTCAGTTGAGCTGTAAAGTAGTTGAGTAGTTTTTTCTAGATGTTCTAGTTGTTCTAGTTTCTCAAAGCGCCGCAGGCGCAACTTAACACTTAACTCTTAACACTTAACTCTTAACACTTAGCTCTTAACACTTAGCTTCTTACCGCCTTCTAGCGGGCTTATAGACTTTGACGCGGTAGTCGCAGTCTACTTTGCCCTTTATCATGTTGTTGAGTTTGTTGCGAATCATCTGCTTGCGTATTGCCGAGATGTGATCGATGAACACATGTCCCTCCAGGTGGTCGCACTCATGCTGGATGACGCGCGCCAGATAGGTGTCGATATCCTCGTCATGCTCTTGCCAGTTCTCGTCGAAGTAATGGATGTGGATCTTGGTGTGGCGAGTCACATTCTCATGAATGCCGGGCACACTCAGGCAGCCTTCCTCACGCGTCTCGGTGGGGCTTGTCTCATCGACGGTAATCTTGGGGTTGATGAGCACCATGCGCTTGTCCTTGAGCTCGGGGAACTTCTCGCTCAGGGCATCCACATCGATGTATACCACCCTGGCGCTCACGCCCACTTGTGGAGCAGCGATGCCAATGCCGTCGCTGTCGTACATGGTGTCCTTCATGTTCTGGATGAGTTCGTCAAGACCTGGATAGTCCTTGTTGATGGGCTCTGCCACCTTGCGCAGCACGGGTTGACCGTAGATATAAACTGGTAGAATCATAATGAATTGTTGAATTGTTTGCTTTGTAGATAATCGTTAAGGATGATGCTTGCCGCTATGGTGTCGACGCGAGCCTTGTCGCGGCGGTCGCTCTTCTTCATGCCACCGTCAATCATCGCCTGGTGGGCTATCGTTGAGGTGAACCGCTCGTCGACCATCTCCACAGGCACACTAGGCATTTCCTTCTTGAGGCGGTTAAGGAAAGGCGTGATGTAGCGCATGCTCTCGCTGGGCTCGCCGTTGAGCTGGGTGGGCATGCCCATGACAATGAGCTCCACCTCCTCGCGGCTCATGTAGTCCTTCAAGAAGTCCATGAGCTGATGAGTGGGCACCGTCTGCAGGCCGTTGGCAATTATTTTCAGCGGGTCGGTCACAGCGATGCCACAGCGCTTGCGACCATAGTCAATAGCAAGTATTCGTCCCATATTAAACGTGCAAAATTACTACATGTTGAGAAAAATTCAAAATAATTGCGCCAAGAAATTGATTTTTCCAAATTGCAGGCAGCAATACAGACAGCTATCGACAGCATTTACCCACCATTTACTGGTCGCATTACACCGCACATTACACCGCAAAACAACAACACCGCCACAGCCACCAATGTGGCACATTTGAGTTCAGAAATAACGGTGATTAAACCGTGAAAACAAAATTTACCAAAATCTTTTTGGGCAAAATATCCGAAAATACCAAAATGTTTATGAATAATCAGTGTCCGACAAAAAGGGAGAGATTAATAAGTGACTCGCACATATTTTGCAATCTCTTCGTCATCTTGGAGCACCAACTGCTTCTCGGTGCAAACGTTTATTTCGTAGTCATTGGTTTTGTTATTAGGGAGAAGATTTATTAATTGTTTCTCTAGCATATTCTCAACACTTTCCTTCATTAAGGAATTAACGAACCCATAGTTGCAATTAAATTCTACAAAGATTATTTCGAGTTCAGATTGAGTTAACAATAAGGTCTCAGCTTCGGTGTCGTAAGTATAGGTTCCTGTTATGTTAAAATTTGCCGAGAATGTCATCTCCATGGGTTTGGATATAAATACTAAATCAATAAACGCGTCGTTTGTTTTCAAGAAACCTCTTGCATCCACCATAGCCTCACAATATAATGAATAAGTGCCATCATCATTAAAGGTATAAGTTTCTTCACCTTTTGCTTCTCCATAAAAAGTGTCGTCTCCATCTTCAACTGATAGTTTTCTTAATAATGCACTATTATCTTGAGTTGTTACACGATGCCACTCACCCTCAATATTTGGTTTGGTATCAAATATAATATCTGGAATATGAAAATCTTTGTTATCCCTATCTGAACCACCAGAGGAACAACTGTTAAAAACATGTGCTATAGTAATCAGGAAAAAACTTATGAGCAATGCTGGAAAACTTATATAATGTTTACTTCTCATTATATTAAAAATATTTGCTCTCATTGTTTTTTGAATTAGTTATCAGTATGAAGTTGATATATAGCTGTAAAAAGAAGTGTCTTCAAAAGAACTAGTCCCTTGATGACGCAAAGCCAGTCTTCAAACTCTGTCGAAGCCTGGAGGTGTCTCTACCATTATTCTTTTGTGAGGATGATAAGTGCGGCAATCACACCTGGTATCCATCCGCAACAGGTGAGAAGTAAAGTGATGAGAAATGACCCGCAACCCTTGTCAACTACTGCAAGTGGTGGGAAGAAAAAGGCCAATATTAATTTTATACATCCTGGTTTTTTTGGGAACATACGGTAGCCACCGTCACTATCCTGCCTTAATTCGAAATTCATACCAAATTATTGTTTTTTATAAATCAGCAGTTGAAATCACTGCTTTTGCGATGTAAATGTGTCCTCAATGTCCTCAAAAGCTAAGTCCCTTTGAGGACACCATTTAGCTTTAATCATTCATTGTCGGCTGGCTGGTCTTCATCAATAACAAAATAGACATTTCGGCCTTTGATTTCCTGAATCATGCAGTCGCTAGGTTCTTTGCGGAGTTCCAAAATAGTGATAAAGTTAAATGCAGTGAGGGTTGATAAAAGAATGCCGAATAGGCACATGCCAATGCTGTTTACAAACGGAGAAATCAGTAATGGCAGGAGTCCCACAACAAAGAATGGTAATGTCACCCCTTTTATAAATTGGTTTTTTTTGAGAGGTTTGTTACAGTAAGTATAAAGCACAATCTTCTTCCAATCCATACGTGAACTGGTGTTGCGCCATCCCCACACAAGACGACTAAGCATAGGACAGACAAACATTCCCAATAATAATGCTACAAGAAATATCAACAGCGCATAAATAGTAGCAGAGGATAATGGCTCATTGCCTAAGGCCTTTGTTATGAACCAATAGTAAGAAAATCCGACGAGAATGGCCAACGAAAATAAAGCATAAAAAGAGACTTCACCTAGGGCACAAGCTAGGCCAGACAATAACCTGTCTTTAAATGTTTCATTCTCACTTTCTGATGAAATTGAATTGTTTTTTTGTGATTTTTTCAACATTTCTGTCAGAAACGATGTAATGAAAGAACCGATTAAAGCTATTGCTACTGGAATACAAGCACATCTTATAATATCAACATAATCCAAAAAAGGAATACCATAGATAATGAAAATTGCTAAAAGAACAGCCATAAATGTAAGAGGCAAATATTGAAGCAAAAAGTTAATCAATAGCAAAAGAATGGATTGTGATTTATTTAAACCTTCTTCTTTATATTCCTCGTAATTGCCTAAAATTACAACAATTAACAAAATGCTCAAAATGGCAACCAAAATAATTGCACGCCCCAATAATTCAAAATCATCTACATGACCTGTCAATATAAACTTTGCTGATGCACTCCAATTCTGTTCTACTCCTTTGCCAGTGGCATAACATAACCCCAATTTTACCTGTGCAGTGCCATTTTCTTGTTCTGCCGCTTTGCGGTACCATTTAGCAGCCTCAGCATAGTCCTGCTTCACACCATTTCCTTTAGCATAGCACAAGCCCAGGTTGTTTTGCGCATCGGCATGACCTTGTTCTGCGGCCTTACGGAACCATTTAGCCGCCTCAGCATAGTCCTGCTTCACACCATTTCCATTACCATAGCACCTGCCCAGATTGTATTGTGCATAGGCATTTCCTTGATCTGCCGCTTTGCGGAACCATTTAGCAGCCTCAGCATAGTCCTGCTTCACACCATTTCCTTTAGCATAGCACCAGCCCAGGTTGTTTTGCGCATCGGCATAACCTTGATCTGCTGCTTTGCGGTACCATTTAGCAGCTTCAGCATAGTCCAGTTTCACACCATTTCCATTTTCATAGCACCTGCCCAGTCTGTTTTGCGCATCGGCATAACCTTGATCTGCTGCTTTGCGGTACCATTTAGCAGCTTCAGCATAGTCCAGTTTCACAACATTTCCTACAGCATAGCACGCGCCTATGTAGTTTTGGGCATTGGCATCTCCTTGGTCTGCTGCCTTACGAAACCAATTCATAGCCTCAATGGTATCTTTTTCCACACCATAGCCTGTCACATAACAAGCTCCCAATACTCTCTGCGCCTCAGCATGCCCTTGCTCTGCTGCCTTGCGAAACCAATTCATAGCCTCAATGGTATCTTTTTCCACACCATAACCATTAGCATAGCAACTTCCCATGTTGCGTTGTGCTTCCTTATCACCTTTATCAGCGGCAATGCGCGCGTTCTTGTAGAAGCCGTTAAGGAATTCTATAGCTTCTTTGCTACCTTGTTCTGATGCTTCCTTATACCACCCAAGTGCGTCGTATTTGTTTTGTTTCACACCTTTACCAGTATCGAAACACATAGCAAGTTCCACTTGCGCATCAGCATCTCCCTGATTTGCATTCATTATGAGAGAATCGATGTGAGTGTATTTGAAAGGTACATCAACAGTAGTCTCGTTTTTTTTACATGCTGTAAACATAACAGCAAGTGCTATAAAAAGCATTAAAGATATTTTTCTCATGAGATATAATTTTTACGTTAGATATAAACATCAACTGAATCAAAAATTTATTGGAGGCAATTCGCCAATAGGATTGTCTGTTTCATTGACCTCCAATGGTTCAAACCGAAGCATTCCAAAGCGAATAAGTTATAAACTATACTTTGATTTACCTCGCCGCACAAGACGAGTCTTAAGATCCGTCACATCTACGTATACGACGAAGCTCCAAATCTGTTATATCGCCACCATCCACGGCTATTCTGCCTGAGTATTTTTCTTCGTCTGGGTAATTATCATTTTCATACACTTCCAATTGTCCAAAACGGAGTAATCCAAAGCTCAGACAGCCACCTCTACCTACTACTCCAACAGATGGAGCAGAAATATTGAAAACATCTTCTTCCTGGAATGTTCCACTCAAGCGATACTTGCGTCTCTCGTCCAGTATCACACGACGTGCATCAACCTTCCCTATTACATATAGTTCATGCTCAAATCGACTATCATCCACTTTGAATATAGCATCATCAATTTCGCCGAAGGATAAGGAATAACGAACAAAACTAAAATCAAGTTCACTAATATTAAAATCTGTGCCAATCTTGCTATTGATATATCTCTTGAGTTTGACATATGTTGAATCCCTCGCTACGTCAATAGGATCTTGACTGTACATGAATTCATCATATATTCTATCAGCATCTATGACAAGTTGAGGTTTTAAGTAGAATACTAAATCATCATTCGAACGTTTATCTTCCAAAAACAACATTATTGTTATAAATAACGAAGCTACCAGCAATAAGAACGGCCATATATATGACCATGTATTAATTTTTTTAGAAATCCTGTCGGGGGATGTATCAAGAACAGAATATTTAGGAGATACTCCCCAATCATTTTTCCCTTTGGTAGAATCCATGAGACAAAAAACGAGAACGATAATTTCTCCTATTATTGGAATTAAAAACAATAATATGTACCAGCCGCTTTTGCCTATATCATGTAGTCGGCGAATGGTTAATGACAAACATGGTATCAGTATTAAAAATATTATATATAAAAATATACAAATAATAATGACTGTATCAAAGAATTCTGACACTTCAGGAATGAAGAGAATAGCATTTAAAAAAACATTTATAGCAATGGCTATATACAATTGTGCCCACCAGAATTCACTGCGGCGTGCACGACTCTTAAAGTCAAAATACTTAGAATAAAAGTTTTTTACTGCCTTGGCAAACGACATTTTAGTAGTAACTATTTTATAATTGGTTATTTCTATAATCAAGTTTCTTTGTTCACTTTAATGTGAAACTTGTTTGTTCTCATTGTTTTTATGAATTAGGTAACTCAATAAAGAAGATAAATAACTTATTGATCGGAATAAATTTCATCTTCGAAGTACGTTTTTGTTGTTGTTTTTCTATCAACCCGCTGGATGATGGTATTCTTGCCAGTAGTTCTGTCGTAGCGCACTATGCGTCCGTCCTTGAGCAGAAACTCCTTGTAGTTGCCTACTTGCTTGGTAGAAACGATATCGTCAGTGCTAAATAAGGCTTTTTCTTTCTTTTCGCCTTTAGAAATGGCTGACTGATGTGAGATTTGGCTCTCGGCAGATGTTCCAATGTTATTATTATCTTGATTATTGTTAGTATTATACTGATTAATATTCTCATCTACATCTTCTGGCTCTTGTTGTACTCTATCATTATCACGTGGATTATCTGGCTGATAATGATTGGAGTTATTATTAACATCCTCAACGATAACGTCCTGTTGCCTACTCACATTGTCATTCGTTACTGTATGAGTCTGCTCATCGTTGTCAGTTTCGTGGTTGTTATAGTAATCTTCCCAATTAATGGGTGGCGATGGTGTCATATCTTCTGCCTCTTCAACATTATCTTCAGTTTCAGACTTTACACTTTCATTAAATTGCTTGGGCTCATTGGAATTAGATGTAGTCGATTTACTATCGTTACACATACCAACGATGCATAAAAGAATAAAGATGACAATAATTGTACTACAACTACATCCACATCCTGTTTCTTTAGGGAACATACGGTAGCCACCGTCACTATCTTGTCTTAATTCAAAAGCCATGTCAAATATAATTTTGTGAATCAGTAGTTGAAATCACTGTTTTTTTGCGATGTAAATGAATAAAAAATGCAGCTAATCATTCTGTCCTCAAAAGAACGTCCCTTTGAGGACAGAATGAAGTGATTATTTACTTGTAATGTCTTCAGTGGTATCAGATAATACCTCAAAATCGGTA
>ONIY01000068.1 GCA_900318065.1 uncultured Prevotellaceae bacterium
TGAGCTACTTGCCATTCGCTGGCACATGGCGGCATGGGACCTGCCCATGCAAAGCGTTGAGCTGAACAAGTGCATCAACACCGCCCGCGACGAGCACCCATTATGCTCACTGGTAAACCTAGCCGACGGCTTCGCCGCCAACCTGCTGGAATGGGAATAGGCTTTTAAGTGTTAAGTGTTAAGTTGCGCCTGCGGCGCGGGGGTCGAGAATCGAGGATTGGGGATCGGAAACTACTCAACTGCTCAACTGACTACTGACTACTGACAACTGAAAACTGACAACCGAAAACTGACAACTGATAACTGACAACTGATAACTATATGAAACTAAGATTATTTGCTACAATGCTGCTGGCGGGTGTCATGTGCACCATGCTGCAAGCGAGAGACATAACCCCACAACGCACTCAGAAGGCAATCGACCGCTTTGTCGACGACTCGCTCATGCGTCACGGTTCGCTGGGAGTGATAGTGGTCGACGTGAAGAGCCGGTTCGCTGGGAGTGATAGTGGTCGACGTGAAGAGCGGCAAGACACTGGGCTCACGCAACGAGAACATGGCGTGCATCACTGCCTCGACCATGAAAACCGTGACCTCGAGCGCGGCACTCGAGTTGCTGGGTGCCGACTACACCTTCAACACCCCCGTTTATCTCGAGGGAGAGATCCAGGGCAGCACCCTCAACGGCGACATCGTCATCGAGGGCGTGGGCGACCCCACTCTGGGCTCGGTATACTTCAAGGACAACCTCGACATCGTGAACGAGATTGTGGAGTTCCTCAAGAAGCAAGGCATCAAGGAGATTGCTGGCAAGGTGCGTGTTGACCAGTCGCGCTACTACTACCCCGCCTACAATGGCGACTGGTGTGCCGACGACCTCGCATGGGACTTTGGCATGGGCGTGCACGCCCTCAACTACTGCGACAACCGCATGCGCCTCGTCTTTGACGGCAGTGGCGACGGCACTATAAGGAACGCTCACTTTGAGCCTAACGTGCCTGGCGTGGATATTGTTAACCGCATGCGACCCGGCTACAAAGACGACGTGGGAGTGCTCCTTGAGTATGCCCATCCCGCCATTGTGCTCACAGGCACTGCTGCCGATACCACCTACATCTTCGACGTTTCCAATCCCACCCCCGAGGCACTGCTCATCGACAGCCTCGCCCACTCCCTTGCCCGTGAGAACATCAAACTCGCTGGCGGCAACAAGGGCAAGGGTAACCAGCGCTGGCTGCTGCTCACCCACAAGTCGCCCGTGATGACCGACATCATCACCTCGCTGCTTGAGCGCAGCGACAACATGTTTACCGAGGCACTGCTTCGCGCCATCGCCGCCAACAGCCACCGCGAGCCCATCGACAGCGAGGGGGTTGCCGTTATCGACAGCCTCTTCAACGCACGAGGCGTTGACGCAAGCGGCAAGTTCCAGTACGACGGCAGCGGCCTGGCACGTAACAACAAGGCGCCAGTGCGCTTCTTTGCCGACATGCTCACCTACATGGCCGACCGCCGTTTTGGCACCAAGCAACTGCGACTGGTCGACCTCATGCCACGCCTGGGCGTGAATGCCAAGATTGGCGACTGGATGAGAGAATCGTCGCTGAGCACCCACATTGCCGTGAAATCGGGCTCGATGCGCGATGTTCAGTGCTATGTGGGCTACTACCCTGCCGACGAGCCACAATATGCGTGGGCCGTGCTCGTCAACAACTGGCATGGCAGCCGTCCCAACCTCAAAAACATGATTGACTTGCTTCTAATCAACATTTTTGACCCTGAGCGTTGAAAAATTTTTCGCGATTTTCGTGCACGATATTAATTATTTTTTATATGTTTGCAAGTTGAAACAGTTTTTGCTATGAAGAATAACGTTGACACATTGCTCACTCACGTCTATGAGATAGAGGGACTCCTGCTGGTGATGCAACGCCACCAGCAAGAGGTGCCACAGCTTGTCATCGACCGCCTCAAGGAGGCAGTAAACCAGCTGCACGACGAGGCACAACTCATTGAAAACGAGTCATCGCCAGGCGTTCCTGTGATCGAAGTGGCAGAGCAACCCGCCATGCCCGTCACCGCTCAGGAACCTGCACCCGAGCCCGTCAAGAAAGAGCCTGTCCAGGCACCCGAGCACGTCGAGGCACCAAAACCTGTCGAGGCCGAGGAAACCACAGCGCCTGCCGAGCCACAGGAGGCCACAGCACCTGCTGTCAAGGCCGCCGAGGAGAAGCATGAACAGCACGATGTAACTGCCGCATTCTCCATCAACGACCGCTTCCTCTTCCTGCGCGAACTCTTCGACGGCAACTCGCAGCAGTTCAACGATGCCATAGGCGTCATCCAGCGCATGAGCAACATCGACCAGGTGCAGCAGTTTGTCACCGACGTGCTTCAGCTCGACTCCAGCAACGATATCGTCAAGGAGTTCATTAGACTTATCAACTTGAGTTTCAAGAAATAACAATCATCCTTATGGCAGGAAAACTATATATGGTCCCTACCCCCGTGGGCAATCTCGACGACATGACACCCAGGGCAGTGAAGGTGCTGCAGCAGGTGTCGCTCATCCTTGCCGAAGACACTCGCACCAGCGCTGTGCTCATGAAGCACTATGGCATCACCACCCCCATGCGAAGTCATCACAAGTTTAATGAGCACGAGACCACACAGGCCATTATAGAACTGCTTGAACAAGGTAACGACTTAGCCCTGGTAACCGATGCTGGCACGCCCGGCATTAGCGACCCAGGGTTCATGCTTTCCAGGGAGTGCCGGCGCCACAACATCGCCGTTGAGACGCTGCCTGGCGCCACAGCATTTGTCCCGGCGCTTGTCAACTCGGGACTGCCATGCGACCGCTTCACCTTCGAGGGATTCCTTCCAGTGAAGAAAGGCCGTGCGGCACGCCTTGCCGAGCTTGCCAGCGAGTCGCGCACTATGATTTTCTACGAGTCGCCCATGCGACTAGTGAAGACACTGCAGCAACTGGCCGACACCTTTGGCGGTGACCGCCCGGCGAGCGTGAGCCGTGAGATTTCCAAGTTGCACGACACCACCCATCACGGCACTCTCGAGCAACTGCTCCAGCACTTCAAGGAGCAGCCACCACGAGGCGAGATAGTAATTATTGTACAGGGAAAAGTTGCCGACGCGCCTGTCAAGGTCGACAAGTATGCCCAGTTCAAGAATAAGTATAATCAAAACATTACCAGCAATGAAGACGATTAACTTTTACACAATAGCCATCCTTCTCATCGCAGCCCTCGCATTGATGGGATGTAACAACAAAGAGGAAGGTAAAAGCTCAAGTCAAGGCAGCATCGCCGTGATTAGCGACTCCACGATGATTGACGACGACGGCGACCTGAGAGACTCGCTCAACATGGCCCGCGACTACATGAACTCACTGAGCACGCTAGTCAACGAGGTGAGCGATGGGCTCAATGAGATAAAAGAAATGGAGAGGATTGTATCTACAGGCTCGTTCAACGATGAGACTGGCGACCGCAAAGAGCAAATCAGGAACGACATCCTCCTTATCAAGAGTTCTATCCAAGACCGAATGAACCGCCTCGCCGAACTCGAGGAGAAACTCACCCGCGCCGAGGCCACCCGCACCTATAACATCTACAACGACAGTGAGCGCAAGACGATGCTCGAGACTATCGCCAACCTGAAAATGCAGCTCACGCAGCAGCAAGAAATGATCGACGACCTCACTGCCAAGCTCAATGCTGCCCACACCACCATCAAGAACCTGAACGAGAAAGTTGACTCGCTAAACACCGTCAACACTCACGCCAATATCGAGAAGCAAAAAGCCAAGGAGGAGGCTCAAAAGGCACAGCAGGAGATGATCCAACTGAACAACGAGCTCAACGAGTGCTTCTACGCCATTGGCTCAAAAAAGGAACTCAAAGACCACAAGATTATCGAAACAGGATTCCTGCGCAAGACCAAGGTGATGCAAAACAGCAACATCATGCGATCCTATTTCACCAAGGCCGACAAGCGAACCCTCAACGAGATAAACCTGCACAGCAATAAGGCCAAGGTGCTCACCAATCATGACAAGCAGTCCTACTCCATCGACCAGACTGCCAGTGGCATGAAGGTGCTCAGGATTCATAACCAGGATCTCTTCTGGCAATATACCAACTATCTCGTGATTCAAGTAGACTAGTCCGCCACAACAGCAAGCCGCCTCACCCCCCCCTCCTCTCATCTGTATGAAAATCGTCGTTGCCATCGATAAGTTTAAGGGCAGTGCCACCTCGGCACAGCTGGCGAGTGCTATCGAGAGCGCCATAAAAAAGGAACTTCCACTGTGCAAAGTGGTGAAAGTGCCCATTGCCGACGGCGGCGACGGCACTATGCTTGCCATCAAGGAAATCCTGGGCGAGAAGGTCACAGTCCACAAGGTGAAGGTGCATCGCCCCCTACCCTTCCTCAAGCAATTGAGAGCCCAATACCTGCTCGACGAAGCAAGCCACACCGCCTATATGGACCTTGCCACAGCAAGCGGACTTGCCCTTGTTCCACCCGACCAGCGCGACATCATGAGCGCGTCCACCCTGGGCACGGGCGAAATGATTGCCGATGCCATAATAAAAGGCGCAAGGCACATAGTGCTGGGACTGGGCGGCAGCGCCACCTGCGACGGAGGCATGGGACTGCTGTCGGCGATGGGATGCTGCTTTGCCAACGACAATGGCAAAGCGATCAACCCCTGTGCCTCATCATTGAGATTCATCAAGATGATCGACACCTGGGATATGGACATATTCACACGCGACGTGCAATTCACCCTGCTCACCGATGTCAACAACCCATTGCTGGGTCCCAACGGAGCAGCGGCAGTATTCGCACCACAAAAGGGTGCCACACCGCACCAAGTGACATTGCTAGAGCAAGGACTGCGCAACTTCTCCCTTCACATGCCCACCGATGTGACCCAAAAACCTGGAGCCGGAGCTGCCGGTGGCGTGGCAGCAGGAATGATGGCGTTTCTCAACGCCACTGTTGAGCCAGGCATCGACTGGATTCTCAACATGGCGCACTTCGAACGCGCTATTGCCAATGCCCTTCTCATCATCACCGGCGAGGGACGCATCGACAATCAAACGTCAAGAGGAAAGGCTCCAGCAGGCGTGCTACGGGCAGCAACGCTCTACAACATTCCCGTTATTGCCCTGTGCGGCAGCATCGACCCACAGTTCAAACCTAAGGGACTGCGATTCTCACAGGTCATCTGCGTCACCCCACCCGACATGCCTCTCGAAAAGGCCATGGACACCCGCACCACCCTCGCCAACGTGAGGAGAACCATCCGCAACCTCATCGCCAGCTGGGAATAAGGCACCCAGAGGCAATGGCCGGGGTCGGACAGGGTCTGACTGGGTCTGACTGGGTCTGACTTAGTCGGACAATGTCAGACATATCGTCAAAGAGAGCGCCCAATTGTGCATTATGCATTGTGCATTAATCACCCCGTTGCTGTTGAGAGCACTTGTTCGCGGAAGATTTTGTCGGTCTTTAGGCGTTCGAAGGCCTTCTTGCTTGCTGCCTGGTGTGATTCCTTTTTACTGTAGCCAGAGCCGTCGGAGGCATAAATTCCGCCCAGCAGCACTGCGGTTTTGAATATTGGGTTTCCGTCGCTGTCGTTCATGGTATCGATGAGCTGGAACTCGATAGCGACACGATACTTCTGAGTCCACTCAATGAGACGCGACTTGTAGTTGCGCTCGGTCTTGACAAGCTCCTTAAGGTTGAGGTGCTCGTCAATCAATTTCTTCTCGATAAAGTCCTTGCATGCCTTGTATCCACGGTCGAGGTAGATGGCACCCACCAGCGCCTCCACTGCGTTGCCACTGATGTAGGAGTTGTGGCTCGAGGAGTGGGACGATGCCCTCACGTGCGACTCCAGCCTCAGTTCCTTGCCAATGCGGTTAAGACTCTCGCGCTGCACAATCTTGGCACGCGTGCTGGTGAGAAATCCCTCGTGCTTAGTGGGATAAAGGTCATAGAGATAGGCTCCCACCACAGCGTCGAGGATAGCGTCGCCCAGGAACTCCAGGCGCTCATTGTTGGCCCATCGTCCGTTGCTCGACTTCACTGGCATGGAGCGGTGCACCAGCGCCAGCTTGTAGTACTCGATGTGCAAGGGATAGAACCCTGTTATACCGTGTATAAAAACATAAAGTCCCTTTTCCTTAGCGAAAAGGAACTTTATGACTGATATGATTCGGTTAAACAAGGTCGTGGGAGTCAAGCTTTTCATGGCAGGGCCTCTCCACGAGCCTCATGGTTTTTGCGGGAAGCTATGGTGCTTGCCTTGCCAAGGGTTTAACTTTATCAATATTTCTTCACGATTAGGCTGGCGTTGTGACCGCCAAAGCCAAAGGTGTTGGACAACGCCACTTTCACCTCGCGCTTCTGAGCCTTATTGAAGGTGAAGTTCAGGTTGTAGTCGATATTCTCGTCGTTGTCGCCATCCTCATGGTTGATGGTGGGAGGAACGATGCCGTCACGGCAAGCCAGGATGCAGAACATTGCCTCGATGGCGCCAGTGGCACCCAGCATGTGACCAGTCATCGACTTGGTAGAACTGATGTTCAGTTTGTAGGCACTATCGCCAAACACCTCGATGATGGCCTGCGCCTCGCTCAAGTCGCCCACAGGGGTAGAGGTGCCGTGAACGTTGATGTAGTCAACATCGGCGGCGCCAATGCCGGCGTCCTCAAGAGCGCGCTTCATCACCAGCGATGCTCCCAATCCCTCGGGGTGGCTGGCTGTGATGTGGTAAGCGTCGGCACTCATGCCACCGCCAATCACCTCACCATATATCTTAGCACCGCGTGCCAGGGCATGCTCGAGTTCCTCAAAGATGAGGGTAACACCACCCTCGCCCATCACGAAGCCGTCGCGCGAAGCGCTGAAGGGGCGTGATGCTGTCTCGGGTGAGTCGTTACGGGTCGAGATAGCCTTCATGGCATTGAAGCCACCCACGCCAGCGGGATAGATTGCTGCCTCCGATCCACCAGTGACAATGGCAGTAGCCTTGCCCAGGCGAACATAGTTGAAAGCATCAATCATGGCGTTGGTCGATGTGGCACATGCCGACACGACGCCATAGTTGGGACCACGCAGCCCCCACTTTATCGAGATGTGACCGGCAGCGATGTCGGCAATCATCATTGGGATAAAGAATGGGTTGTACTTGGGGCCCTTCTCCTCATTCTTAGCATAGTAGCCTGCTTCGTTCTCAAAGGTGTGAAGACCACCGATACCCGAGCCGTAGATGACTCCTATCTCGTTGCGGTCGACCTTCTCGTCGTCAAGGAGCTTTGAGTCGGCAAGAGCCTGAGTGGCGCTCGCCATGGCATAGTGGCAATACAGGTCCATGCGACGTGCGTCGCGACGGTCCAGATAGTCCTCTACATTAAAGTCCTTAACCTCGCAAGCAAACTTAGTTTTGAACAATGAGGCATCAAAATGAGTAATAGGTCCTGCACCGCTCACTCCATTAATGGCGTTTTTCCAAGTGGATTCCACGTCATTACCCAGAGGAGTGATGGCACCAAGACCTGTTACCACTACTCTCTTTAATTCCATAAATAATTAAAAAGGAGATGTATTAAAACAAAGAACTGTTTTTAGGCTTCTCTTATTCAGCAGCTTTAGCAGCCTCGATGAAAGAAACAGCATCACCAACGGTCTGAATCTTCTCGGTCTCTGCATCGGGAATAGTGATGTCAAATTCCTTCTCAAGCTCCATGATCAGCTCTACAGTGTCGAGGCTGTCGGCACCAAGATCCTGAGCAAATGTTGCCTCGGGAGTAATTTGAGACTCACTAACACCTAATTTATCAACGATAATCGCTGCTACTCTTTCTTGAATTTCTGACATAATGCTATGAATTTTAAATTGTTAAACTAATTATGTTCGATTTTTGCGGTGCAAAGTAAGTCATTATTTTCCAAATAGAAAAACAAAACCACAATATTTTGTCAACAACGCTTGATTTTTTGTGCAAAAATTGTTTAACGAGGCTTAAAACAAGTAACTTAGAAACACAAAATGACCTTTTTTAACAATGTATCTGCCCAATTGTTGCGACTTGTCATGTGTCTTGCGCTCTCTTGCGCCGCAGTTTGTTGTTCATTTTGTGCCTTTTGACTATGAAGAACCCGTTAGGTTTAATGCGAGTTAAGAAATCTTTTTCCTCAATAAATTAGTCGTGGCTATGAAAAAAAACAGTACCTTTGTAGTGCAATAAAAAACAATGCCCGCAATGAGTGAGAAGAATTATGACTGCGAAGAAGTGGTAGCAGTTGTCGACCGCGACCGCTATGTGAGTGAGTTTCGCGACGTGCCAACCTTTGAGGCATGCTGCAAGGCGTGCCCCAACTACGGCAACCGCTGGGGCTGTCCGCCATTTGACCACGACACGCTGCAAGACCTGCAGCCCTATAACAAGGTAATGCTCATAGGCGCGAAAATCACGCCCCACGACCCCAAGATGCCCATGGACAGAGTGTATGAGATCATGCGCCCTGAGCTGGAACGCCTCAACGAGCGGTTGCTCAACCTCGAGCGCGAGAAAGGGGGAATGGCGTTTGGCTTCGTGGGCAAGTGCCCTTATTGCAACGATGAGCCGTGCGCACGCCGCCAGGGCTTGCCCTGCCGCCACCCCGACGTGGTGCGTCCGTCGCTCGAGGCCTATGGTTTCAATGTGAGCGAGACAGCGAGCAAGCTGCTGGGCATCGACATGGTGTGGAGCAGCGGCAAGACTATCCCGCGCTATCTCACTCTAGTGTGCGGACTCTTTTATAATGAGTAATGTAGCAATTTTGCGCCATGATAGATATTGACGAGAAATATATGTTGCGGGCTCTACAACTAGCACGGCATGGAGGGGGACACACTTCTCCTAATCCCATGGTGGGCGCTGTGGTGGTGCACGAGGGCAGGATCACGGGCGAGGGATTTCACCGATGCTGCGGTCAATCCCATGCCGAGGTCAACGCCATTGCCAGCGTGAGCGACCAGTCGCTGCTGCACGAGAGCACTATCTATGTAACACTAGAACCGTGTTCGCACTACGGCAAGACTCCACCATGCGCTAAATTACTGATAGACAAAGGCATTGGGCGCGTTGTAGTGGGTACTTTCGACCCGTTTGAGAAGGTTAGCGGCCGTGGCGTGGCGATGCTGCGCGAGGCAGGAATTGAAGTGACCGTTGGCGTGCTGGAACGAGAATGTCGCGAATTGAACAAGCGATTCTTCACCGCCCACACCACAGGGATGCCCTGGGTTCTGCTCAAGTGGGCACAAAGCAACGACGGTTTTCTTGCCGACGAGAGAGGAAGGGTGCTCTTCAGCACTCCATTGACCCAAACTC
>ONIY01000010.1 GCA_900318065.1 uncultured Prevotellaceae bacterium
AAGAAATACGCCAATAGCGGGTGAAAGCGCGAAAATGGACAAAACAAAAAGTAAAAAGATATTTTCATAGAGAATTGCCCACCAGTATTCACTACGCCGAGAGCGACTCCTAAAGTTGAAATAGTTAGAATAAAAGTTCCTAATAGCATCACCAAACGACACGGTGGGTTCTTGTGTGTAATGATAATTGGGTTGTTCCATATTAAAGTTCGAATTTAAAAATTAATTAATATTTAAAATTTAATAATATGCTAAAAAAATCATTTGGATTGTATTAATTGCGTAAACTCTGTCAGGCCAATCAATGGAGTGCCGCTGAGTTCAAGAATTCTCCCACGATAATATTATCCGCTATTTATTTGTCAAGGCCAGGCAATAGCTTCAACTTCGCCACAATTGTCACGAGAACAGGTGAAGATGTTAATACTGATTATTTCTATCTTTAAACCATTGTGCCGCAGGGCTGCGGCCATAACTCCATAGGCGCATGTAAAACACAAACCACAGGATAATAATAAGAGATGAACCACCAAAAATAACTGCGTCTTTAATGGATTGATTTGCTTCTTCAATGTATTGCTCTGGCGTAATATCCCCCTTAAGCAAAGGCAGGAAAGTATAATCTACAATTTGATTAACATTGAAAAGCGCACCACCAGAGTTAGATAGCCTCATTTTAAATTTGATAATACGACAAACTCTTTCGGGAAAATACGCCTCAATGTTCTTGCCTGCATAAATATATGTTGGATAATATATTTCATCTTTATCGTTGGAATAATCATGGACCTCTTTGAAAAGAAGCATCAGAATGTTCTCTTGCTGTGATTTGCCCACAGTCCAGTTATTAAATAATTGTGAAACTGTCTCTTGTGAGACAGAGCTGTCAGCGTCAACTGACACAATAATACAATTCACATTATAATCTCGCTTTATTTGCTCAAGAGTATTTCTCAAGGTCCCGAGATCATCCGAAGGATCAAAAACCTTGCCAAAATCATAAATATACTCTAATTTGAGTTCGGATTTCGACTTTGATAAGCTGTCGGTTTTAGACGTTTCGTTAATTGTTTCGGAGACTGCGTGGTAATCGATAGAATTCACTTGAGCTATTGCATTTTTCGAGAATAGCAACAAAAACGCCATAAAATAAAATGCAGTGTGTAAACAGCGGTTCATATTATTGAAATTTAATACACATTAAAAGAAATAGACCTTACAATAAACAACAAGCACATCATACCAACAATTACACCTGTTGATGCCCATCTATAAGCTGAGACAGATGCCCGATAAGAACCATCATAATTGCTATCCTCATATCGCATAATCGAGAGGCAAGCATAGGTTGTTGCAACAATTCCCATAGGCGGAATTATAAAAACGGAGAACAATGATTCGAATAACCAAGACTTTGGCTTTTGGTAATCTGCTTTAAGCGTGTTGTTAAGGTCATTCATATATCCATCAACCGAGGAAGAAAACCACACATCGGCAATGAGTAATAATGATGTTATAAACCAAACCGTGATTTTGCCGTCAGTAAAATACCACACAGCAACTATAGCAACTATCGATGCTGAAATTGCCACCACCCACATCCATGTAGAAACTTTTTCATTGAAAAAAGTTTTTAATTTGGATACTTCCCAGTCTTTATCTGACTTAATTCTTAAACAAAAATAGGTGAATATCAATATTCCTAAAAAGAAACTTTCAAGCGCATCGAAAAGAAACCCCATTATCACTAAAAAAACAATAGCTATGATTGCAGCAATAACGATGAAGTCTAATTTAGACGCTTTTGAAGCCTCAATGTCTTCTCTCTTAATCTCCATAGTATTTATATTAATGTGTACAAAAAAAGCGTGAGTCTGTTTTTTCTTTATCCTGCTTGTGGGCTCTGGACTGCCCGAGGTCAAGATAAATTGAAAACAGCTCACACCTTTAGTGAAACTATGATGCATGCGCATGGCACAATCGTAGAATCAAACCAAAGGACTGCGTTGCTATGTTTCGCCCTTGACCTCTTGCTGAATTGTCCAGATTCACAAGCTAGGGGTGAAAGCTAAAAAACGCTCCCTTAAAAATATGTCATGCAAGGCGGCACATTAGGTGCCTGACCATTGCGATTGCAAATTTAAAGAAAGTTTTTAAAAATTACAACACATGTGAGCTGTTTTTTCGGTTTTTGTTAAAACAAGGGTTAAATGCTTCCGAATGTATATCGCAGGTTAAAGGTGACGGATTTGCTCTTGATTGATTGGGGCTTTGGCTCCCAATCGGGAGTATACTTGGCAAAATCACTGATGCCAAGATTGTTGATGTAGGCAATAGAGAAGCGCTTGTAGCGAATGCCGAGATTGAACGCAAGTCCAAACATCACTGACTTACATTCCACGTAGTTGTTCTCGTTGAATTCACCCTCTTTGCCTTTGAACGAGATGAAGGGACCAAGTTCGGTATAAAGCGACCATTTGCTGCCAAACTTGAATTGGTAGCCGGCGCACATCGGGATGGTGAAATGATAGGCCATAGCGCTTTCGTCGCCTGTCATGAATGTGCCCGGCTTATTGCCTCCCCACTTGGCAAAATGCACTCCCACCTGTCCGTAGAACTTGTGCTTGCCATCACCCAGGTAGAGGAATGGCTTCGCCACATCGGCACCAAGCGATGGGCCCAGCTTCACTTCGTTGAAGACTTTGTTGCAGTCGGAGATTGACAAGCCCGCATTAATACTGTAGTTCACGTCGCTAAAGAAATTTTGTGCCATGGTGCTTGCTGTAGCTGCCATGACGAGTGTAAGGATTAAAATGGTTTTCTTCATAATAACTATTTTTTTAATAAACTTGTAATATCAATTGATTGCAAAATTAGGGCAAAAGAGTCAAAAATGGTTCATCCGTTTCATCCGTTTGAGTTCAGGCGGCAATTCGTGAGGTAGTGAGCATAGATTATTGCGAAAAATATTATACCTTTGCGATTGATATGATAACAGATGCAGAAAAAGAGCTTATAGAGCAGCGGTTGGGACGTGAGATACGATACTCGGCCGATGTAGATGCCTTGCACTACGATGTGCTTGCAGCTACTGGTGTGAACATCAGTGTGAACACTCTCAAGCGGCTGCTGGGGATGGTAACCGACGTTAAGCAACCTCGCCAGTTCACTCTCGACACCATAGCCCATTACGCGGGCCATGACACTTGGGAGGCGATGTCGCTCTTTGCCAAAGAGAAGGGCAACTCTGTCTTTGAGGACGTGGAGAGTGTAGCCATTGCCTCATTCGTCAACGGTGATATAATAGAACTAACCTATCCCCCCAACCGCATGGTGCGCATGCGTCACCGCCATGGCGATGAGTGCGTGGTGATTGAGAGTGTGAACAGCAAGTTGCGCGAGGGAGATGTGGTGGATGTGTCGCACTTGGTGCTCGGCTATCCACTCTATGCCAAGGAAGTGACCCGTGACGGCATGTCGATGGGCAGTTTCACTGCAGGGAAGACCGGCGGCCTATCAAGTATAAGGATTATAAATGAAAAAGATGTCAAGAAATAGAGTTTTTCTGCTCTGTGCTGCGATAATGCTTGCACTGGCTGTTAGTAGTCATGGCCAGACTCCGGCTCAAGCCCAGGCAGTGAGCGCGGCGTGCCACCAGTGGTTCCTCCCCCTTGATGAGTTTTCCATGATTAGCGACGACAACTATGACCGGGCTATAAGGGCATGGAGGCAAGTGTCTCAGCTTATGCCACAACGCATCGACTCGCTGGCTGTTGCCACGGGGCTAACATTCCACAATGCCTATAAACTTGTAGAATCTCTATACATGAGCCATCCATTCATGGCAAAGAAAGCAGCTTATGAACGCTTAAAGGGCAAGGAGTGGAAAGAAAAGCACGATATGGACTTCGCAATAATCGATAATTACATGAAAGGCGCCACTCTCACTGCAAGAGAGGCTATGCTTGCAGAGATTTCGTTTGCCGCCAACGACAAAAATGATGTCAACACTATACTTTACGATTATTATGCCCCCATCAACGATGCCTACAATGAGCTCTTGGGCAAAGGTTTAGATAAATACCTGCTTGACAGCTCTCGCCTTAGATGTCTTCACGAGCTTGACAGTGTGGCAATATCAGCGACGTTAAGCACTGACGTAGATGAGCGGATAAATAATATTGTCACGCAGCGATTGCAAAGTGTTGCTACTCAAGTGGCAACCATTACCACTCTCGAAGAGCTTGAAGAATATTCCAAGTCTTTATCGCAGCTTGAAAAAGAGATTGTCGAAAGCGAGTCGGTTGGTCACTCTGGAGTTTGGCGCAAAAAACTGACGCATGCTCTATCTAAGCAAGGCTATGATTTAGTTCAAGCAAGGCATGCTGCATTATGGGATGACCTAATTGGACGCATGATGGTTGTAGCACGCCCGGTAGTGCAAAGCTATGCCAAGGAAGTGAGCAAAGCCACTGACCATCAACAATATTGTAATATCTATAACTATTACAGTAAGAAGATAAATAAAGGCGGTGAACTCTACAAGCTATTGCTGAAAAACGGTTTCAGCAAGGATGATATAGACCACTATCGTTATGAATATATCAAGGAACTTGAAAGATATTAAGCACTTAAGAAATGGAAACCAGCGACTTTGCACACGAAATGAGCCTAGACAGTGGACAGCAGGTTATTGAGAAGCTGGCGTCCACTGGCGGCACATGCGACACCTTTAAGGTGCGCATTAACGGCAAGTGGCATTTCATGAAGCGCCCCAAGGCGGAGATGGCATCTAACCCACTGTATATCACTGCCTTTGAGCGAGAATTTGACATAGGCTATCGACTTGAGCACCAGTCACTGGTGCGCTACATCGACAAGCGAAGCGACAAGCAAGGGATGTATATTCTCACCGAAATGGTAGACGGCGATAATCTAGATGAATTTGTGAGAAAGAACCCTGAGTATTTCAAAGACAAGAGAAAGCTGAAGGAATTTGTGGCACAAATGCTTGATGTACTTGACTATATGCACAACAACCAAGTGCTGCATCTCGACCTCAAGCCGTCTAACATCATGATTACCCGTGTGGGACACAAGGTGAAACTCATCGACTTGGGATTTGCCTATAGCGACTGTTACCAGACTGTTGCTGCCGGGATGACAAGAGACTATGCCGCCCCCGAACAACTCGATGGTGGCGAAGTTGGACCCTGGACCGACATTTATTCACTTGGGAAAGTGCTGCTTGCACTATTCAATGAAGGCAAGCATCAAGACCCATTCCAATCGGTGCCATGCTATTATCGCAACTTCGTGAAGAAATGTGTTGAGCCTGTTCCCGACCAGAGGTTTGCGACAGTAGCCGATGCTCTGCAGTATTTGTCGAGAAAGCATTTAAGCCACAAGTTGATTGCAGTCATTCTAATCTCTGCGGCATTGCTGACTCTTATTCTATGGGGAATCATTCATGTTAGGGAAACAGAACACCCTCAATCTACTACCGGAAACAGCACTATAGCACATAACACAATTGACAGCATTGCCAATCGTAAATCAAAAGAGAATATAAAGGTGGCTGATGATTCACTGTTGACAAAAAAACAATTATTGCCGAGAGATAGACCAAATCAAGATAATAACACTGAGATAAAAAGCTCATCCCCATCACCAGCCCAGACGTCAAGCGATTTGACGGTGAGCGTTGACAAGAAAAGTTCATTGCCACCAACAAGCAAGATCTTTACTGTGCCTGAGGCTTTGAAATCGCAACTACATGCAAAATCAAAAGCAGCTTTTGCCGCATTAGAACGCAAATACACTGTCGTTGACAACTATAAAACACGAGGCGACTTAATGGCTGAAATCAAAAATGCACGATTAGAAATTCTTGAATATGCTAAGTCGCAAGCCAAGGACAACGAAGGCAAGGAAAAATACTACAATGCGGCTCTGGAAATTGTAAATGAAGAGTATGAGCACAGCAATCTGCCAGAGAAACTAACTCAACTTCAACGCTGAAAAATTATTTCGTCAGCAACTCGTTGACGATTTATAATATGTTCATTATAAAAGCAATACCAGCGTTTCATGTATTGCATTCAGCTTTTGAATCATGGGTTGACTACTCTCTCGCCTATGTACTTGGCTAGTTCTTTTCGGGTTTGGTAGAGGTTTTGGAGCTGGCTCATTAGCTCGAGTGCCTGATCGCCCTGGGCGTGTTTCATTTTTTCTTTTAATACAATGATCTCGTAGTTGAGATTGGAGTTCTTGAGGTTGTTGATCGACTCGGGGATTATTGTTTTGAGCCTGCTCTCGACGGAGTGCTCGAAATTTTCGATGGAGTAAATCTTGCTGAGCTGGTGCTTCTCGCTCACGAGAGAGAGAGCAGTAGAACGCACGTCGTCGTCGATGTGCGAACACAATTTCTTCTCCAGGTAGTTCTTGCGGAACTCATTGATTTTGGCATCTTTCTCCTTCATGATGCCGCTTTTAAGCTCGTCTTCCTTCTTCTCGATTGCCGCAACGTTCATGCCGTCGGTGTCGATTAACCTGACCGCTTTATTAAACGCCTCGTCGGCAACAGCCTGCTCCTGGCTCACACGAATTGCCAGTGCCTGGTAGAACTCGTTGATATACTGCTTGCTTGCATCAAACGTTTTCTTGAATGAAGGTATTGTGAAGTCGATACTATCGGCCAAAAACTCATTGATGATGTATTCAAGCACCGAAGTGGGCTGCGACTCGCCATTGCCGTCGACGGTGTCGCACAGGTAGCACATGCCATATTTCACGATATTGCGCAGTACTCCCTTCTCGGCAAGATAGAGCACGCTCTCCTTGCTCACCTGCTTGGAGATGTATTGGGCAGAGTCGTCGCTGAAGCCAGCCTGCTCACGGGTGGTTGCCGGGGCGACAACAGGCTCAGGCGCCTGGCTGCCATAGTCGTAGGGCGCAGGCGGAGCATCAATCACAGGAGGCTCATAGTCGTTGAACCCCATGCCGCCATCGGTCACTGGAGGCACATCATCGAGAGGTGGCGGAGTGCTGGGCACAGCATCTTGCGGCGGCAACTCAGGAGCAGGCGACTGCTGGCGCCCCTGCCTGCGGTCCTCGCGGTTCTTCTCGCGCTGCTTGCGCTTGAAAGCCTCCTCGCGGTTGCGGGTGATATTCTTTTGAATCTCCCTGAGCAGCACATCTTCGGCAATACCCAGCTGGACACTGCACTGCTGGGCATAGACCGAGCGCGCTATTGCATCGGGGATTACCGATATCGACTTCACCACATCGCCTATCACGGCGGCACGCTTGATGGGGTCGCGCTCGGTGCCCTCGAGCATGACGCGCGTCTTGAAGCTGATGAAATCGGTCTCGTTGTCCTCAATATACTTCTTGAACTCACTGGCACTGTGCGAACGTGCGAAGCTGTCGGGGTCCTCACCGTCGGGCAGGAGCAGCACCTTGACGCTGAGCCCCTCGGCAAGGAGCATGTCGATGCCTCGCAACGAGGCATGAATACCAGCCGAGTCGCCATCGTAGAGCACTGTTACATTGGTGGTGAAGCGATGAATGGCACGAATCTGCCCCTCGGTGAGCGAAGTGCCACTCGAGGCCACCACATTCTCCACACCAGCCTGGTGCATTGAGATGACATCGGTGTATCCCTCCACGAGGAAGCACTTGTCCTCCTTGCTTATGGCGCGCTTTGCCTGGAACAGGCCGTAGAGCTCGCGGTTCTTGACATATACCGCCGACTCGGGCGAGTTGAAGTACTTCGCCACCTCCTTAGTCTTCTTCAAGGTGCGCCCGCCAAAGGCGATAACCTTTCCAGCGATGTTCATCACCGGGAACATCACGCGGCCGTGGAAGCGGTCGAAGCCGCCACCACGGCGGTCGTCGATGCACAGACCAGTTTCAAATAGGAACTTCTTGTTGTAGCCCTTGCCAGTGGCAGCAGTGTAGAACGCCTTGCTGTCCTGCGGAGAATATCCCAAATGGAATTTCTTGATTGTGGCATCGTTGAAGCCACGCTCATAGAAGTAGCTGAGCCCAATGTCCTTGCCCTCTTGAGTGTTGAAAAGCTGGTCCTCAAAGTACTGCGCGGCAAACTCATTGATCACGAGCATACTCTCGCGCTCGGTTTGTGCGGCCTTCTCCTCGCTGGTGAGTTCCTTCTCCACAATCTCGATGTGGTATTTCTTGGCAAGATATCGCAGTGCCTCGACATAGGACATCTGCTCATGCTCCATGATGAAGTTGACGGGGCTGCCACCCTTGCCACAGCCAAAGCAGTGGCAAATCTGCTTAGAAGGCGACACCGAGAACGACGGCGTCTTCTCATCGTGGAATGGGCACAGACCAATGAAGTTGGCGCCACGGCGGCGCAAACTCACGAAGTCGCTCACCACATCCACGATGTCGGCAGTGTCGAGAATTCTATCTACAGTTTCCCTGTCAATCATGACTACAAAGATAATCTATTTTCTCGTTTCACGCAAGAAAAAAAGAGAAGCATTTTTAGCAATGCTTCTCCTTTCCCCACACATTAAAGGTGGAAACTAAATCATTGTAAACATATTAGACAATGATGAAGTGATGTCGCTCAGGCTGGTGTAGATGCAGCTCAAGATGCCAATGAGGATGATACCCAGAGTGCAAATCCACAGTCCAGCGCGCTCGGTCCAGTGCGACTTGAAAGTGGGGATCACACATTCGTCCTGACGGATGAACATCGCCTTTACCACCAGCAAGTAGTAGTAGAGCGAGATGATAGTGTTGATCAACGCAATCAAGACGAGAACGTAGATAGCCACACTGCCCGTCTGCGCTGCGCCCACGAAGATGAAGAACTTGCTGAAGAATCCTGCAAATGGTGGAATACCACCCAGCGAGAACATTGCAAGCATCATCACAAAGGCGAGCCAGGGATTAGTCTTGAACAGGCCGTTGTAGTCGTCGGTAGTGACCTTGCCAGTCTTGCGCTCGATAACAGCAATCACGCCAAATGCTGCGAGGTTGCTGAAGATGTAAACCAGGATGTAGTACATCATCGATGCCATTCCCACGGCATTGGCAGCCACCACGCCAAGCATGATGTAACCAGCCTGCGAGATTGACGAGAACGCAAGGAAGCGCTTGAGATTGCGCTGGCGAATGGCGAAGAGGTTACCCACTGTGATGGTGATGATGATGATGGCATAGAGCATCCACTCCCACACCTGAGAGTAGGCAGCGCCAAACACCTGCACCATAATCACGAAGAAGGCAAAAGCCGCCGAGCCCTTACTGATTACCGAGAGATAGCTGGTAACCATAGTGGGAGCGCCCTGGTAAACGTCGGCAGTCCACAGGTGGAAAGGAACAAGCGAGAGCTTGTAGCCAACACCCGCGATGACAAACGCCAGTGCCACGATGAGCAAGAGCGACTTGTCGTCCACGATGCTCGAGGCAATGTCGTTGAAGTAAAGCGTGCCAGTGAGACCGTAAACAAACGACAGTCCCATCAACATTATCGCCGACGAGAACACTGCGGTGAGCACATACTTGGCGGCAGCCTCATGGCTCTCGTAGTACTTCTTCTCAAACGCCACGAGAGTTGCCAGTGGCAGCGAAGCAGTCTCGAGACCGATGACGAACACCAGGAAGTGGCGTCCCGAAATCATGAGGTACATACCAAAGAGCGTCAAGAGCATCAGCTCATAGAACTCGCCACGACGCACACTCACGAAGTCGCTGTTGGCCCACTTGATAGACTGGAGCAAGACGATAAACATGCCAATGTTGAGGATGTTCTTCATCGCCCAAGTGGCCTTGTTTGACTCAAACATATCGCCAAAAGCCATGCCCTCCTGCACTTGCTGTGGGCAGAACGATAATATGGTGAAAATGCCAAACACGATAGTTGCAAAGAGAGGCAGTCCCTTCAACGACTTCTGAGGCATGAAAGTGTCATATAAGAATACAAGCAAGAAGACTACCAGTAGCCCTATCTCTTGCGGCATCATTAAAAATTGAGAATAATCCATATGAGTATATTATCTGTTTTTTTAATTCAACACTATTATTACATAACACTAGTCAAAGCCTCAACCACGGGATTAAAACTGTCGCGGATGATGTTGATGAAGAAATTGGGGAAGCAGCCAATTATTGCCACGCAGATGATGAGAGTGGCAGTGGCAATGCGCTCGGTGGCATCGGCATCGGTGAGCGATCTGTGATGCTCATTCTGAACGGCGCCATAGAGCAGCTTACCCACAACACGCAGGATGTAGACCGCAGTGATGACAATTGATGTGGTGGCAGCGATGGTGAGCACGCGGTGGAACATGTCCTGATGCTCAAACGAGCCCACGAAGATAGTCATCTCGGCCACGAAGCCACTCAATCCTGGCAGACCCAGCGAAGCGAAACCAGCGATGACATATCCCACGCCCAAGTAAGGCATGATGTGCATGAGTCCGCCCATCTCACGAATGTCGCGAGTGTGGGTGCGGCCGTAAATCATACCGATGAGAGCAAAGAACAATGCTGTCATAAGGCCGTGCGACAACATCTGGAGCACAGCACCAGTCATTGCGGTGTTGTTAAACATCAAGATGGCGAAGAGCACCATACCGCAGTGGCTTACCGACGAATAGGCATTGATGTACTTGAGGTCGGTCTGCACACATGCGCTGAAAGCACCATAGACGATGCTGATGCCTGTCAATGTCAAGAAAATCCATCCCAGCTGCTGTGCGGCAAAAGGCATGAGATAAATGGCAATGCGGAAGCAACCATAACCTCCCAGCTTCATGAGCACGCCAGCGTGCAGCATCGACACTGCGGTGGGGGCACTGGCATGACCGTCGGGCGACCAAGTGTGGAATGGGAACATAGCACCCAGCACACCAAATCCCACAAACGTCATTGGGAACAGGAACATCTGCCAGTCGTGAGGAATGGCGTTGTTCTTGGCAATCTCAAGCAAGTTCATGGTGTACTCACCAGGAGTTGCTGTAGAGTGGAAATATATACCAATGATTCCCAGCATCAAGAATGCCGAGCCACCCATAAGCATGAGGGTGAGCTTCATGGCGCTGTAGTTCTTGTTACCACTACCCCACACACCAATCAAGAGGTACATAGGAATCAGGGCCACCTCATAGAACATGAACATGGTGAACAGGTCCACGCTGATGAAGAAACCAAACACACCAGTCGAGAGGAGGAAGAACCACAGGAAGAACTGCTTGGGCAGCGGATCCATCTTCCACGAAGCAAAGACACCTGCAAAGACGATGAACGCCGAGAGCAGAATCATTACCACCGAGACACCGTCGACACCCAGAGCAAGCTTGATGTTCAATGGAGCATACCAGGTGACGCTGGTGGTGAGTATCATATCGTCGGTAACGCCCAGATGACGCTGACGCAAGAAATAGAACACCAGGTAGAGTGCCAGACCCACCAGTGCTGTAGCACCAGTAACGGCAACGGCTCTAATCGCGTTGATGCCCTTGTTCTTGGTCAAGGCGAGGCCTGCCAGCGTGAGCACCGGGATTATCACGAAATAAATAAGCATATTAGAGAAAATTTCCATAATCTTTACTGTATTTTAGAACCGTTGATTAAAAGCATAAAATCACTGCACCAGTGATAGCTGCCAGCAGCACTGCACCGATGATATAGTAGGAAACATAACCTTGCACATTGCCCGACTGCATCTTGCGGATGCCAAACGAAGCGCTGTTAGTAACATTGCCCAGCAGGTTGAAGAAACCATCGATGATGGTGCGGTCAAACCATGCGATGGGCTTGCTGATGCCCTGGAAGATAATCTTGTGGGTGATGAACTGATAGAGCTCGTCCATGTAGAAGCGGCGGTAGCTTGCAGTCCACAGGCCCTTGAACATGGTAGCCAGCTTGTCGGGCAGTGGGTTCTCCTTGCGATACATGATAGTGGCGAGAGCGATACCAATCAGGGCGATGCCCACGCTGGCACCAGCCACGCTCCAGTTCATGTGAGTCTCAAGTGCTTTACCGTTCCACGAAACGAGGTCGCCAGCAGGCACAAAACCTGCCACGCACGAGATGAGAGCCAGCACAATCAGTGGCACAGTCATGGTCCAAGGCTGATCCTTGGGCGCATGCTCGCCGTGAACCTCATGTTTCTTCCAGAAGAAGATGAGGTAGTAGATGCGGAACATGTAGAAAGCAGTCATACCAGCCACGAGGCTCATCCACAGGCCCCAACCAATGCCCTTCTCATAGCAAGCCACGAGAATCTCGTCCTTACTGAAGAATCCTGCAAAGGGAGGAATACCAGCGATTGCCAAGCAGCCAATGAGGAATGCGATGCTTGTGATGGGCATGTACTTGTGCAAGCCGTGCATCTTGCTGTTCTCGTTGCTGTGAACAGCATGGATGATAGCACCGGCACAGAGGAAGAGCAATGCCTTGAACATAGCGTGAGTGAACAAGTGGAACATCGACGCCATGTAGCCCAGTCCTGCCTCATGACCACCAATGAGCTTGCCTTGCGCGCTGCTCACTGCCAGTGAGGTCATCATGAAGGCAATCTGTGAGATGGTCGAGAAAGCGAGAGCGCGCTTGATATCGCTCTGTGTGCATGCCACTGCCGCTGCATAGAAAGCAGTGAAAGCACCCACCACGCAGATGATGTCCATAGCGCCTTGCTCAAGCACATAGAGAGGGAACAAGCGTGCTACCAGGAACACACCTGCAACCACCATTGTGGCGGCATGGATAAGTGCCGACACAGGAGTTGGACCCTCCATAGCATCGGGCAGCCAAATGTGCAGAGGATACATGGCACTCTTGCCCGCGCCACCAATGAAGATGAACGTCAGCGCCCATCCAGCCACCGAGCATCCCATGAACGTGAGACCTTGAGCGCTAGTGAACGCGTTGCACACGCCCTCTCCATTCTGTCCCATCATCTCGATGAAGTCGAAAGTGTCGGTATAGAACGAGAGGATGAGGATACCAATGAGGAAGAACAGGTCGGCAAGACGAGTGACGATAAACGCCTTCTTCGAAGCATGGTTGGCAGGTTGCTGACCATAGTAGAAGCCAATGAGCAGATAGGACGAAACACCCACCATCTCAAAGAAGATGAACATCTGGAAGATGTTGGTCGAAACCACGAGACCCAGCATCGAGAATGTGAACAACGCCAGGTCGGCATAGTAACGCTGGAAGCCCTTCTCGGGGTTGCCCTCGTGGTCGCTCATGTAGCCAAGGCTATAGAGGTGAACCATGAACGAAACTGTGCAGATGACGATCAGCATCATTGCCGAGATTGGGTCGAGCAAGATACCGAGGCGAACCACCAGTTTGTCGGCATAGAACGAGAGCCACGACCAGTCGGTAGTGACGATTTGCTGACGCACACCATCAACCACCTGGCCTTGACCAGTACCATAGAAATAAGTTAGCGCTATAGCATAGGCCAACACTGTTGTCACAGCCATTGCCAGCACACCTATCACACCGGTGACCTTGCGAGGCATCTTAACGCCCACAAGTCCCAGGAACAGGAACATGAAAAAAGGAATGGCAAGAACGTATATTGTACTACTTAGTGGCATAACTTAGAATTTCATTTTGGTTATTTGGTTGATGTCAACATTCTTGGCAACACGGTACACATTGATGATGATTGCGATGGCGACAGCTGTCTCGGCAGCCGCGATAGCAATGGCAAACAATGTGAAGAACATGCCTTCATGCTGTGCAGGGAACAAATAACGGTTAAACACTACAAAGTTGATGTCGACCGAGTTGAGCATCAACTCCAGCGATATCAAGATTGCTATCATATTCTTGCGGGTGACGAACCCGTAGACACCGCAGCCAAACATTACAAGACTGGGGATGAGATACATCAATAAAGTCAAATCCATTTCTAATCCTCCTTTCTTTAACGCTTGCGTGCGATTACTACGCCACCAATGATGCAAGCGAGCAGCAAAACACTCACAGCCTCAAAGGGCAGCAGATATCCAAACTTGTCGGTGCTAAGCAGCATCTCACCCAGCCTGTCGATGGTGAAATCGCTCATCGAGGGGATGGTGAGTCCACAGAACTTAGCATAACCAAAGAGAGCAGCGCCGCACAGTATCACCCCTGCCCCACATGCTATCAGTCCAAGGATTCGCTTGTGGGAAGTGAGTGGTGCGGCATCTTCGCCAGGCTTGTGAGTGAGCATGATAGCAAACACAAACAAGACCACGATACCACCTGCATAGACGGCAATTTGCGTAGCGCCCAGGAACTCATAGTCCATCTGGAAATAGATTGCCGCTGTAGCCAGCAGCACAAAGAGCAGATAGGTTGCCGAGCGCAAAATCTTCTTTGTCGTCACTGCAAGCACCGAAAACACTATAATTGACAAAGCAATTATAACATACATGATTACATTTCCGAGTGACTCCATATTATTCTGTTTCTTTTTGTTCTACATTAGGCTGAACATCGTCCTGCTTAGCGGCGGGCGCTGGGTCCTGGGCAGCTTGTGCCTGGGGCTTGGACTCGGGCTTAGCGGCAGGCTCCTGGGCGGGCTTGGTGGCCTCGGGTTTTGCCGCTGGTGCAGGTTTTGCCACTGGAGCAGGTTTCTCCTTCTCGGGCAGGTAGTTCAACTGCTTGAGAAGTGCCTCGCGGCGGAACACCGCCTGCTCAAAGTCGTTAGAGAACTCAATGGCATTGGTAGGACAAGTGGTCACACAAAGTCCGCAGAAGGTGCAGCTTCCCAAGTCGTACATGTACTTGTCGAGTTTAGCCTTCTTCTTGCCATTGGGCAGGTCAACCATTCGAGTAATGATTTCGATGGTTCCATTAGGGCAGTTGCGCTCACATGTCTTGCAAGCGATGCACTTGTGGTACCCTTCCTCGTCATAGATGAACTGCAACGTGGCTCTAAATCTCTCAGGGATTTTCAGCTCGCCTCGGTTCTCGGGGTATTGCTCGGTAACCTTCTTGGTAAAGAGTTCTTTACCAGTCACCTCCATACCCTTGATGAGGCTGTGAGTTCCCTTAAATAATGAAGAGAAATACTCCTTGATGTTCATATAATAATGTTTATTCGGTGCTGTGCAAAGTCAACACACTAATAATGTTATGCCTACCAATTATTGTTATTTTCTGTAGGTGCCATAGCGCAAAGAGGCATAAACGATTTGCGCTGGGCACAGAGTAGAATTCTGTTATCTCGTGGCTAGCGTTCCACCTGTCCGCCCAAGATATCAAGCAGCTCGGTGGTAATGCTTTGCTGACGCAACTTGTTGTACTCCAGGTTGAGTTCCTCGAGCAGCTCGGCAGCATTGTCGCTGGCCGTCTGCATCGCCATCACTCGTGATGCCTGTTCCGAAGCGGTGCTCGAGATGAAAATCTCTTGCATGGTGGCGCGCAAGTGCAGTGGCAGCACGCTGTTGAAGATGCTGTTGGCATCGGGCTCGAAGATACAAGGCGAGCAAGCAGCCTTTGGGTCTACGTCCTTGGCAAGCGCCTCGGCGCTCAGCGGCAGCAGCTGCTCCTGAGTCATCACCTGGCGGCTGGTGCTCACATAGCGCATGTAGGCCAAGTCTACACGGTCGTAGACATGGTCGACAAATCGTGAGCGCAGCAGTTCGGTGAAGTCGGTGATCTGCTCCTGTGTGCTTCGCGTGTTCATGTATTCCACGTTCTCCACCTTGAGGTTGCCGGCGGCAATCTTGCTCACCGCCTTGGCAATCTTCTTGCCCACCGGAATGATGGTGATTTTCACATCCTTGCCATATTGCTTGCGCAGGTCGTCGATGGCAATGAGGAGTTTCTTGAAGATATTCACGTTGAACGCTCCACACAAGCCGTCGTCGCTACCATAGGCAACCACTACAACGCTCTTCACTTCTCGCGAGTCGATCAATGGCGAGGAGAATTCCACGTCGGTAACGAGCAAGTGGCTGAGCACGTTGTGCACGATGCCCCTGTAGGGCTTGAGCCGCTGCAGCATTCCCGTGGCCTTGTGCATCTTGGCCGAGGAAATCATCTTCATCGCACTTGTTGTCTTCTCGGTCGAAGCAACCGAGCCAATGCGTCCTTTAAGTTCTCGAAGTGTTGCCATTAAAAAGCTAAAGCATTAAAAATCAGAAACATTATCAAGCACTATACTTACCCGCTATTTCACGGGCAGCATCCTTGAGTTTTGCCATCACGTCGTCGTCAATCTTGCCACTCTTGAGCACGTCGAGCACGTCGGCCTGGTGCTTAGCGTGCAGGTACTGGATGAGCAGTTGCTCAAACTCGGGCACCTTGTCCATGGGCACGCTCTCGAGCAGACCGTTCACGCCACAATAGATCACAGCGATTTGCTCCTCGACGGGAACCGGCTGATATTGTGGCTGAACAAGCAGTCGCTCGTTCTTGCGACCAGTATCGATAGTGCGTGCAGTAACGGGGTCGATATCGCCACCAAACTTGGTGAACGACTCCAGCTCACGGAACTGCGCCTGTGCAATCTTGAGAGTACCAGCCACCTTCTTCATGGCCTTGATTTGAGCGTTACCACCCACACGCGATACCGAGATACCCACGTTCACAGCAGGACGGATACCGTTGTTGAACAACGCCGTCTCAAGGTAGATTTGTCCGTCGGTAATAGAAATCACGTTGGTGGGGATATAGGCACTCACGTCGCCAGCCTGAGTCTCGATGATGGGCAGGGCAGTGAGCGAGCCACCACCCTTCACCTTGCCCTTGAGGGCAGCGGGGAGGTCGTTCATGGCCTCGGCCACCTTTTGGTTCTCGTTGATCTTGGCGGCACGCTCGAGCAAGCGGCTGTGCAGGTAGAAGATATCGCCTGGATAGGCCTCGCGTCCCGATGGGCGCTTGAGGATTAGCGAGATCTCACGATAGGCGACAGCCTGCTTCGAGAGGTCGTCATAGACTACCAGTGCGTCACGGCCAGTGTCGCGGAAGTACTCACCAATTGCTGCACCGGCAAATGGCGCATAGTAGCGCATCGACGCCGAGTCGGCAGCAGTGGCTGCAATCACCACGCTATAGGGCATTGCGCCATGCTGGTTGAGCTGGTTGACCAGTGCAGCGACAGTCGAAGCCTTTTGTCCAATAGCCACATAGATGCAGTAAACTGGCTTGCCGGCCTCATATCCAGCCTTCTGGTTGATTATAGTATCCACAGCAATGGCGGTTTTACCAATCTGTCGGTCGCCAATGATGAGCTCACGCTGTCCACGGCCAATGGGTATCATTGAGTCGATGGCCTTGAGACCCGTCTGCAACGGCTGGTTCACCGGCTGGCGGAAGATAACGCCTGGCGCCTTGCGCTCAAGAGGCAGTCTCACCAGCTCGCCCTCAATAGGTCCCTTGCCGTCGAGAGGCTCACCGAGCACGTTGATAACACGTCCCAGCAGGCCTTCCCCCACGGGAATAGAGGCGATTTCGCCGGTGCGACGCACTTTCATGCCCTCGGCCACGCTGTCGACTTTGTCCATAAGAATCACACCCACGTTGCTTTCCTCAAGGTTCATGGCAACGCCGGTAACTCCATTTTCAAACTCTACAAGCTCGTTGGCTTCAACGTTCTCGAGTCCGTAGACATGAGCCACGCCGTCGCCCACCTCAAGCACAGTGCCCACCTCCTCAAACGATACCTTGCTCTGGATGTCGCTGAGTTGCTGTTTCAGTATGTCGGATATTTCACTTGGGTTTATCATCTCACTGTTATTAACTTAGGAGTTTTAAACGCAATTTTTCTAATTGACTTTTCACCGAGGCGTCGAGCACTCGTGAGTCGACATCGACAGTGAATCCACCAATGAGGTCGGGGTCGACACTCTTGGTGAGTTCGATTGTCTTGCCACCGAGCTGGCTCTTGACCACATCGATGATATCGTTTATCTCGTCATCGCCCAACTGAGTGGCAGTGACGACTTCAACCTTAGCGATGCCATTAAGCTCACGGTATTGCTTCATGAATGCTAGAGCGATGGGTCGCATAAAGTCGATACGGTTGTTCTTGATAACCAACTCCATGAACTTTGCCACCGTTGCGTCTTGCCCAGCACCCGATGCTGCGCACAGCAGCGCGAGCTTGTCGGCAACGGGCAGGAAGGGGTTGTTGACCGCTTTCTTGAGCCCAGCCTCGGCCGAATAGGCGATGTCGAGCTGCTTCATCTGTTTGTAGACAGCAGCAGTGTCGCCCTTCTCCTGAGCAAGCTTGAAAAGCGCCTTGGCATACCGGTTAGGAATAAGTCCGTCGTTCATTGTGTTGATTAATTGTTAGATTCAACCTCGTTGAGTAGTTTCTTCACCAGGTCGCGCTGAGCATTGTCGTCCTTCATGTTCTTGCGAATCACTTGCTCGGCGATTTGCAGTGCATAGGCACCCACATCCTGGCGCAGCTGATGCTCGCTTTCCTTGCGCGATTGCTCAATCGACACTTGAGCGGCATCGGTAACCTTCTTTGCCTCGACAGCAGCTTCGGCCTTGGCCTGCTCGATGATTTCGGTCTTCATCTTGGCTGCGTCGCGCAGTATGTCAGCCTGCTGCTTGCGTGCGTCGGCAACGAGTGCGTCGGCCTCGGCTTTGGCATTGTCGAGTTTCGACTTTGCCTCTTGGGCATAGGCGACCCCTTCATCAATCAAGGTGGCACGCTCGTCCATGCTCTTGATGATGAAAGGCCATGCCCACTTAGCCAGGATGAAATAGAGGCACACGAATGCCAGAAACATCCAGAACACCAGGCCAAATTCAGGCTTAAACAGTTCCATCTAAAAAACGCTGCTTTAGAGTGTTGTTATACAAAGAGTGCGAGAATGCAAACGATGAGAGCGATAAGTGCAACACCTTCGATAAGGGCTGCAATCACAATCATGTTTGTGCGAATGTCACCAGTTGACTCGGGCTGACGAGCGATAGACTCCATAGCCGATCCACCAATGCGACCAATACCAATACCAGCTGCTATAGCTGCGATTCCTGCACCAATGCAAGCGCCTAATTTTGCAACGCCAACTCCAGCGGCTGCCTGAGCTAAAATTAATCCTAACATAGTCTTTAAAATTTTAATTGTTATTATTTTGTTTTTTTATTATTCGGTTACTGCTTTAGGCTCCTCATGAATGTGAGCCATAGAGATGAAGATTGTTGACAGCAGGGTGAACACAAACGCCTGGATGAAGCTGATAAGAGTGTCGAGCACCAGCATGAACAGTGACAGAGCCACCGAGATAACCGCTGTGCCAGCACCCACTGCCGTGCCAAACATCTGGGCAAACACCATGATCAACAATATCAACACAATCACCACCATGTGGCCTCCCAGCATGTTGGCAAAGAGACGGACCATGAGTGCCAGTGGCTTGGTCAAGATTCCGAGGAACTCAATCAACGGCATCATGGGCACGGGGCACTTGAGTGCGATGGGCACATCGGGCCAGAAGATGTCCTTCCAGTAATGCTTGGTGCCAGTGAGGTTGGTGATCAGGAAAGTGGCAAGCGCCAGCACCATTGTCACGGCAAGGTTGCCGGTGAGGTTGGCGCCACCAGGGAATATCACTATCAGTCCCAGCAGGTTCATCGTGAGGATGAAGAAGAATGCCGTGAGCAGGTAGGGGCCATACTTGGGTGCCTCCTTGCCCATGATGGGCTTGATAGTGTCGGTATAAACAAATTCAATGACAAGTTCCAGCATGCCCTTGACACCGCGCGGGCCTTTCATGCCCTCGCGCTTGTACCACTTGCGCAGGCTCATTGCCATCAATATCACCAGGACTGCAGCAATGAAGATTCCCAGCGCATTCTTGGTGATAGAGAAGTCCCATGGACGGTATTGAGTGCCATCGTCGAGCACCTGCACGAGCTTGCCCTTGTAGTCGCCCTCGTGAGGAATCATGAAAGTGGCATCGCCATCCTGATAGGTTTCTCCACCAGTGACGCGGCTCGACATGAAGCAGTGCAATTTACCACCCTGTGCAAAGGCAATGATGGGTAATGGTATCTTCTTGGTGTGGGAGAAAGGCACTTCCCAGCCATAGGTGTCGCCCAGGTGCTCAAAGATTGTCTCCTTGGGGTTGACCTTGGTTTCGTGCCCGTGGTGCTGCATGCTTTGCGCATATCCCCACGCCATGAGCGCCAGAATCACCACTGCTACTATTGCTGTTATAACTTTTTTCATACTATATCAATAAAGACAAACGTTAACGATGTTGTCCTTGACGTCG
Source organism: uncultured Prevotellaceae bacterium (assembly GCA_900318065.1). Classification (GTDB taxonomy): domain Bacteria; phylum Bacteroidota; class Bacteroidia; order Bacteroidales; family Muribaculaceae; genus Sodaliphilus. The sequence continues at coordinate 20,229 of ONIY01000010.1, forward strand.
GCAATGCCACCTTTAATCTCTCGCTGCTCGGTCTTATCGTCCACAACATAGCTCATGGTGCCTGCCACGAGCGATGAGATGAGTGCGGCATGGTTGTTAAGAATCTGGAAAGAGCCCATTGTGCCAGGCAAAGTAACTTGCTGCACTTCGCCCTCAAACTCAATTTGCTCGGCCGAGATAATTTTCAATGTCATACGGTTGTCAGTTATCTGTTGTCAGTTGTCAGTCGTCAGTCGTCAGTTATCAGTTTTCAGTTTTCTTCTAGAGGCTCTAGTATTTCTAGAAGTTCTAGATGTTCTAGTTTTCAAAGCTCTTAACAGTTTTCATTTTAGAGATTGCAGTGCGCTTAATCTCACCACTGTCTTCCATAAACCAAAAACTATAAACTATAAACTAGAATGTTATCCCACTTGCTCAAGGAGTTTCTTACCCTTGGCGATGGCGTCGTCGATAGTACCCACGTTGAGGAATGCCTGCTCGGGAAGGTCGTCGACCTCACCGTCAAGAATCATCTTGAAGCCACGAATGGTCTCGTTTAAGGGAACCATAACGCCTGGCACGCCAGTGAACTGCTCGGCAACAAAGAATGGCTGCGAGAGGAATCGCTGAGCACGGCGTGCGCGCGATACCACCAGCTTGTCGTCGTCGCTCAACTCATCAACACCCAGGATGGCGATGATGTCCTGCAACTCATTGTACTTCTGCAACAGGTGAATAACACGCTGTGCCACATTATAATGCTCCTCGCCAATGATGTGAGGATCCATGATGCGCGATGTAGAAGCCAGCGGGTCGACGGCGGGATAGATACCCAGCTCGGTGATCTTGCGGCTCAACACTGTGGTGGCGTCCAGGAAGTTGAAGGTAGTGGCGGGCGCAGGGTCGGTCAAGTCGTCGGCAGGCACATACACAGCCTGAACCGAGGTGATACTACCGCTCTTGGTCGAGGTGATGCGCTCCTGCAACTTACCCATCTCACTTGCCAGGGTGGGCTGGTAACCCACGGCACTAGGCATGCGGCCCAGGAGAGCCGACACCTCACTACCTGCCTGGGTGAAACGGAAGATGTTGTCCATAAACAAGAGGATATCGCGTCCACCGCCGTCCTGGTCGCGGAACTGCTCGGCAACGGTAAGTCCCGAGAGTGCCACACGCATACGTGCGCCAGGAGGCTCGTTCATCTGTCCAAAGACCAGAGTGGCCTGGCTCTGTGCCACCTCGTTCATGTCAACGCTGTCGAGGTTCCACTCGCCGGCAGCCATCTCCTCCTTGAATTTCTCGCCATAGCGAATAACGCCGCTCTCGATCATCTCGCGCAGCAGGTCGTTACCCTCACGGGTGCGCTCTCCCACACCAGTGAACACCGAGAAACCGCTATGGCCATGGGCAATGTTGTGGATGAGCTCCATGATGAGCACCGTCTTGCCCACACCGGCACCACCAAAGAGGCCAATCTTACCACCCTTAGAGAATGGCTCGATGAGGTCGATCACTTTGATACCAGTGAAAAGAATCTCTTGTGAGATGGACAGGTCGCTGAAGTCGGGGGTTGGTTGATGAATGGGACGGCGGTCGCCACCCTTGAGGTCCTCAAGGTGGTCGATGGGCTCACCAATGACGTTGAGCAAGCGTCCTTTCACCTGGTCGCCCGTGGGCACCGAGATGGGTTGTCCCAGGTTCTTAACCTTTGTGCCACGCTGCAAGCCGTCGGTGCTGTCCATTGCCACACAGCGCACGGTGTTCTCACCAATGTGCTGCTCCACCTCAAGCATGAGCTCAGTGCCGTCGTGACGTTGCACCGCCAGTGCGGTATAGATCTCGGGCACGCTGTTTCCCTCGCCCTCAAATGTAACGTCGACAACAGGACCAATCACCTGTGTTATTTTTCCGAAATATTCGTTCATAGTAACGAGATTGTTGTGTAGTGTATGCTAATTTATTAAAATGTTTCGTGAATTATCCAGCGAAGTGCCATCCCAGGCTCACCATTACTGCCATGAGCACGAGGTTGAACAAGCCAATGGGCATCAAGTAGCGCCACTCCAGGGCGAGCATCTGGTCGATGCGCACGCGTGGGAACGACCACTTGAACCAAATGATGATGAACGACACAAATATCGCCTTACCCAGGAACCAAATGGTTGATGGGATATAGTCCATCACGGCATTGAAGCCATCCCAGCCGGGGATGTGCAATGGCATCCATCCGCCCAAGAAAAGCAGCGAGGCGATGCCCGACACGATGAACAGGTTCAAATACTCGGCAAGATAGAAGAAGCCGAAGTGGATACCCGAATACTCGGTGTGGTAACCTGCGGTGAGCTCGTGCTCAGCCTCGGGAAGGTCGAACGGGCCACGGTTGGTCTCGGCAGTAGCTGCAATAACATATATTATGAAGGCTATGATGGCGGGGATGTGTCCAGTGAAGATGAACCAGCCATCTTGCTGCGCCTCGACGAGCCCGGTCACCGACATGGTGCCTGCCAGGCACACGATGGTGAGCATGGCAATGCCTATCGAGAGCTCATAGCTAATCATCTGGGCACCACTACGCATGGCACCTATCATGGTGTACTTGCTGTTACTCGACCATCCGGCGAGCAAGATACCCACAACGCCGAGCGACGACACGGCGGTCATGAAGAACACGCCAACGTTGAAGTCGATGGCCTGAAGGCCCTTGCCCCATGGCAGGCATGCAAAGACTACCACCGATGCCACCAGCACGAAGTAGGGAGCGAGTTTGTGCAGGAAGTTGTCGGTCTTCCACAGTTCCACCACCTCCTTGATGAGCATCTTTATTACGTCGGCAAAAATCTGGAGCGAGCCCCAAGGACCCACACGCAGTGGTCCGCGACGGCACTGGAACCAGGCGCACACCCAACGCTCATACATGATGTAGAACATTGCCAGCACCGTGTAGGCAAGCAACAGCAACACCGCTACAATCACACACTCAATGGTGGTTGCAAGCCATTGTGGCATTACTCCTGTCAACAGGTCGTTAAACCAAGTTGTAACAACACTAAAGTCAAACATATCTATTATAATAATGTGTGTTTATAATCTTGTTGGTTTTTTTCTCTCTTGAATATTACCTGTCGATATCAGGAATCACATAGTCGATCGACGCGGTGATGGTGATAAGGTCGGCAATCAGGTTGTCCTTGCAGGTGAGGTCGACAACTCCCACCAGGTTGAAGCAAGGACTCTGGAAGTGCAGGCGGTAAGGCTTCTGGAAGGGCTTGGGGTCGCCGTCGCTCTCCAGGTATACACCAAAGGCGCCACGGCTGCCCTCTACCTGTTGATACCAGTGACCGGCAGGGAGCTTGATGAGCTTGGGCACCTTGGCGATGTACTCGCCCTCGATACCCTCGGCCTCGAGCATGTCGCAGCACTGACGCAGGATCTTGATGCTCTCTTCCATCTCCTTCATGCGCACCATGTAGCGGTCCATAGAGTCGCCGCCCTCGTAGGTGACCTCGTCAAACTCCACTTCATTGTAGAGCGAGTAGGGGTGGCACTTGCGCACGTCGCAGTGATGGCCGCTGGCACGTCCCGAAGGACCAGTGATGGCATAGTTGATGGCATCTTCCTTGCCCAGGATACCCACGCCCACCATGCGGTTGCGTGCTATCACGTTGCCAGTGAAGAGCTTGTGGTATTCCTTGAGTTTCTCGGTCACAGTGTCGCACACGTTGCGCACGTCCTTGATAAAGTCGGGGTGCACATCGGCCTTCACGCCACCAATGGTGAGATAACTCATCGACATGCGTGCGCCGCAGGTCTTGTCGAAGATATCATAGATGAGCTCGCGCTCACGGAATCCGTAGAAGAACGCTGTAGTAGCGCCCTGGTCCATTGTCAAGCAGCCGTAGCTGAGCAGGTGGCTCGAGATGCGCATGAGCTCGTCCATCATCATGCGGATGAGCTCGGCACGGTGAGGCACCTCCAGCCCCATGGCCTTCTCGATGCACAGGCACAGGCAGTGGCGGTTGATGTGGGCCGACATGTAGTCTAAGCGCTCGGTGTAGAGCAGCGTCTGTGGATACATCAGGCTCTCGCACAACTTCTCGATGCCGCGGTGAATGTAACCGCTCACCACGTCGACCTTCTTCACCAGCTCGCCCTCGATCGATGCGCGATAGCGCATCACGCCGTGGGTGGATGGGTGCTGAGGACCAACGTTGATGACATACTCATCGTCGCCAAAGACCTTGCCGTCGATGCGGGTGACGTTGCCGTTCTCGTCTTCGACCAGGCGGTAGGTGTTGTCCTCGTTCTCCTCGTCGTCAAGACGCAGCGGGTTCTTCTCGGGGTCGTCGTCATAGTCCTTGCGCAGTGGGTATCCCACCCAGTCGTTGCGCAGGAAGAAACGGCGCATGTCGGGGTGATTGATAAACTCGATGCCAAAGAAGTCGAAGACCTCACGCTCCTGGTAGTTGGCGACAGCCCACAGGTTGCTCACGCTGTGCAGGCGTGGCGTCTCGCGGTTGGTGGTAGCCACCTTCACGTGAATGATTTCTTGTGTCTCGGTATTGGTCAAGTAGTACATCACTCCCAGTTCCTCTTTCCAGTCAACACCAACGAGTGCTGTGAGGTAGTCGAAGTGAAGCTCGTCCTTGAGCGCTTGTGCAAGAGCGTGCCACTTGGCGTCGGGCACGGTAATCAGCAAGAACTCGCCGCTGGCGTCACATTGAGCCTCGGGACACAGCTTGCCAATTTTTTCTTGTATATCTGATGACATATATATTAATGTGTATAGGTTTTTAATCTTTAATGGTCAATGCTCACTCGGCTTTGTTGTCAAAGAACTTCTTGCGGCTCTCCTTGCGGTTGACGCCACCAAAGAACTTCTGCACCTTGATCTTGCGCTGCAGCTGCATCAAGGCATAGAACATAGCCTCAGGACGAGGAGGGCAGCCAGGCAGGTAGACGTCGACAGGGATAATCTCGTCGATGCCCTTTACCACGCAGTAGCTGTTCTTGAAGGGTCCACCGCTCACGGTGCAGGCTCCACATGCGATGACATACTTGGGCTCGGCCATCTGCTCATAGAGTCGCTTCAGTGCTGGTGCCATGCGATAGGTGATGGTTCCCTGGCACATGATATAGTCGGCCTGGCGTGGTGAGTTGCGCGCCACCTCAAATCCAAATCGTGCCATGTCGTAGCGAGCCGCACCCAGGCACATGAACTCGATAGCACAGCAGCTGGTGCCAAAGCAGAACGGCCACAGCGAGTTGCTGATGCCCCAGTTTATCAACTGATCCAGTTTTCCCACGACCACGTTAGTGCCACTAGCATTCAACTCAGCAACCAGCTGGTCGATATACTCGTTGTCCTTGAAGTCGTCGTGCTTCATGCTTTTTATCTTTACTTCCATCGTAGCGCTCCTTTCTTCCAGGCATAAGCCAGACCTAAAACGAGAATAAACAGGAAAGTGCCCACTGCGATGAGCGCAGTAGAACCAATGCTCTTAGCAATCGCTGCCCAGGGGAACAGGAACACTGTTTCCACATCAAACATGAGGAACAGGATTGCAAACAGATAATAACCCACATGGAACTGTGCCATGCTCTCGCCACGAGTGGGGATACCACACTCATAGGTCTCGCCCTTGCGCTTGGTGAAGCTGCGAGGTCCTATCAGCCGCGCTATGAGCAGAGCAGCAAACACCAGCACCACGCCAGTGAGCGCCGCAGTAACGGCAAGTGTGGTATTTTGAATACCAAGTAAAACCATAAAAAAACTTTTGTTATGTGTTTATAATTTATTTTCTGCTGGTTTAAAAAAGCAATGATGAGTCACGACCGTGGGTGACATAGCGCCCGTCATAACTCATCCTCGCCATTATCAGTCAATTGTGTATTTACATGAGAGCACACAACAAAGCATGCCTGTGCCCAAGCACTGGCTGCCACTTTCACTCTATTGTTAAGGCATCCTCTCATTAATTGCAATTAAATAGCGCATTAGCATCGAAAAACATCATTACGGCCATACAACAACCGCACGCATGACGCCTTCGACGCCCTTTTTTGCGGTGCAAATATAATCATTTTTTTTAATATGAGAAACAACTTACTTAATATAATTATCAACAAGTGGGTTTTCAATTGCATTTTTATCCAGCAAAACCACTGCTGGCACTCGCTGATTATAATTTATAAGCAATATTTTTCCACTTATATTTCCACACATTTGCATTTTTGAGACAAAATCACTATCTTTGCAACATAGAAAACAGGGATACTGGCGGCAGTGTTTTGCCACCTGAAAAACCGCAAAATTATTGCTTGCAGCATCCCGCTATTAATCAGTTTGTTAGACGCAGAAATTAAAATTAGGAGACATATTTTTACACTTTTTAGCGCGAAAAACTGCTGCTATGTCGTAATAAATGTCTACTTTTGTGCGTTCAAACTTATGTAGTGACCCACTATTGAGGTCAACAAGAAGCCGAGGACAGGCTTTGCAAACTGTGCCAGAGTCCTCATTTTTTGATAATAATTTGTTAGTGGCTTCTTGAAACTTTAAAATAGAAAGATATGAAGTTTTTTAATAGTCTGAAATTAGGCTTTGTAGGTATAGCAATTATATCTATGGGCTTTGCAGCAAACTCACAATCAATCAACGACTACCGTAGAACACACCAAAACCTTCTGGCAAAACAGAACAACATCAAAGACAAAATCAAAGTTGAGGAAGCGCAGAAGTATGCACGCGACCTCTATGGCGACAAAGAGACAGCCGGCAATGCCGACATCTACAGCGAAGGCTGGAACAGCGGACGCGTGAACTCTTACCAAGACGCCAACATTCCCTCTACCAAGACAATCGACGTATCAAGATATGCAATGCCAGTAAAGCATAAGGTTGTCAACTCACACTTTGGCTATCGCAAGCAATTTGGCCGCATGCACAAGGGCACCGACCTGAAGGCCAACATTGGCGACACCATCTACGCAGCATTCACCGGAAAGGTTCGCCTCACCAAGTTTGAGCGCAACGGTTACGGTTTCTATGTAATAGTTCGTCACGACAACGGTCTCGAGACAGTGTACGGACACCTTTCTAAGTTCCTTGTAAGGGAGAACCAATATGTTAAGGCTGGCACTCCCATTGCCCTGAGTGGCAACACCGGCCGCAGCACTGGTCCCCACCTCCACTTCGAGACTCGCTTCATGGGCGTGGCAATCAACCCCGAGAAGATTTTTGACTTCGTGAACGGCTCAGTACACCGCGACCACTACACCTTCAACCGCAACAGCAGCGACAACGCCGACAACAATAACCGTCAGAGCGCAAGCCGAAGCCGTCGCCGCTAATCAAAAAACAGCACACACACTTAACACACTTAATACTGAAAGACCAGCATTGCTCTACCAAGAGCTTTGTTGGTCTTTTTTTGCATCATTGTCATTTGTACAGAAGAAAAAAACTCGCTACCTTTGCACATCATGACTAACGACAGCTCAACATCATGGAAGTAGTATACGAAGACAACCACCTCATCATTGTGAACAAAGCCTGCGGAGAGATTGTGCAAGGCGACCGCACCGGCGACGAGCCACTGGTAGAAACGCTCAAGCAGTGGATAAAGGTCAAGTACAACAAGCCAGGCAACGTGTTTTGCGGCGTGACTCACCGCATAGACCGCCCCACCAGCGGCCTGGTGGTCTTTGCGCGAACCAGCAAGGGCCTGTCGCGCATGAACGAGCTGTTCCGCCGCGGCGAGGTTCACAAGACCTACTGGGCGATCGTCAAGAACTGCCCTCCCAAGGATGAGGACACGCTAGTTGACTACCTGGTCTCGGTAGAGAAAAACAACAAGACTCACGTTGTGAGCCCAGGCACTAAGGGCGCCCAAAAAGCTGAGCTGAGATATAAAGTGGTGGGCAAGAGCAACAATTACTACCTCCTGGAAATTGAACTGCTCACTGGCCGCAAGCACCAGATCAGGGCGCAGCTTGCGCACCTGGGCTGTCCCATCAAGGGCGACCTGAAATATGGATTTCCACGCAGCAACCCCGACGGCGGCATCTCGCTGCAGTCGCATCGCATCCAGTTTGTCCATCCAGTATCGAAAATTGAGGTCGACGTCACCGCACCACTACCCCACGATACCCTGTGGCAAGCCCTTGCCGCCTCGGCAAGCGAGAATGGATTGCCACCGAAACTCCCCTCCTAAGATAGGAGGGGCTGGGGGTGGTATGACAAATGCTTGGGTTTCTTTATTAAATTGATATACAGTTGTTTTTGGTGTGTCATACCCCTCTGCCCTGCGGGCACCTCCCCTAGCTTAGGGGAGGAGTTTTCACACAATTTCCATTTTTGACACCCCCTCTTAGGGGGAGTATGAACACCAGTGACACAGTGAACGATGAGGGAATTTCGACGAAATCATCATACTCCCCCCCGCCCCCTCTATCTTAGAGGGGGAGATTATCGCCTGATATTTAGCTTTTTACGCACACAACCACCCTATAAACTTGATTCTCTGCAATTAATTGCTCTTGACCAGCTGGGCGAAGCGTTTGTTGGACCACACGACGAAATTGCCTTGCTCGTCGGCGCTGATGGTCATCACTCCCAGCGAGTTGTTTTTCTCCATCATGCTTTGAGTCTTCTCAAGCCCCATAGCCATGCACGCAGTTGCCCAAGCGTCGGCAGTCATGCAATCGGGGGCGACAATCGACACGCTGAGCAGCATCGACTCCTCGCTGCGCCCAGTCTTGGGATTGATGATGTGGCTCACCTTCTTGCCTTCCACCTCCTTAAACTTGCGATAGCTGCCACTGGTGGCTATTGCCAGGCTGTCGAGGTTGACCACCATGGCATTAGCATGCACAGCGCCATTCTCGTCGTCGGGCATGGGCATGTCGACCGAGACGCGCCATGTCTCGCCACGCTGGTTCACACCCTGCGCCACCACCTCGCCACCTATCTCCACCATGTAGTTCACCGCGCCGTTGCGCGCCAGCATGGCGGCAATCTCGTCGCACGCCATTCCCTTGGCGATAGAACTGAAGTCGAACTGCACTCGCGGGTCGTCCTTCACCACCTTGTCGCCATTGAGCCGCGTGTGTTCTATTCCCACAAAGGCAAGGATGCTATCGATCTGAGCATCGGTGGGCAAGTTGCCGCTCTTGAAGCCAAATCCCCAGGCATTGACAAGAGGCATCACAGTGGGGTCATACACTCCCCCGCTCGCCTTATTCACCTCAAGCGCCTTGCGATAAAGCTTCATGAACAGCCTGTCGGCCTTGTCGCTCTTGCCCTCGTTGATGGCTGTGACGAGCGACTGCTTGTTGAAAGGCGACACACTGTTGTCGACCATGGTGAGCAGTTGCTGTATAGAGTCGTTGAGGTCGGCACGCGCCTCATAGGTGATGTGATACTCCGTTGTCCACACCACACCGGTATTAGTAAAGAACTTCTTCCTGCTTCTCACAAAAGGCAGCGCCACCACCAGCACAAGCAGCAAGAGAAGCACCGCATAGTATTTCTTGGATTTGAGCATATAGCAAAAGATTTTGTTGTCACATTATTTGCACAAAGATAATCTAAATATCATTAATCGGCACAACAAAAAATTGTTTTTCTCAATTATTTTGCGTTACTTTGCACTGATTGATAACAAATAGGATAAAATTATGAGACTTTTTTATAAAATAGCCCTAATTCTGTTGCTTGCCGCAACAGCAACGACAACTGCTCAGGCCCAGGTGAGATTTGGCATCAAGGGCGGTGTCACCATCAACGAGCTCAAGTGGGACAAAGACATCGTGAGCAAGGACAACCGTGCCGGCTTTACTGGCGGTTTCATGATTGAGGCAGGACTGCCGGTCATTGGTCTGGGACTCGACGCGTCGGTGCTCTACACCCATCGCGAGAACAACCTTTACCTTGAGGACACAAAACTCAAGCGCGACTATCTCGACATTCCTGTCAACGTGAAATACAAACTCCAGATTCCAGTTTTAAGCAAGATTATTTCGCCGTTTGTCACAACCGGCCCCGATTTTGCCATGCTTCTGGGCGACACCGAGAAAGTCGACTTCAAGACCCGCAAGTGGAACATCTCGTGGAACGTGGGCTTTGGCGCCGAGCTCTTCCGCAAAGTCCAAATCCATGCCAACTACGGCATAGGCCTGAGCAAGGCATTTGAATATCTGGGCAAAGAAGTCGACTCCACCCCAGTGAAAGGCAAAGACAAATACTGGACAATCACAGCCGCCTATCTGTTTTAGCCCCGAGGGGAGCCATTGCTCTTGGAAAAAAGTCACCTATATTCCTGATAAAAAAAAGCATCAATTGTCACAGCAAAATTTTCCATAAACAGGGCATATTTGAGCAATATTTTCCACAAAATCACCATTTCACACAAAAAATCCTGCCTCATTGCTGGGGCAGGATTTTTTGTCTTTAAGTATTCTGCATTAGAATATGTTTAGTATTCTAAGATTACTTCCTAAGCATCTTGCTGGTTGTACGAGAACCGTCAGTGTACTCAGTAACGACAATGTTCACGCCACTGAATGGCTTGTCGCTTACCATACCGGCTACGTTCACGTACTTAACGCTCTTGACAACGCCGTTGCCAGCAACATCAACTGTGTTGATGGCAGTGACAATATTATTTTCGGCATCATTTGGATCGAAGTTAAGAGGATATACCATATAAGATCCATCAGGTTCAACGTCTGTCATTGGCGAGTCAGAATTATTTGCTTTCAACCTTGGAGCAGTTGCCTTTACATTTTTCTTGTAAAGAGCAATTGCTGATTGATTTGCATAAGAACTTGACTTGTAATAACGGAAGCGATCTTGATCTGTATTAGGATTATAACGTAGATGTGCACTCTTACATACTATTTCAGCATTGCCATCGCTAATGCTAATTGCATTAGCATACTCAGAATCAGGAACTGTAGCTAATTGTTTTAGACCATTATCATCTTTATTCATATAAATATAATATCCGCTTGAGCTCTTAATGGTACCAGCGTCAACATCAATAGTAAATACAGCGTTATCAATATCTTTAGTTGATGCAATTGTATTATTTACAATAACATAACCGGTACCATCATCAGAAAGATTGTTATGCGCAGCATCAAGTGTATTTAAGCTACCGTCAAATACAAAAGCATACTTGCGACTTTCTCCCTCTGTTTCTACGACAATCAGATAATCACCATTGGTGAGGTCGGTGTTTGAAGTGACCTTTACATAATCTCCCTCAACTGCAGGTGAAGACTCTGGCTTTTGTACAACTGCATTGAAACGATAAACAGTATTTTGGTCTATGCTACTTGATACGTCGTTTTTGTCGTTATATTTCCAGTCAACGTTGAAAGCACCAGGTATCTCACTGTCATTGGAAATGCCATTGGCGGCAGGAACAACAAAGTAGTTTCCGTTCCACATTGCGAATGTCACCTCACAAACCTCTTGAATCTTTGGATTAACAAAGAAATACTTTTTATCTGAAGTGGTCTCGGTGTGACCTGTGGCTTGTCCGAACAAATTCTCTTGCAGGAAGTTTGCTGGGCAATAGGTGTTCTTTGCGTCATTGCCACCATCGGTGGTTGTCAACTCCATATTAGACACCTCAATGGTATAGTTAACGCCATCAATGACCTTGCCAGTAACTGTTTTGGCGTCAATAGTAGAACCTACTGCTCCGTAAACAGCATCTAACTGTTCCTGTGTTGCACCAGTGAACTTGAGAGCAACCCAGTTGTTCTGCTGGGCCTCAGCAGCATCTCCATATACCTGCATATAATCGATGTAGGTCTCTGGATCGGGATTGTTATATGCAGCGATAGATGTTGCCTGGTCTTTACACCAGAGTATGTCTTCATTGGCATATACAGCAACAAGGGCATCGGTAATAGTATAGGTATTACCAACTGCGGCAGTTCCTAAAGTCTCGATTTGGGCAAGTGTCTTCTCTTCTACTTGAGTTCCACTACTTGTGATGGTGTAAGTTGCAGAGGCAACACTGCTGGTGATGTCATTAAGAAGAACGGTAGCGTAGATAGTATGGTCGCCAACTTCTGAAAGTGTGATGGCACCATTATATTCTGTACCATTGTCTACGATAGTTCCACCTGCTGTTGGAGCAGTCTCAGGATCAACCATGTAATAGATTGTTCCTTCATCACTGCTGCTGATTGTAACAGAGATGCTTGACTCTTGTGATGTTCCGCTTTCAGGGCTGAAAGTGGGCTTAGATGGAGCAATGAAGGTGTAAGTTGCAGTTACAATGGCACTTGCTTCCTTACCAGTCTCTACAGCAATAGCCTTTACTGTCTTGCTTGAACCAGCTGCGCCTGTCAAGTCAAAGCCTTCGGTGTAAACATCACTCTCGGTGTCAGGATCAGTACCATCTTTAGTGTAATAGATGGTTGCACCTTCGGCTGCGGTGATTGTGACACTTACCTTGCCACCCTTTATGTTACCTGAAGCAGGACTGATAGTGGGCTTGGCCGAAGTGGCTGAAGAAGCACTCTTCTTGTAGAGGAAAACAGGGTTTTGACCGCTTGCATAACAAGAGAAAATCTTGCTACCAGTATTGTGGCGAACAATATTACGTGAATACTCTCCACGGAATGTGATTATTGCAGCATTTTGGTTGAAAGTAATGGTGGCCTTGCAGTTGTCATTGGCAGTAGCAGATTGTTTCATATAATTTGAACCGCTGCTTGCGGCATAAGCATAGCCTTCACCAGTCTTAATATACCATGCATCAACTGTCTCATCACCTACAGCAACAGTTGTCTTTTCAAGGGTAATTACCTGTGAGCCTTCTGGAGCATTGATCTTACCATCAGAAACCATTGCAGATGTTGCTGTCTGTGGATAATTGTTTCCACTGGTATATGCAGCCATTGCATATCCAGTCTGGTTGTTATCACCTTTACTAAATAGTATATACTCATCATTTTCATTAAGATCAGCATCACTTGTAACAAGTACATATTCATCAGCTGCTGTTGAACTTACTGTGAATTGCTTGCTGGCAACACCAGAGATATTGTTGTAATATGACTTACCATAAAGAGTCACATTGCCTGGGGTCGTGAACTGATAGCTAGCACCATCAGTATAATTGCTATTATCAGTGCTGGTTGCATAAGTGATGTCACTCTGTTTAATGGATGAATTAATGCCATGAAGCAAAGAGTAAAGGTTACTACTTATAGTTGCGTTGGAATTAAGATCGACATCCCCACCATCTGGTGTGAAAGTAACGTTGATTATTTTTTGCTCTACGTAACATTTTAAGTCATCAAGATCTACACTGATGGTATAAACACCAGCAGGAGCCCAAAATGAGGCATTTGTGTCACTATTTGTAAGTGCCAGTGGCACGGTGCCGTCCATGTCATAATTGTTGACATCAACATTTATACCCGAACTGGTGGAAGGAAAAATGCGTCCACTAAGTCCACTCCAATTCGTAGCACCATCTGATAAGCCTTGAGCAAACTGGAAATAATTGTTTGCCTGGTCCATAAAAATTGTAGTACTGTATCTTCCAGTGCTACTATCATAAGACATTAAGGCTCCGGTAGATACGTCCCAATCACTCGCCCCATTCAAAGAATTACTAATCAGATAAAGAGTAGGAACGATTGTGTAGGTTGCACTTGCAACTTCACTGTCTTCATACCCATTTGCTACAGCAAAAGCCTTAATGGTTTGCGAGGAACTAACAGAGATAGGCGTTGAATAAACATTAGAGCTAGTAGTTGGATTGGTGCCATCAGTAGTGTAATAGATTGTTGCTCCTTCTGTAAGACAGTTTATAGAAACTTTTTGTGTACCGGAATATGTTCCTGTAGCCAAAGAAAAAGAAGGAGTGGAAACTGTTTGGGTAGTTGAACCACTAGCAGAATAATTAATTGTAATACTGTTAGCTCGCGTTTGATTACTTGGTTTGAATGTGAATTCTGTAACTTCACTATTATTACCATATGACCAAGTTACATTCTTTCCACTTACTGTAGGGGTGACTTGGGGCGTTACTGCAGCTTCTTCAGCATTAGTAACATAGTTCCCAGTTGAAGAAGCCTCATAAGTAACGCTGTTAATAACATAGCCTGCATCGGCAGTAATAGTTATTGTGGTGCCTGCATAAACTCGAATAGGATTAGAGTAAGTGTTAGTTGAACTTACCTTAATCTTAATTGGACTTTCTCCTATAGAGGTGGCAGTGCCTGGTAAAGCAGTTGTCCCAGGCCATGTTGCAGTTTCTGCCCAGCTGACTCCTATGGAGAGCGTGAGCAACGTTAGAAAAGTTAGTAATTTTTTCATACGTGTAAAAATTAAAGAATTAATAAAAAAGTTTAGTAGTTAGATATAAAAAATAAATTTTTGTTAAAATATGTGTTCAAAAACGAGAAAAGTCCTTGTACACAACAAGTTGCATACAAGAACTTCGTCATTGTGAATTGATAGAGTGCATGTGTCTCTCAATTTTTTCTGCAAAGTTAAGCAGATTTTTTTAATTTATGTCAAAAAAAAAAAAAAAAAACGTTTATTTTTGCAGAAGAATTCAGTTCAACGCATGAACTGATTAGTAGTTAAGTCCTGCGGGCATGTGAATGTCCGTAGGACTGTTGCTATATATAAATATGTGTGTCCGCAAAAAAAGGAAACGGCACAATCATGGCTATTGCAAGTTGGCCGTAGGCCAAAGCGTCCCCGAAGGGGGCGAAATGATACAACCCTGCGGCGCGTACCCCGAAGGGGTGCGTGGCGTAGGGTATCGTAATTTTTCCCTTATTTCGAGCCTCGCAGAGGGTCAACAACATCCATCATGTGAGTCCATTACTCTCTGGGGGAGCAATGCCAGCAAGTGTTGGCCCCCTTCGGGGCCCATCTGGGTGGATGGATGTGCTCAACCCTCACGCCACGCACCCCTTCGGGGTACGCGCCGTGAGGTTAACTCACTTCGTCCCCTCTGGGGACGTCCTGGCCTACGGCCAGCCACACCATGCTTTACATTCAAAAATCCAAGCCCCTATAATGATAAGTATCCATTATAGGGGCTTGTTATCTGTTGATTATGAGGATTTGACAAATTTTCATCGGTCACTAACAAAAAAAATCCTGCCCATGTGGGCAGGATTTTTTTTGATTAGGCACAGCCTAATTGTGCATTGTGCATTAATTTAGAACTGCTTGGCGGCTGCCATTACCACCTCGCTCAGTGTTGGGTGGCCGTGGATTGCGCTTGCCATGCGGGTCACGGGCATTCCAGCGTTCATGGCAGTGACAGCTTCCTGGATAAGGTCGGCGGCATGTGGTCCACAAATGTGGCATCCCACGATAGTGAGATCCTCGCTGCTGACGATGAGTTTCACCATTCCGTCGGTCTCGCCCATGGCAACGGCCTTACCATTGCTGCGGAAGAACGACTTTGCAGTGACAACCTCAATGCCCTGGTCCTCGCATTGCTGCTCGGTGAGTCCCACCATTGCCAACTCGGGAGTGGTGAACACTGCACTCGGCACGATGTCGAGCTTCACCTGGTTCTTCTGCCCCATGATGTGGGCCAGAGCCACGCTACCCTGCGCGCTGGCGGCATGGGCGAGCATGCAGCGGCCGTTCACGTCGCCAATGGCGTAGATGCCCTCAACATTGGTCATCATGTTGTCGTCAACCTCGATGCCGCGGCGGCTTGTAGCAACGCCAGCAGCCTCAAGGCCAGCAGGCAGAACAGCCTGACGTCCCACCGACATGAGCACCTTCTCGGCAACAATGCTCTTAGCCTTGCCCTTGTGGTCGAAGGTAATCTCGAGTTGTCCATCGTCGGTCTTGTGGATGCCATTAACGGCAGCCTGAGTGAGGATGTTCACGCCACGCTTGCTCATGACGGTCTTCAAGCGCTTGGCGATGTCCTTGTCGAATGGAGGCAGAATCTCCTTCATGAACTCGACCACAGTCACCTCCACGCCAAAGCTGCTGAACACGCTAGCAAACTCCATTCCAATCACGCCACCGCCCACGATGCACAGGCTCTTGGGCAGCTCCTGCATGGCAAGAATGTCGTCGCTGGTCATCGCCAGGTGGGCACCCTCGATGGGCAGGCCACGAGGAATTGAACCCGTAGCAATCACTATGGCTGGAGCAGTGTATTGCTCGCCAGCAACCTCAATGGTCTTGGCATCGACAAAACTTGCCTCGCCATTGACCACGGTGATGCCGTCGCCACCCATGAGCATTGCCACGCCGTCGCGCAGTTGCCTAACGACTTCCTCCTTGCGGGCAAACGCCACGCTGTAGTCCACGCTCACCTCGCCAGTGGTGACACCAAACTGTGCAGCCTCACGCACCGTGTTGATAACCTCGGCGTTGCGGCACAGCGCCTTGGTGGGAATGCAGCCACGGTTCAGGCAAGTGCCTCCCAGCAGGTCACGCTCCACAATCACCACCTTCTTGCCGTGGTGAGCGGCCTCGGCGGCCATCTCATAACCGCCGGGGCCAGCACCTATTATTATAATGTCGGTTGAAATCATAACTCGTCAACGCTCAAGAGTTCGCGATAAGTAACAATCTGCTTCAACGCAGCCTTAGTGTCGTCGAGACGACGCACTGGAGTGTTGTGAGGAGCAGTCTTCACGAGTTCGGGATTCTCCTTAGCCTCAATGGCAATCTTCTTCATCACCTCGATGAACTCGTCGAGGGTCTCCTTGCTCTCGTTCTCGGGTGGCTCAATCATCATTGCCTCGTGGAACAGGAGTGGGAAGTAGATGGTGGGAGCGTGGAAGCCATAGTCGAGCAAGCGCTTGGCCACGTCGAGAGTGGTCACGCCAGTGCTCTTGTCCTTCAAGCCGTCGAAGACAAACTCATGCTTGCACACGCCGTCGAGAGGCAGCTCATAGTAGTCCTTGAGCGACTCTTTCACATAGTTGGCATTGAGCACAGCGAGAGGGCCCACGTTCTTGATCTCATCCTTGCCCAGGGTGAGGATATAGGTGTAGGCACGCATGATCACGCCAAAGTTGCCCAGGAATCCGCTGATAGAGCCCAGCGAGTCGTCGCTGTCCTCCATGTGATACCAGTAGATGTCGTCGGCAACCTCCTCGCGGGTAACGCGTGGATTGGGGAGGAACTTCTCCAGACCTTCACGCACTCCCACAGGACCACTGCCAGGACCGCCGCCACCATGAGGAGTGGAGAACGTCTTGTGCAGGTTGATGTGCATGATGTCAAATCCCAGGTCGCCAGGACGGCACTTGCCCAGCATTGGGTTGAGGTTGGCACCGTCGTAGTACATCAAGCCGCCAGCCTCGTGCACGAGCTTGGCAATCTCGGCGATGTTGTGCTCAAAGATACCCAGAGTGTTGGGGTTGGTCATCATCATGCCGGCGATGTTCTCATCGAGAAGAGGTTTCAGGTCCTCAACATCGACAGTACCATCGGGACGGCTCTTAACAACCACTACCTCAAGGCCACACACGGCAGCACTGGCGGGGTTGGTGCCATGAGCGCTGTCGGGGATGATTACCTTCACGCGGTTAGGGTTGCCGTTGGCAAGGTGGTAGCTGCGCATCACCATCAGTCCGGTGAGCTCGCCATGAGCGCCGGCATAGGGGTTGAGCGTGAACTCACTCAAGCCCGAGAGCTCGGCAAGCGAGCGCTGCAGGTTGTAATACACTGCCAGGGCACCCTGCACGTTCTCCTCGTCCTGCAGTGGGTGCAGGTGGGTGAACTCGGGCAGGTTGCACATCTGCTCGTTGATCTTGGGATTGTACTTCATGGTGCAAGACCCCAGAGGGTAGAAGCCAGTGTCGACACCAAAGTTGTTGTTGCTCATGTTGGTGTAGTGGCGCACCACAGTCATCTCGTCAACCTCGGGGAGGCATGGAGCCTCCTGGCGCATGAGAGCACCGGGGAGGTCGTTGAGTTTGTACTCAGCAAGCTTGTTCTCGGGAAGGCTATAGCCCTTGCGACCCTCTTTCGAGAGTTCGAATATCAGTTTGCCATAGAAAGTATTATTCATTGTTCTTGTCCTCCTCGCCTTCTTCAATAAATTGGTTAATAGCGTCAATCAGGTCGTCGATGTCTTCCTTGCTCACGGTCTCGGTGGCGCACATGAGCAGCTTGTCGTCGTCGATGGGAACACCTGCGGCATAGGCTTGGTTGAGCCAGCTGAGCAGGTCGTCGATGTTGAGCGATGACTTCACAACAAACTCGTTGAGGAATGGCTTGTCGGGGTATTCCAGCTCAAACTTGCCAGTCTTCACCAGCTGGTCGGCGAGATAGTGAGCGTTGCTGTAGCTAATCTCGTTAACCTCGCGCAAGCCCTGCTTGCCCATCAGTGACATGTAGACTGTCACGAAGAGCGCCATCAGGCTCTGGTTAGAGCAGATGTTGCTGGTGGCCTTCTCGCGGCGGATGTGCTGCTCGCGGGCCTGAAGAGTGAGCACGAAAGCGCGCTTGCCGTCGGCATCGGTGGTAGCGCCCACGATGCGTCCTGGCATCTTTCGGATGAGCTTCTTGCTGGTGCACAGGTAGCCCACGTAAGGACCGCCAAAGTTCATGGGTATACCCAGGCTCTGACCGTCGCCCACAGCGATATCGGCACCCCACTCGGCAGGAGTCTTGATCACACTCAGCGCACTTGCTGGGCAGTTCATGATGAGCAGAGTCTTGTGCTGATGGCAGAAGTCGGCCCAGCCGGTGTAGTCCTCAAGGATTCCGAAGAAGTTGGGCGATGCCACGATAACACCAGCCACGTCGTCGGCGCCAACCTTTGACTCAAAGTCGTCACGGCTGGTGACGCCATTCTCGGCCTTGATCATCTCAACGTCGATGCCATGGAACTTGGCATAGGTCAAAACCACGCGAGTGACGAATGGGCTCACTGTCTCGCTCACGAGCACCTTGTTGCGCTTCTTGGCGTTGGCAACAGCCATCATCATGGCCTCGGCAGTAGCGGTGCAACCGTCATACATCGAGGCGTTGCTCACCTCCATGCCAGTCAATTCGGCCATCATGCTCTGATACTCGAAGATGTATTGCAGAGTGCCTTGTGAAATCTCGGCCTGATAGGGAGTGTAGCTTGTTAAGAACTCGCTGCGGTTCACGATATCCTGAACCACGGCGGGAGTGTAGTGGTCGTAGACGCCAGCACCCATGAAGCACTTGAGGGTGGTGTTGTCCATTGCGAGGTCACCAAAGAAGTTGCGCACCTCAATCTCGCTCATGGCGCGTGGCAGGTCATAGTCGCGCTTGAACTGGAGATCCTCGGGGATGTCCTTGTAGAGCTCATCGAGCGACTTGAGCCCGCACTTGCCCAGCATCTGCTTCACATCGTCCTGGGTGTGTGGGAAAAATTTATAGTTCATTGATTATTGTTTTAAAGTTTTGTGATTAAAAAGACAAGAGGATGTGTCATATATTTTGCTTTGAGAAGGAGGTGATGGCTATCATACTCCCCCCTGCCCCCTCTATCTTAGAGGGGGAGATAGATGACGCATCCTCTTTAGCGTTGTTACTCGTTGATGAAAGCTTTGTAGGCAGCTGCATCCATCAGGCCCTCGAGCTCGCTCTTGTCGCTGAGCTCAACCTTGATGATCCAGTTCTCAAAAGCGTCCTTGTTGATCAAGCCAGGCTCGTCCTCAAGGGCTTCGTTAACCTCAACAACAGTGCCGCTCACGGGGCATACCAGGTCGCTGGCAGCCTTAACGCTCTCTACTGCGCCAAAGTCCTCGCCTGCCTCTACCTCGTCGTCAACCTCGGGCATGTCAACGTAAACCACGTTACCAAGCTCGTGCTGTGCATAGTCGGTGATACCTACATAGCCAAAGTCGCCTTCAACTTTTACAAACTCGTGTGACTCGCTGTAATAGAGTCCGTCAATAATTTTACTCATAATAGTGTTGAATTGATATTATTAATTGATTGTTGTTTTTTTAGTTTTGCCGGTTGTGCTGGGCTGACAAGGCACGCCTTGTCCCTACTTAACACTTAACACTTGCTACTTAACCCTTACTTCTTGTAGCTCTTATCGTGGAATTTCTTCTTCACAACGGTGGCGTCGAAGTATTTCTTGCGGATGTGAACCTTGAGTGGAGTGCCCAGTTTGCCATAGGCGGCGTCGACGAGGGCAACAGCTATGCTCTTGTCGACCGAGATGCCACGGTAGCCAGTGGTAACGTAGCCCACGGGCTCCTCGTTCTCGTTGCACACCTCATAACCGTGACGAGGGATAGCCTTGTCGTGGAGTTCCAGGCCCACGAGCTTCTTGGGAGCACCCTCAGCCTTCTGCTGAGCGCACACGTCCTTACCAATGAAGTCTTCCTTGTCGAGCTTCACAAAGAAGCCAAAGCCTGCCATGATGGGAGTGATCTCAGGGGTGAGCTCATCGCCATAGAGAGGCAGACCCACCTCAAAGCGCAGGGTGTCGCGGCAGCCCAGTCCGCAAGGCTGAACGCCAGCAGTCATGAGCATGTCCCACATGTCGCGGATGGTGTCGTGGCTTGCATACACCTCGAAGCCGTCCTCGCCTGTGTAACCAGTGCGGCTCACGATGATGTTGTCGCCATTGTAATCAACCACCTTGAAGGTATAGAATGTCAAGTCGGTGCAGTCGAGTTTGAGAACATCCATCATGGTCTTCTCGGCCTCGGGACCTTGCACTGCTATCTGTCCGTAGCTCTCGCTCTGGTTCTCGACTTTCACGTCAAAGTTAGCTGCCTGCTCGTTGATCCAAGCCACGTCCTTGTCGATGTTGGCAGCATTGATAACGAGGAAGTAGTCGTTCTCGCCCATGGTGTAAACCAGGAGGTCGTCGACGGTGCCACCGTCGGGGTAAAGCATCATGCCATACTGGATGCCGCCCACAGTCATCTTGGTGATGTCGTTAGTGAAGATATAGTTCACAAACTTCTGCGCCTCGGGGCCAGTAACGTGCACTTCGCCCATGTGAGAGACGTCGAAGACGCCCACTGCGTTGCGCACTGCATTGTGTTCCTCTACTATGCCGGCATACTGGATGGGCATGTCAAAACCGCCAAAGGGGCTCATCAAGGCTCCCAAGGCAACGTGCTTGTCGTGCAGACAAGTGAATTTGTTTTCACTCATAATAGTTGTCTTTAAGATGTAAAGTATTTGTTATTAAATTGTTAATCAGTTTGTTGGTTTTTGTGAATTGAAGTTCAAGAACTCTTTGAGACGAGCAATCCTCAATTCCACCACAAAAGTACATAATAAAAATGACATAATATAATAATAAAGAGAAAATCTTTTTATAAAATGTGTTTTTGACTTTCATTGCTCAATGCCTGAAAGGTTCAGTGGCTTGCCAAATGACAGTAGCAGCTCTTACATTGGCATGCGTCTAGCCATGTAGCAGTCACTTTAAAAACAAAGAAATATCCCTCGCTGCCCATTTAGCCGCGAGGGATATTTTTTGCTTTACTGCTCACTTGTCGTCATAATGACCATAGGCGGTGAGGACAAGGACGATTACTTCAGTGTCATGAATCTCATAAACCAAACGATGCTTTTTTAGTGATGCGACGACTCCACAAATGCCCTCCAGATAGAGGTTCGGGCTTACCAGTGCCCGTGCGAGGGTGTTCCTTGAGCTCGTTTTCCAGCTTTTTCAACTTCTCATACGCCTTGGGCTCGTTGCGCTTTAACCTTTCGGCATCAAGAATGGCCTGGCGTTAATACTGAATTTTGTAGGCCATCACACAACACGACTAATTAAATCGTCAAGCGTTTCGCCTGGCTGCAATTCATACAAAGGACCATTTTTCGCTTCCTCAACCCGATGGAAGAACTCCTCTTTCGTCATCTTGGTTGGGTCATTTTTCTTTGCCACCAGTTTTTTCAGGTATTTGGCGAGTTGTTTCATCAACGCCTCGTCCTCGGCAATCTCAGCCATGTCACGAAAAATCTGAGCATTCATTTCAGTTGTTGTCATAATTATTGCTTTTTTCTTTCTGACTGCAAAGTTACTAAATTATTGTGTTATAACCATTATAACCAACAATAATAGATATTATTTCTCAAAGAGCATACCAATAAACTGCCGTAGCGTTAGGTTCATTATCACTCGTGAGAGGTCGAGGTCGCTGAGGGCACTTTCTACTGCTTCTTTAGTGAAGCGGCATCCCTTGAGGCGGGTGGTGATGCTGTCGAGGTCGCCCAGGAGAAAAAAGTCGCCGGCGATGTTGATGTCGCGGATGATGTTGCGGTTGAGCTCAAGGGTGATTTTAAACTCCCCTACCCCCTCAATCCTGCCGCTGCGCTCCATGTTGCAGCGCGGATTGTTGCCCAAGATAAACTCTGGCGTGAGATAGCCCGCCTCAATGTGCTCTATTGCGGCTATATCGCTGTCGCTGAGCATTATCTCGCCGTCGCACAAGGTGCGGTGGGCGTGCTGCTGGAACTCCTCGATGCTCATGGTGAGATATCGGTTCAGGGTGGTAATGTGGCTCTTCACGCTCTTCACTCCCTTAGAGTCGAGTTTGGTCGCCGATGGCGTGATGGCCCCGAGCATGTTCTCCATATTGGTGTCGTAGAGCATGGTGCCATGCACTATGCTGATGCCAGATTTTTGATTTCCACCCCCCAATCCTCGATCTCCAATCCCCAATCCCCGAATATGGTAGAAAGCGTTGCCACTCACCTTCTTGCCATCAATCATGACGTCGTTGCGGCTGTTGTCGCTGGCGTTTAGCCCCAAGCCCTTGAGCATCTCCACAATGGCGTGGGTGTAGTGGGCAAAAGTAGTGGTCACGTCGTCGCTGCGGGTAATGTAGCTGAACATGAGGTTGTCCATGTCGGCATAGACGCATCCTCCACCGCTCTTGCGGCGGTAGTACTCAATGCCATTTGCCTTGCAGTAGGCAACGTTAACCTCGCTGTCGATGAGCTGGTTGCGGCCAAAAATCACAGTGGGTCTCACGCGCCAAGTGAAGAACAGTTCGTCAATACTCTTGTTGTCTTTGAGTAGCTGAGCAGCATGCTCCTCCATGGCGAGATAGAACGTGAGCCTGCGCACCTCATCATAAGGCAGTTGTAAATATTTCATAGTCAATTAAAACGTTAGAACAAACCATTGTTGGTTACGAATGGGCAAATTAAGACATATTTTTTGATGTCTGCAAGTATTTTGTTCAGGATTTGTAGCCCGACAAGAAAAAAACATTTTCGAGCTGTTTTTACTTGATGTTTATTTACTTTTTCGCAAAATAAATGCTGATTTTCTTTGATATAATAATTATTTTGAATAATTTTGCAGAATATTGAAACAAATTATTGTGGATAGATTGATTGTGAATTAAAAACTAATAAATTATGAAGAAATTATTTTTGTTTTTCATCATTACCCTAACTGTGGTCACTGCCAAGGCTCAGTATCTGTCGATAGGTAATCTCAAGTATTATATAACCGACGATTATGGCTATACTGTGGAGTGTGTGGGCCTGTCGAGTGCCAGTGAGAGCGCTAATCCCACCGAGATTGACCTCCCCGGCAAGATAAATTATGGCGGTTCTACCTATACAGTGACCGATGTGAGAGATTATGCTTTCTCGGGCAACACAAGAATCACAGTGTTGAAAGTGTGTCATGGCGTCACCAGCATCGGCTACCATGCTTTTTCGGGCTGCACCTCGCTCAAGTATGTCTATCTTCCCAGTTCGGTGACTCTACTTGACAACTACTCCTTTGCCAACACATCCAGCATGACGCAGTTCAACTATGCCTCTCAGAGTGTTCCCACGTTCTATAGCGGCACATTCTCGGGCATGCGATCGGCGTCTCTGGTAGTGTCGACGTTTGAGGCCAAGACGGCTTTCAGTTCCAACAGCACGTTCAGTTCTGCCTTCAGCAGTATCAATGCCAATGGTCGTGGTGCCTATGACTTCTCTTCTGGCTCAGGATGCTATGTTGTGAGCGGCAGCAACACCTGCATGCTCGTGGGCTTACTCTCCAACACCCCCTCCATCCCTGTGAGCGCGACAAATAATGACAACTATACTTATGGTGGTCTCACATCGCCCGAATACTACAAAGTTACTGTGGCAGCTCCCCGTCTTGCTGAGTTGAGTGAGAAGCAATCGAGTCTCACCTCCTTCACATGGCTGGGTTCCGAAGCCAAGAAGATAGGCATTAGCGCTTTTCAGGGCTGCACGGCTTTGACCACCGTCAAGGTGAGTGCTGATACCCTCGACAACTATGCATTCTACAATTGCCCGGCAATCACCACTTTGCAATTGTATGAAACAGGCAGTGAGAATAATGGTGTGAAACGCATCAATTCTATGGCCTTCGCCTACGACCATGGGCTTGTAAACGTTTACATTCCATCGAGCGTCATCTATATGGCCGAGGGCGGCAACATGCCATTCTACATGTGCAACAATTTGGAAAAATATACAGTCTCTTCAAGCAACCAGTATTACGCCTCAGCGGGTTATAGTAATCTCTATAACAAGTCGTTTACCAAGCTGATACACATGCCCAGGAATGGCGGCGGCACAAACTACTCCTATTTTTTTGAGTGGTTATCAAATGATGCAGCCATCGACGCTCACTGAGATTGGTGACTATGCTTGCTATTATCACAATAAATTACAACAAGTTGTGCTTAATTATGGAGTAAAAACAATAGGGAACAGCGCTTTCGCCAATTGTGATAAACTCACCTATATGCTCATCCCAAGTTCGGTAACTAACTATAAAGCAGACTCTTTCGATGGCCTATACAGTCTCACAGACCTCTATTTGAACCGTGATAATTATCCTTCGCAACTTGCTAACCTCGTTAACCGTGGTAACATCAATCTGCATGTGCCTTACCCCATGGTTAATTATTATAAGAATACGTCGTTAGGCTCATCCTTCAAGTCAGTTGACGGTAACGCCTGGGACATTTATTCTGGGTACCTGTTTTTTACTGTGACAAGCACTGAGCCTTATTCCGACCCCAATAATACTGTCAATTACGATGGTGGACAGGCGAAACTAGTGCATGGCCAATCGGTACATGTCAATAATAAGTACAATTTATATGATATCCAAATTTCCCATTCTTTAAATGTTGGGGGCGATCTTTATTGCCCTACTGCCATAGAAAAGAATTACTATCAAGTTCTGAAACAAAATTCTTCAACTGAAAATATTATTTATTATGGACACACAATTAAGGAGGTTGAGGATTCGGCATTCTACAACTGTCAAAACTTGAAAATCAGCAATGGCTCGTTAGACCATCTTAAAACTATAGGCAAGGCGGCATTCTCTAAAACCACTAATCTCACGTCAATGAGCTTTAGTGACGTGGAAGTGATCAAAGAATATGCCTTCAACTACTCAGTGCTTAGCGGCGACATCGAGCTGCCCAAGATACGTAATGTAGGTCTCAATGCGTTCTTCCACTGCCCCGGCATCACAAGCATGACTTTCTACGGCGCTCCCACACTGACCACGGCATGCTTTGGCTACAATGCCGACGGATGCCTCTACTTTGTGGACGCCTCGCAGTACTATCGCCTCACTCATCAGCAATACACATGGTACATCAGTGACGACATGACGACCGCCGATGAACGTATGCGCCCCTTTGTGAAACTAGACAATGACACTCGCATCTTCTCGTGCCATAAGAGTGTGGAACAGCCTGCCGGAGGCAGCTTCTACACCATACCGTCGTATGACGCATCAAAGAATCGTCTCACCACGTTGAAATGGAACGGTGCCATTCCAGCTTCTACAGCAATGCTCATGAAGGGCACCAAGGGACAGGTCTATAAGTTTAAGAATTTAGGAACATCGACCGCCACACCCACCAACATGCTTGTGCCAGTGATAAACGATTATTTTGTGAACACCGTCGGTGGTTATCTCTACAATGAGCAGACACACCAGTTTGATTATGACACTGGCAACGAAGTGAGCCCTTATAGCACGATAGAGCCAAGTTATGGCTATCTGTCAATCAACACGTCGCAGAATCATGTGAACATCGA
>ONIY01000005.1 GCA_900318065.1 uncultured Prevotellaceae bacterium
GACATGGAGAAGGTGATTGACGAGGAAATCAACTACAAGGGTGTGTCGGTGATTATCTCGCGTCGCGAGTGCATCCAGACTGCTAAGCGTCATGCTAAAGCTAAGAAATAATTTTTCCACATCACATTTTAAATTAAAAATTCATCATGAAACAAGATATAATTCTTTGCGGTGTGGGCGGACAAGGCATCCTCTCCATTGCTACTATCATTGGTTGGGCGGCTCTTAAAGAGGGTATTCACCTCAAGCAGGCCGAGGTGCATGGCATGAGCCAGCGTGGCGGCGACGTGCAGAGTAATCTGCGACTCTCGAGCGACCCCATCTCGAGCGACCTTATTGCTCATGGAGCATGCGACCTGATTATCTCACTCGAGCCAATGGAGGCTCTACGCTATGTGCAGTATCTCAATCCTAAGGGATGGGTGATCACTAACACATCGCCATTCGTCAACATTCCCAACTATCCCGAGATGGATGCTGTGAATACCGAACTCAAGAAACTGGGCAACGTGATTATGATCGACGTTGACGCTATTGCCAAGGAGGTGAAGTCGCCACGCAGCGCCAACATGGTGCTCCTGGGTGCTGCTGCCTCGGTGCTCGAGATGCTCAAGCCCGAGCAGCTCATTGAGGGTATCACTAATGTGTTTGCCAGCAAGGGCGAGGCCATCGTTGAGACCAATATCGCTGCCTTCAAGGCTGGTTACGAGTTCGCTCAGAAAAACAAGTAATAATACAGAATTATCTATAAAACAACTATGAGTTTTCCTATAAAACAACAAGTTCTGAACAATATTTTGGCAGAGCGTGACTTGACCGATGTGTCAAAGACCACTATCCGCCAGTGTGCAGCAATCGCTGCCGAGATGGAAAAGGCTGCTGGCGAGAAGTTCTTGCGTCTTGAAGTGGGCGTGCCAGGATTGGCACCAGGCCAGATAGGCGTTGACGCTCAGAAGGCGGCTCTCGACAATGGTATTGCAAGCATCTATCCTGCCATTAGCGGTCTGCCCGAACTCAAGGAGAATGCCTCTCGATTCATCAAGGCGTTCATCGATGTTGACATCAACCCCGAGTGCATCGTTCCCACCGTGGGCTCGATGCAGGCAGGCATGAACCTGATGCTTGAGTGCTCGCAGCTTGATCCTGCCAAGGACACTATCCTCTATGTGAACCCTGGTTTTGCTCCTCATGTGATGCAGGCTCAAGTGCAAGGCATCAAGCACGAGCAGTTTGACATCTATGAATATCGTGGCGCCAAGTTGCGCAACAAACTCGAGGAGTTCTGCTCTAAGGGCAACATCGTGGCAATCGTTTACTCTAACCCCAACAACCCATCGTGGGTGTGCTTGACCGAAGAGGAGTTGCAGATCATTGGTGAAACTGCCAACAAGTATGACATGATTGTCCTTGAAGACCACGCCTACATGTGCATGGACTTCCGTACCGACAAGTCGGTGCCTTTTGAGCCTCCTTTCCAGCCAACTGTTGCTCGCTATACCGACAACTACGTGTTCATGCTTTCGGGCTCGAAGATTTTCAGCTATGCCGGTGAGCGCATCGCCGTTGTGGCTTTCAGCAACAAGCTGTTCAACCGCGAGTATCCAGCATTGCGCGAGCGCTATCGCATAGGTCGCATGGGCGACAACTTCATCTTCACCTATCTCTATGTCGCCTCATCAGGTACTTCTCACTCGGCTCAGCATGCTCTCGCAGCAATGATGAAAGCAGCTGCCGATGGCACCTACAAGTTTGTGGATGAGGTTCGTGAATATGGCCGCCGTGCCAAGATCACTAAGAAAATCTTCTTGAAGCATGGTTTCAACATCATCTATGACAAGGATGGTGACCAAGACCTTGCCGACGGATTCTACTACACCATTGGTTATAAGGGCATGACCGACTCTGAGTTGCTCAACGACTTGATGCTTTGCGGCATCTCGGCTATCACGCTCAACACCACTGGTAGCAAGCAGCCAGGAATCCGCGCTTGTGTGTCACAGCTCAACAGCGACTGGCACATCAAGGCCCTCGACGAGCGACTGGCAATGTTTGTAGAACTGCAGAAGAGCAAATGATAAGTGTAAAGGGTTAAGTCTTTGGTGTTGCGCCTGCGGCTTTAGTCAATGCATAATTCATAATGCACAATGCACAATTGATCTCGACTGCTCGATAGTTCGACCGCTCGATTGCTCTACTGAAAACTGAAAACTGACTACTGATAACTGACAACTGATAACTGATAACTATATGAATTACATGAGTGCCGACGAGGCTGTTCGCCTTGTCAAAAGTGGCGACCACATCTATTGCATGGGAAGTACAGCGATACCCGTTGTGCTACAGAGTGCACTGGCACGTCGTGCCAGCGAGCTGCGTGATGTAGTGGTCTATTCGGCGTTTAATGTGCCTTATGGCGAGTGCCCATTGTGCAAACCTGAGTATAAAGACTCGTTTATCACCAAGAGCCTCTTCCTCAGTGGCGACCAGCGCAAGTGGGTGGCTCAGGGCTACGGAGAGGTGATCCCTGCTTTCTTGGGAGAGATTCCTTTCTTGTTCCGCAGCAAGCAGTTACCTCTTGATGTTACCTTCCTTAACTGCTCGCCTCCCGACAAGGATGGCTATTGCAGTTATGGAATGAGCGCCGACTTGGCGTTCAGCGCTGTGGAAATGTCGAAGACTATCATCGCGCAAATCAACGACAGCATGCCTTACCTGTGTGGCGCTGCCAAGATTCACGAGAGCCAGATTGCCGCTGCAGTGCGTTGCGACGAGCCACCGCTGGCAATGGAATTTGGGGAGTCGACTCCCATTGAGAGCGCTATTGGCGGCTTTATCGCTGCCGAGATCCCCGATGGTGCAACGCTGCAGATTGGTGTGGGTGGAATCCCCAACGCTGTGCTTGCAGGCATCAAGAACCACAAGCACCTGGGACTGCACACCGAGGCAATGACCGACGGCGTGGTGCGCCTGATGGAAGAGGGTGTTATTGACAACAGTCTCAAGAAAATTCACCCTGGAAAGAGTGTGGCAAGTCTAGCACTTGGTTCAAAGCGCATGTATGACTTCCTCGACTATAACGAGGATGTGGAATTCTATGATGTGGCTTATACCAACGACCCGCAGATCATTCGTCAAAATCCTAAACCCATTGCCATCAACAGTGCTATTGAGGTGGACTTGACAGGACAGGTGTGTGCCGACAGTATTGGAACGATGATCTTCTCGAGTGTGGGTGGTCAGCACGACTTTATGTATGGTGCTGCTCTCAACCCCGAGGGAAAGACTTTCATTGCGCTGCCATCACGCACAGGCAAGGGTAAGAGCAAGATTGTGCCTACTCTCACCCCTGGCGCTGGCGTGGTGACCACTAGGTTCCAGACGCAGTATGTTGTAACCGAGCATGGCATCGTCTACCTGCGCAACAAGAGCATGGCAGAGCGTGCACGCGCTCTCATCTCGATTGCTCACCCCGACGACCGAGAGGCACTAGAGCGTGCAGCCTACGAGCGCTTTGGCTACAGCTTCATGCGCTACAAGTAAGGCAATGCAGTATCCTAACAAGAAAAGCGTCTCAATCGAGACGCTTTTCTTATATTTTGGAATGAACAAAGCAGAGTGTTACCACATCATACTGATTCTTAATACTCTGTACTCTGTGCTCTGTACTCTGTACTCTGTGCTCTGTACTCTGTACTCTGTACTCTGTACTTTATACTTTGTCTCTTGTCCTTTTACTTGTATTCCTTAGCTTCGCGCTTGCCTTTAAGCACGGCAGCGGCGTTGCCAGCCAGAGCACCCATCTCGTCTTCGCCAGGGAAGCAGTAGGTGGGAGCAAGGAAGTCGATGCGCTTGCGCAGCTCGCCAGTGAGGTAATCGCTGTGTGCCATTCCACCGGTGAGGAGGATGGCGTCAATCTTACCGCACAGTACAGCACTCTCGGCAGCAATCTGCTTAGCCACATGATAAATCATGGCGTCGAGGACAGTCTTGGCGTGCTTGTCACCATTGTTGATGCGCTCCTCAATTTCCATGAGGTCGGTAGTGCCCAGGTGAGCGTTCAATCCACCCTTGCCGGTGATCATCTTGAGAATTTCTTCCTTAGTATACTTGCCACTGAAGCAGAGTCTTACGAGGTCGGCAGCGGGAACTGTACCGGCGCGCTCGGGAGTGAATGGGCCTTCACCATCGAGTGCGTTAGGAGCATCAACAGCAACGCCCTTCTCGTGGGCGGCTACCGAGATACCTCCACCCAAGTGGCAGATGATGAGGTTCATCTCCTCATATTTCTTGCCAATCTCACGGGCAAAGCGGCGTGCAATAGCCTTTTGGTTAAGTGGATGCCAAATGCTCACGCGCTTGATCTCGGGGATACCGCAGATGCGAGCATAGTCATTCAACTCGTCAACAACAACGGGGTCGGCGATGAAACTGCGGCAACCGGGAATTTGCTGAGCAATCTTGTGGGCAATGAGGCAGCCCAGGTTGCAGGCGTGCTCGCGAGTAGCATTGCGAGTGTCCTCAAGCATTTTCTCGTTAATCTCATATACGCCACCAGGAACGGCTTTGCCAAGACCTCCACGGCCAATGACCGCCTTAAAGTTGAAGTCTACATTGGTGACCTTGATCTCGTTCATTACAAGGTTGTAACGGAAATCAAACTGGTCAAGAACAGACTTATATGGAGCCAGCTCCTCGGGTTTGTGACGAATAGAGCGAAGCAGCAATGGGGTCTCACCCTCGTAAACGGCAAACTTAGTTGAAGTTGATCCTGGATTGATAACAAGTATACGCATAGTTGTTTGTTGTATATTTTAAGTAATGTGTAATAGGGTTGTTTTAATTAGATAGCCGATGCTACTGCAAGGCTGTAGAACTTCGACTCGATGCTGTCGCCACGAGAGGGGAGTACTACAGGAACCTTGGCGCCCTGGAGCAAGCCAGCAGTTTGGGCATGGCACAGCAGGGTGATGGTTTTGTAGAACACGTTGCCGCTCTCTATCTCGGGGAAGAGCACTGCGTCGGCCTCGCCATTGATGGGCGAGTTGATACCCTTGTGGTGCATGCTCTCATAGCACAAAGATGTCTTCAGGTCGAGAGGACCGTCTACGATGCAGTTGCCAAACTCGCCATTGGCGGCTTTCTCTTTGATGATCACATAGTCGCCAGTGCAGGGGAAGTGACGCTCGTCAACTTTCTCTGAGCAGTGGATGAGCGAGATCTTGGGTTGCTCAATGTGAAGGGCGTGAGCAATCTTGGTCACATACTTCACTTGCTCAATGCGCTGGTCAACGGTGGGGCATGGAATAACGGCGGCATCGGTAAAGAGCAGCAGGCGCTGCAGCTCAGGAATGTCGGCTACGGTAACGTGAGTGAGCACGTTGCCCTTGGGAAGAATTCCGGTCTCTTTGTTGAGAACTGCGCGAAGAAGGTTGTCGGTGTTCAACAAGCCCTTCATCAGCACGTTGGCACGGTCTTCACGAACCTCGGCAACAGCCTTGGCAGCAGCGTCGTCGCGGTCGCTGGCATCGATGATGCTGAACTCGCTCTTGTACTGAGCAAGACGCTCGTCGGCCTCAATCTCCTGGCGGCAGCCAACGAATGTCACGGTGATAATACCTGCCTCGAGGGCTTTAAGCACGGCACTGCGAGTAACATCATCCTCGGCCCATACTACTGCTACGCGGCTTTTTGTTCCCTTACTTGCAAGATGAGCGGTGAGCTCATCAAAATTCTTGATACTTGGCATGTTTTTTATTAAAAAAGATTGTTTTTGGTTATGTGTATTATCAGTTAGTTTTTGTGGTGCAAAGGTAGTGATTATTTTTGTATATTAAAACATTGTGTTGTCTTTTTTTGATGGTTATAAAACATATAAATTTTTAGAGAACTTCCTGTAATGTGTAATTTATTTTTACTAACTTTGTAGTTCAAAGTTCTGATAGATTTTATCTATTGCTCAAGATTGTTGAATTACAACTAATTACCCATTTTTTTCATAATAAATTGCTTGCCACTCATGCCTGAAAAAAAACTACCTCAATCGCCTTCTCAGTCGGCAACACATAGCGCTTTGGCGACTGGAAATGAACAAAAATATGGATTAACTGCACATGGATATGTTCAGGTGCAATGTTGCTCGGGTAAGGGTTGCCGGCGCAACGACGCCGAGCGCATCATCAATCTCTTTAAGATGATGCTCCACGCCCATGGCATCGACGACATGGTCGATGTGGTGACTTCGGGTTGCTTTGGATTCTGTGCCAAGGGGCCTATTGTGCGCATTCTTCCCGATAATATCACCTACACCCACGTCAGGCCTGAGGATGTGAACGTGATTGTTGAGAAGCATGTGGTGCGTGGACAACTTGTTGAGGAACTGAGATATGCCGACGTGGCGGCTCATCACATCGAGGTGGAATCGCAGCAATGGAGTTCGTTCAAGCGACCTGTGTCGCTCGACTCGATGCTCAACCACTACATCTATGAGATAGGTGGCAAGCGATTCCTGAATGTGCTCTCCTATGCCATCGATCCCGAGAAGTGCCGTGGCTGCACTGCCTGCAAGCGCAATTGCCCGGTCAACGCTATCGATGGCGTTGTCAAGCAACCGCATGTGATTAATCCCTACAAGTGCACCTGTTGTGGCAAGTGCAAGAGCAAGTGTAAGTTTGAGGCTATCGACGGGCCCATTGGGGTTCTCGACGAGCGCAACTCTATCAATGATGTCCTTGCCGATATTAAGAATGAAGACAAACTGGTGATTGCACAAACTGCTCCTGCCGTGCGATTTGCGCTGGGAGAGGAGTTTGACATGGCACCAGGAACAGTTGTGACTGGAAAGATGATTACTGCACTGCGTCAACTGGGATTTGACTATGTGTTTGACACTAATTTTGGTGCCGATTTTACTATCATGGAAGAGAGTGCCGAGCTTATCGACCGCCTAAAGCGGCACATGGCAGGCGACCCCGACGTGAAGTTGCCCATGACAACATCTTGCTGCCCTGCTTGGGTGAATTTCTTTGAGAATGACTACCCCGACTTGCGCCAGTATCCTTCTACCTGCAAGTCGCCGGCACAGATGTTTGGCACGCTGGCCAAGTCTTACTGGGCCGAGAAAATTGGCATTCCACGCGAGAATATTTCGGTGATTTCTATAATGCCTTGTGTGGCAAAGAAATATGAATGCGCTCGCGACGAGTTTATCTACGACGGCATCCCCGATGTGGATTGCAGTATTACTACTCTGGAACTCGCCGAGATGATTAGGAGCAAAGGTATTGACTTTGCTCAGTTGCCTAATGGGGAGTTTGACAACCCACTGGGCGACGCAACTGGCGCTGGGCACATCTTTGGCACAACTGGTGGTGTGACCGAGGCTGTGCTGCGAACTGCCTACGAGCATTTCACGGGCAAGCAGTTGCCTCAACTGGAGTTCACGCAGGTGCGTGGCATGGATGGTATTCGCGAGGCAACCATCGATTTGGATGGCTTTGAGCTTAAGGTGTGTGTGGTACACACGCTGAACAATGCGCGCATCGTGATGGACAAACTGCGGGCAGGCGAACTCGATTACCATTTCATTGAGGTGATGTCGTGTCCTGGAGGTTGCATTGGCGGCACGGGCCAGCCCTATCACCACGGCGACATCTCGGTGCTGGAGGCCAGGCAGCGGGCGATGTATGCTACCGATGTCACGCGCATCGTGCGCAAGAGTCACGAGAGTCCGGCGGTGAAGCAAGTTTACAGCGAGTTCCTGGGCGAGCCACTGGGCAAACTGTCGCACAAACTCCTCCACACTCACTTCCGTGACAAGTCAATCCTCTCTGACTGATAAGATGAAAAAAAGTAACCAAAAAACTGGTTACTTTTTTATATTAACTGGAACTTTCTAAAACTTACCTTCATTGTTCTAAAAGCGAGTGGAGGTTAATAGCTTTTGTGCTTCTTCTCTTATATCTTCAACAACGAATTCCCAGTAATCTCCCTTCAGGCTTATTATGCTAGGATCGTTGGTTTCGGTAGGTATATTTAATAGTTTGTCTATAATGCTTTCTCGATCTATATTATATGGAAATCTCTTAATGCCAAAATTTATGATTTCGTTGAGATTGAATGTGTTCATTAACTCATGTATATCCCAGAAATCTTTGCTTCGATTAGCATTGTTGATGGCAAGAACTTTCATTGCAGCGATATCTCTTATGTCAGAAATGCGAAGCTCGTTCTCTATGACGGGAGGATAGAGGAATGTGTCGATATAAAAAAGATCAACTTTAATCAAATCAGTATCATTATCACCACAGTATACTGTATAGCCAGGAGCAGGGTAGGTCAAGGAGTCTAATCCATCAACTTTAATGAAATTTTCCTTTAGAAATTCAATTATTCTACTCGTGTTCATCTTTCCATATTCCATGTCGGTAAATAAATCAATATCAACCGATATGCGATGACCAAGTTGCAGAGCTAAAGCAGTACCGCCCACAAGCCGGAAATCATTGAAAGTTTCATCTTGCATGAATTTCTTCAATGCCTTCAATGCATTATCCGATATTGTTTTATAATGAAGTCTCATTGCAAATGTTTATTTATCATGTTTTCTCGTTGAGTTTGTCGCCATTCATCTTTGATTGATGATAAGATTTCTATAACTATTTGTCGTCCGTAATGACTTATGATGGTTCTCACTTCGTCGTCATTTCCGTATTCAAAAACTCTTTGAATGATCCATTTTTTGTGTTTTTCCCAATCAAGAGTTTCAGCATTGATATCCCAAAACAAGGCTTTTCTGATTAAAGAGATGTTTGCTGGCTTGTGTGTTAGCGACTCATTATATTGATATATATCATGATTACTTTGCAGCAAATAGAAATATCCAATATTTGACACGGGGAGAACTCTTGCAATAATGGCCGATGTCTCTACTGTAAAGCGACGCTTGTTTTTAATTAAATCATTAATTCTCTGAGTGATAATACCAGTCTTGTCAGACAATTGTTTTTGACTGATTTTTTCCTTTTTTAGGATGTGACGAAGCACGGCTCCTGCAGGAATAGAGTTATATTTAAGATATTGTTCATACATAATTGCTGCAAAGATAATACGAAAAAGAAAAATAACCAAATTTTGGTTACCTTTCTTTTTCTTGAGTGTGCGAAATTTCGTCTATTTTTGTCTTAGTCTACGGTATTGCAACTTTATCGAGTATTCCTTGCAGTTGTGCAATGGCTAAGCCGTAGTTGGTGATGGGCACGCCTTGTTCTTGTGCTCGCACTATGCGTGAGAGCATGAGGCGGCGGTTGAACATGCATGCCCCGCAATGAACTATTAGGTCATATTGTTGCAGGCTGGTGGGGTAGTCCTTGCCGGCATGGATGTCGAAGGCTATGGTATCGCCATATCGCTTGCGAATCATGCGCGGAATCTTCTCACGGCCAATGTCTTCGCTCATGGGGGCATGGGTACACGCCTCGGCAATGAGTACTCGCGACTGGGGTGTGAGTCGCTCGATGGCTCGTGCACCCTGGATGAGCACTTCCATGTTGCCCTTGACGCTTGCCATCAGCACCGAGAAGGAGGTGAGAAGACTGCCTTGGGGCTTCTTGTCATAAACTTGCGCAAAGACTTGTGAATCAGTTATGATGAGTGCTGGAGGCTCGCGCAGCGAGTTGAGGCTCTTGTCGAGTGTGTCAACACCGCAGCATGTCACTATGCAGCCTTTGTCGAGCAAGTCGCGGATAGTCTGTACCTGTGGCAGAATCAGCCTTCCCTTGGGGGCTTGTGGATCCTGAGGCATCACGAGTAGCACGGTGTCGCCGGGATGGGCGAGTCCTGCGGTGAGGCTGGTGTGCTCATCATCGCCAGCAACGCGGGCGAGTTCCTGACGCAGTTGCTCAATGCCCCCCAGGTTCTTGGCGCTGACGGCAACAGGCTTGATGCCCAACTCCTTGGCAATGGCGCTTATTGTTTGCTGGACATCGCTGGCGGTGTCAACTTTGTTGAGCACTGCCACAGTGGGAATCTCCAGCCGTCGCAATTCCTTGAGCCACAGTTTCTCAAGACTTAAATCGCTGGCTTGGTCCATGACGAGCAGAGCCATGTCGGCCTGGTCGAGCACACGGTGGGTGCGCTGGTTGCGCAGTTCGCCTGTGCTGCCCTCGTCGTCAAATCCTGCAGTGTCGATGAGCATGCATGGTCCCAGCGGTAGTATCTCCATTGCCCGGTTCACGGGGTCGGTAGTAGTGCCTGCCTCGGGCGAGACAATGGCGGCCTGCTGACCCGTGATGGCGTTGAGCAACGATGACTTGCCCACATTCCTGCGGCCAAAGATGGCAATGTGTCGCCTGAGCGATTGCGGTGTAGTGATCATTGTCTTATTTACGTTCTAGAACCTGAAGTCGCGCTCGCCGTTGGCGATGTCGATGAGGCGGCGGTTGGCGAGGTTGCGGATGCGATCGTCGGGCAGGCGCTCGAGTTCGCGGCGAATGAGTGCCTCTCCTTTCTCGCGGGTGGCAGGGCTGGCATAGTCCTCGAGATACTCCTTGAGAGTTATCATGGCGTTTGGAGTGCAGCAGTAGCTAATCTTGCCGCGCTTCACAAGCGACATGAAGCGGTCGCCGGTGCGGCCCTCGCGATAGCAGGCGGTGCAGAAGCTGGGCAGGTAGTCGATGTCGAGAAGCCATGAAATCACCTCGTCGAGGCTGCGCTGGTCGCTCACGTCGAACTGTGCGGTGTCATCGTGGCGCTCCTTGGTGGTGTATCCGCCCACGCTGGTGCGCGAACCGCCACTAATCTGCGAGATGCCCAGGTCAAGGACTTTCTCTCTCACCTTCTGCGACTCGCGGGTGGAGATAATCATGCCGGTATAGGGCGCTGCCAGGCGAATGATGGCGACAATCTTGCAGAAGATGTCGTCGGGCAGAACGTCGGGGAACTCGTCGAGCGAGATGTCGTCGGCAGGGCAGATGCGGGGCACACTGATGGTGTGAGGACCCACGCCCATACGGGCCTCCAGGTGCTCGGCATGCATGAGCAGGCCCACCAGGTCGTAGCGATAGGTCGTCAGGCCATATAACACGCCAATGCCCACGTCGTCGCAGCCGCCTTCCATGGCGCGGTCCATCGCCTCGGTGTGATAGCAGTAGTCGCTCTTGGGGCCAGTGGGGTGCAGTTTCTCGTAGTTCTCCTTGTTATAGGTCTCCTGGAAGAGGATATAGGTGCCAATTCCTGCCTCTTTGAGTTTGCGGTAGTTCTCCACAGTGGTGGCGGCGATGTTCACGTTCACGCGGCGAATGGCGCCGTTGCCCACCCGTGTGTCATAGATCGTCTTTATCGACTCAAGGATATACTCAATTGGGTTGATCTTGGGATGCTCGCCGGCCTCGAGGGCAAGGCGCTTGTGGCCCATCTGCTGCAAGGCGATGACCTCTTGGCGTATCTCGTCTTGCGACAGTTTCTTGCGCGGAATGGTGTGGTTCTTGCCGTGATAGGGGCAATAGACACAACCGTTGATGCAATAGTTCGACAGGTAAAGCGGAGCAAAGAGCACTATGCGGTTACCATAGAGTTTTTGCTTCACTTCGCGGGCTAGGTTCTCAAATCGTTCAACCAGGTCGGGCTGGTCACACTCGAGCAGCACTGCTGCCTCGCGGTGGGTAAGTCCCTTGCAGGTCGCGGCTTTGTTTATTATTTCTTCTATCAGAGTGCGGTTGCTGCGGTTACGGGCAGCATAGTCCAGCGTCTCCATTATTTCGCCGTGGTCAATAAACTCCTCGGCATGAGATGATTTTGGGTTGTACATATATTTATTAGTTATCAGTTATCAGTTATCAGTTATCAGTTTTCAGTAGAGCAGTTGAGTAGTGGAGTAGTTGAGTAGTTGAGTAGTTGAGTAGTTTTTTCTAGTATCTCTAGATTTTCTAGAAGTTCTAGTATTTCTAGTTTCTCTAGTTCAAAGCGCCACAGGCACGATTCCCGATCCTCGCTCCCGGCTCTTTCCACGTTCCACGTTCCACGTTCCACGCGCCGCAGGCGCTACTTAACACTTAACCCTTAACACTTACCCCCGTGGTCTCCTCGTCCCCAGTCTATGTGGTAGCCTATGGTGGCGAGTTGGGTTTCTAGTTGCGCAATGCCTTCGGCGGCTTCGGCGTTGGTGCTGGCTTTGCCGTCGTAGAGGGCGTAGCGCGCTCTCACGTCGCTTGGCGAGAGGTTGGGCATCACCACGTTGGCGCCAGCCATTATGCCCATTGTCCTGCCCTGTGGGTCTATCGTGTTCAGTGCCGTGGTGCTCGGTATCAGGGCGTGGGGGAACATCAGCCTGAAGATGCTGTAGAGCCGACATGTGAGGTGGGCGCTCCCGGTGGGGTAGTGCCCAAGCGGTGTCTCGTGCTGCGGCACAAAGGGTCCCAGGCCTATCATCTCGGGCTCAAACTGCTCAATGAACTCTATGTCCTCGACAATGTTGTCGAGCGACTGCCACGGACTCCCCACCATGATGCCGGTGCCAACCTGGTAGCCCAGCTCTTTGAGCCACACGAGGCACTGCAGGCGGTTCTTGAGCGACATCTCGGCAGGGTGAAGCCTGCTGTAGTGCTCGGCGTTATGGCTCTCGTGGCGAAGCAGGTAACGGTCGGCACCCGCCTGTTTAAGAGCCGCATACACCTCCCTGGGCCACTCGCCCAGCGACAGCGTAATGGCGCAGTCGTTCCACCGCTGTCTTATCTCGCCCACCAGGTCTACAAGCCACGGCGCCTTGTCGCGGGGCAGCTCGCCGCTCTGCAGCACAAAGGTCCTGAAACCCAGGTCATAGCCCTGCTGGCAGCATTGCAGCACCTGATGGGTGGTGAGCAGGTATCGCTCCACCGCCGTGTTGCTCTTGCGTATGCCGCAGTACAGGCAGTCGTTGCGGCACACGTTGGCGAGCTCCACCAGTCCGCGCACAAAGATACCCTTGCCAAACACCTCGTCGCCCACCTCACGAGCCTGCTCATGCAAGTGGGCAACAACGCCTTTGTCGTCACACGCCAGCAGCGCCTTGTAGCCACCGCTGTCCAAGTGACGCTCCGCACGCAAGATGTCAACAAGTTCTCTCATGCAACTTGCAAAATTACAAAACCCCAACAACTACTCCAAATCTTTTCCATCAAATTTTCAAATTAAAATTTTTTCGTATCTATAAATTGGTGGAATGTGGAACGTGGAACGTGGAACGGCGGTGAGGGAACAGTTTTAAGTGTTAAGTGTGAAATGTTAAGTGTTAAGTAGCACCTGCAGTGCTGGTTAATGCATAATGTACAATTCATAATGCACAATTCAGCCAGAGGCTGACCCTATGTATAACCCCCAGTACCGTTTCAGAGCGAGCGACAGCGAGCAGAAACTCTTCCCTCTCCCCTCTCCCCTCTCCCTTTAAATCTCACCCCTGTCTTCCATAAACAATAAACTATAAACCATAAACCAAGAAGTGCCACTGTCTTCCATAAACAATAAACTATAAACCATAAACCAAGAAAAAATTACTATCTTTGTGGTCTAAATCACTTGAGTCATGAATAATATCAGAGTTGAGAGTCATCCTTTTGAGCCGTTTTTGCCCAGTGGGGCAGTGGTGCTGATGCTTGGCACATTCCCGCCTAAGCCTGAGCGCTGGTCGATGGAGTTTTATTACCCAAACAAAATAAACGACATGTGGAGAATTATGGGGCTGATATTCTACGGTGACAAGAACCACTTTTGGATAGAAGAGGAGAAACGCTTTGACTTGCCTAAGTTGAAAGCCTTCCTCACCGAGCGCAAGATAGCCCTCTATGACACCGCCACCCGGGTGCGACGTCTCAAGGACAACGCCAGCGACAAGTTTCTTGACATTGTGGAGACTGTCGATCTTGAAGAGTTCTTCGGGCTGCGGCCCACGATTCGTGCTATTGTCACCGCTGGCGAGAAGGCCACCGGCGTGATATCCACGATGGCTGGCGTAGCGCTTCCCAAGACCGGCGAGGTGGTGCACTGCGCGTGCCATGGCCATGAGTTTGACCTCTTCCGCATGCCCTCGTCGTCGCGTGCCTATCCACTCTCGCTTGAGAAGAAAGCCGATGCCTATCGCACGATGTTTCGTCAATTAGGTTATGAAGTGTGACAAATTCTTTATAACTTTGCAGTCGCAAATAAAGTGACAACGAAATGAACCGTAAAAAAACGATACTATTCCTGCTCGCCATTGTGGCGATAGTGCTCATGAGCGATGCATGCTTTGCGCAGGATGCCGCGCAGACTGTCGTGCCCGAGCAATCGTTGACCGAGAAGCTTTACTTCTGGTTTAAGGACCACATGAACTACTGGACCATCATCCTGCTGATGGCGATAGAGAGCTCTATAGTTCCGCTACCCAGCGAGGTGGTGGTGCCGCCAGCAGCCTATTTCTCGCTGCAGGCCAACAGCAGCCTTGACTTCTGGCTCGTGATAGCCACCGCCACAGTGGGCGCTTATCTTGGCTCGGCGATAAACTACGGCCTCTCTATGCTCATTGGCCGACCAGTGTTTTATGCCTTTGCCGACAGTAAAGTGGGGCATCTTTTCTTG
This sequence comes from uncultured Prevotellaceae bacterium, assembly GCA_900318065.1. Classification (GTDB taxonomy): domain Bacteria; phylum Bacteroidota; class Bacteroidia; order Bacteroidales; family Muribaculaceae; genus Sodaliphilus. Next base: position 14,584 of record ONIY01000005.1, read on the forward strand.
CTCAACCGTGAGAAACTGGAACATGCCGAGGACTATTTCAGGCGCAAAGGTTCAATTTCAATCTTCTTCGGACGACTGTTGCCAGCTGTTCGACACCTCATCTCGATTCCCGCTGGCCTGTCTCGCATGAACTTTGGCACCTTCAGCTTCTATACTGTGCTTGGCGCAGGAATATGGAACGTGGTCCTGGCATTGCTGGGCTACCTGCTCTACCGCATCGTCCCCGACGACAACCAGTTCTTTGCCCAGCTTGAGCACTACAGCCACTATCTCAAAATTGCTGGCTTCATCTTGCTAGCCGTCGCAATAATTTTCATCATCCATAAGGTGAAGAAAAACAAGAAGAAAAACAAGAAGAAAAAAGCGCAAGACAATAATACTTAATACTTAACACTTAACACTTAACACTTAACACTTCACACTTAACACTTCACACTTAACCCTTATCATGATTGTTTCTCCCTCACTACTGAGCGCCGACTTTGGCAACCTGGCGCGCGACATAGAGATGATAAACCAAAGCAAGGCGCAGATGCTGCACCTCGATGTGATGGATGGCGTATTCGTGCCTAACATTTCCTTTGGATTCCCAGTGATAAAATATGTTCAGCAACTGTGCAAGAAGCCTCTTGATGTGCACCTGATGATTGTTGAGCCACAGAAGTTTGTGAACGAAGTGCGCAACTGCGGAGCACAGATCATGAACGTGCACTTCGAGGCGTGCAACCACCTTGACCGAGTGGTGCAGCAAATCCACGATGCTGGAATGCAGGCTGGTGTGACCATCAATCCTGCCACCCCTGTGTGCCTCTTGCGCGACATAGTAGAGAAACTCGACCTGGTGCTGCTAATGTCGGTAAATCCAGGCTTTGGCGGGCAACAGTTCATCCCCAATACCCTTAACAAGGTAAAGCAGCTGCGCCAGCTCATCAACGAGACTGGCTCTAAGGCCGTGATTGAAGTGGACGGTGGAGTGAACGACATCACCGGCAAGCAACTTGCCCAGGCTGGTGCCGATGTGCTTGTCGCTGGTAACTACGTCTTTAAGGCACAAGACCCGCTCAAAGCCATCGAAACTCTTTATAATTTGTAAAGATTTTTCTCCTAAAGTTTGCAAAGTTCAAGAAAAAGTACTATCTTTGCACCCGCAAAACAGAAATCAGTAGTGTTTAGAGGTAAAACAAAACTGAGAACTGAACTTGGTTTATGTTTTATGGTTTATAGTTTATGGAAGACAGTGCTGAGATTAAGCGCAATGCAATCACTAAAACTGATAACTACTTTACTATTCTACTACTCAACTATTTTACTGAAAACTGACAACTGACTACTGATTACTCAAAATAGACAACTTTTGGAAAGATGCCGGAGTGGTCGATCGGGGCGGTCTCGAAAACCGTTAACCCCTTACGGGGTTCCAGGGTTCGAATCCCTGTCTTTCCGCAACGAGCAATGAAACTGGATGAGCGCAAGCCCATCTGGTTTTTTTGTGCATAATTGCCAAGCTTGCTTGAGTGATTGTGCACAAAGGAAACCATTAAGCACGCCAGTGACAGTTTTATTGCTCGTTGCAAGGACCCCCGCGGGAGCGCAAGGGACGCACGCAGTGAATCCCTGTCTTTCCGCAACGAGCAATGAAACTGGATGAGCGCAAGCCCATCCAGTTTCATTATGCGTTATGCAAGACGTGATTATTCGGCGATGGAATAGTAGAAGTTATAGGCTTTCTCTTCCTCGTTGTAGTCACATCTCACTTGCTGGTTGCCGTTGTAATAGAGTTCTACTCCGGCCACTTCATCGGGGTTATCATATTCAAATTTCTCAAATCCAGAGTCGATGATGTCGCCCATGATAGTCTTGGCAAGCCTTGCGCTGTAGACTGTTAGTGTAACTTGTGGATATCCATAATCGCCATCTTCGCCATCGTTACATGCCGAGATGAAAATCACACTGGCAACATTTTTCCTTGTGGGAACAAAGACATTGGCTCTTTTCTTGTTGATGTATCCACCTTTGTAGAATCCGTCGATGATGGAGCAAGGTCCTCCATAGCCGTCGCCAGGCAGTTCGTGCTTGTAGCCATAGGCCTTAAACACCTTGGTATAGAAACGCTCAACAGCTGTAGCGTCTTTTGTCTCATTCTTTAATGTGATGTATTTGTAGGTAATCACTCTAAAGATGTCGCTGGTGGTTGCCACGTCATGTGCCTTTTGGGCTTGAGCCGAGAAAAGGGTAGCGGTCAATAATAATAAAACAAAGCTTAATTTCTTCATAATAATTTGAAATTTAGTGTTAACTTTGCAAATATAATCATTATTGCGAATTCTTGCAAGTATGGCTCGGGAAAAAGTTTTCAGGTTTAAGCAATTCAATGTCATCAACGACAAGACGGCGATGAAGGTGGGCACCGATGGCGTGCTGCTGGGTGCTTGGTGCGATGTGGCTGCTGCTCGACGTGTGCTTGATGTGGGCACTGGGTGTGGAGTGATTGCGATGATGATAGCTCAGCGCAATGCTGTTGCCACAATCCATGCCATTGACATTGAGCCCGAGGCAGTTGCCGAAGCCGTGCTCAACTTCCAAAACTCGCCCTGGGGCAATCGATTAGAAGCCGAGTTGATCGATTTCAAATTTTTTGGCACTGATGAGAAGTTTGACCACATCGTGTCCAATCCGCCGTTTTTCACCAGTGGAGTGCTGCCACCCGAGGGGAGCCGCAATCTTGCCCGTCATGCCACTGCATTGTCGCTCGAGGAGCTTGTGGCTCATGGCAAGCAGCTGCTCACGCCAGGCGGCCTCATGTCGATAATCGTGCCTGCCGATGCCGAGCAACTGATAAGGCGAAGTGCTGTGACAAGTGGTCTGAACATCGGGCGCCTGACGGCTGTGATTCCTGTTGAGGGCGCAGCACCCAAGCGATTGCTGTGCGAGCTGGTAAACGGCGATGCTACTACGGTGGTTGAGAGCATGACCATCCAGGATGCTAACCGCAACTACACGCAGCAATATATCGACATGACGCGTGATTTCTACCTAAAGATGTAGCATATTGCCAGATTTTAGGCTTTTTGCAACTTTTTTGATGAAATTGTTGCTGATTTAAAGAATATATTATTAAATTTGTGCAGTTAATAACCAAAACTAAATAATTATGAAGAGATTTTATTTCCTATTGGCAATTGTTATTGCAGTGATTATGTCGTCTTGTAGCAATGAGGACTACAAGTCTTATGTGCCTGCCGACAGCAAAATGGTGGGAAAAATTGACCTGAAAGAGTTCTTTGTACAAACTGGCGTTGACCAGGAGAAGTTTTTCAAAGACATCGTGGAGCAGTATGGCGACGATGTGGCCGACTTCAAGAATTCGGGTCTTGACCTCACGTCTCCGGTCTACATCTTCGCGCGCAACAGCGGGTCGGAGATTGTCTATGGCATAGTGGCAAAGGTTGCCGACCGCGCTATGGCCGAGAACTATTACGCGAAGAGCAGTAAGAAAACCCTAAAAAAGGCTGCCGACTACTCCTATGATGTAGACGCCGCCGCCAGCGTGGCAATCAACGATGAGGCAATGCTCGTTGTGGGAAAGTCTAATCGCGACAAGGACTCTATGGAGAAGACGCTCACTCGCATCATGAGCAAGGACTTTAATGGTAACTTGGGCGAGAACAGAATATTTGCTCAAGCCGATGGCAGCAGTTCGTTTGCCAGCTTCAGTGCCGACATGTCGATTATCCCCGACGAAGCTCTGTCGGGCGCAGGCAGCATGGCAGGCATGAGCTCTAAGGACTTTGAGGAAATGCGCTCGATAGTTTTAAACTTGGAAGGTAATGCTTCGGGCGGCGTGTGCGACTTCGTTTGCTCTGCCAAGAGCGACAATAAAGATGTTCAGGAACGCATCGACAAGACTAATAAAGCTTTTGGCATGATTTCGGAGAAAGCATTCAGCTCGTTCTCTTCGGGCGACTTGTGCGGCTTTGCGATGAACACCGACGGTGCGCGACTCGCCGAACTTATAAAAGATGCCATCGACCGCAGCTCTAACGACCAGATGAAGCAGATGATGGGAGGTTTCATGGAACAGCTCTCCACTCTTTTAGGCAAGATAAGGGGTAATGTAGTGGGTGTGCTTAACAGCCCTCAAGACTTCATCATCAAGGCCGAAGGCAAGAACATCACCCCCGACATCGTGGGCATGATTAACGAGGGTGGCATGGCTGGCGCATTGGGACTGGCGAGCACAAGCAATGGCTACTCGATTGGAGGTCAGGCATGGTTTGGCTATGAAGACGGCAACTTCTATATCACTGGCAACGAGAACACTGCCGCTCAGCCTTCGAAGGTGATGGGTGGTCCGGCTCCCTCGGCTCTTACAAGCCTTATGAAGGGTCGCAAGTCGGTGATCTATGGCAATGTGGCACGTCTTAAAGACATGGCAGCAATGTCGGGAGAGAATAGCCGCGACCTCAAGGCTTTTGACGCAATCTTCGACAAGGTGCAGTATGTGACTTTGAGTTACAAATAATCCTCAAAATACACACAACACAACAAAAGCGCCCTCACAGGCGCTTTTGTTGTGTAATTAGTGTCAAGTAGCGCCTTAGGCGCGGGGAAACGTGGAACGTGGAAGGTTTTAAGTTGCGCCTAAGGCGCGGGAATCGGGGATGGGTGATCGAGGATCGGTGAGGGAATTGTAGGGACAACGCGTGCGTTGTCCGCCTGCGGATTAATCAATGCGCGCTTGCGTTAGATACTCTTTACACATACCCAGCGGACAAGGCACGCCTTGTCCCTACAATAATAAGAACCACAAATTAAACAGATTAATCGGATTTTTAGGGTGATGCACAAGGTGAAAATTGCGTCAATGTAGGGACAACGCGTGCGTTGTCCGAAAACAGCGAAAGTGCTGACTACCAAACACCTGCCTCCAGCGGACAAGGCACGCCTTGTCCCTACAATAATAAAAACCACAAATTAAACAGATTAAACGGATTTTATAATCTTCTGAATCGCAGAACAATAAAAAAATAGAGAATCTGTTTAATCTGAACAATCTGTGGTTTATTTAATTGCAACCGCCTTGCCTGCGGTGTGAGGATTGTGGATGGGGGATAGAGGATAGAGGATAGGCTTGCACAACTTCACACTTCACACTTCACACTTCACACTTCACCCTTAACCCTTACCATCGATCCTCACACCGCAGGCTTAGAGTTCTAGAGAGTAGAACAGCTCGTTGACGGCGATGTTGTATTTTGCCATCGACGATGCTTTCTTTATTGCCTTGAGTGCCTTGCGGGGTGCGGTTGGTAGGAACATTTCCCACAGCGACTTCATCTTCATGAGCAGCTGGTGGTCGCCGCCATTGAGTTGCTCTTCGTAGGCATCCCGCAAGCGGTTGTGAAGTTCGCAGTAGTTGTCGGGTGTGGCTTTCTCGGGGCACAACATCGCAGGGTCTTCAACCAGCCCGCGACCAATCATCACAGCATCAATATCAGGGAATTGCTGCTTGGTGCGATTAATGTGGGCAACACTCTTTATCTCCCCGTTGTAAACGACAGGGTAGTGGCACATTGCCAAGAAGTCGCCCATCTCGTCAAGCAGCAAGTCTCCCTTGTACTGCTGGCGGCCAGTGCGGGGGTGAATGGTCACTTGCTTGGGAGTGATGATATCGAAGAGCCCAACGATGTCGCGCCACTGCTTGGCATCGTCCCATCCCAGGCGCATTTTCACGCTGTAGTGCACGCCCTCTACCTCGCACAGCGACTTGAAGAGTGTTTCCACCTCCTGGGGATACTGTAGCAGTCCCGAGCCCTTGTGGTGCAAGGCAATTGGAGGAAAGGGACAACCCAGGTTGATGTCGATGGTGGTGTGCCCCATGTCTTTTAGGGCGTTGACCATTGTGATGGCATCCTTGGGTTGGCAGGCAAGGATCTGTGGGGTGAAGTTGGGCACGGTGTTGCTGGCTGGTGAGGCATCGGCAATGTCGCGCTTGCGAATGCCACCATGCTCCACTCGCATGAATGGACCATAATAGCCATCGGCTCCACCAAATATATCGTTGTGGGCATTGCGCCAGTGACAGTCGGTAATTCCCTGCACTGGAGCGCACAATATTCTCATGTTGTCGATCATAATAGTTCTTGCAAAAAAGTGGTTAATTTGTCACTCCGTGACTGGTGCAGGAACCCACACGTAGGCGCCTATGTCGTGTCCCTCACCGGCAAAGCGGTCGACACCATAGCGGTCGTAGCGGGCGCTCTCGGGACAATAGGAACGGTCGCCGCGGGCAATAGCATCGCTGCCGTCGCGCAAGCGGTAGTCGAAGATGTATTTCTCTCGCTCGGTATAGAACATGGGGTCGGCATCCCACATGCAGTTGATGAAGCATGAGTCGTCCTCACCATTGCTCTTGAACAGGCAGTTGCGCATGATCACATTGTAGCCGTCGAGGGCATTCATGTTGAGCTCACTGGTGTTGCCATAGAAGATGCAGTTGTCGAAGTGACCGTCAAAGGGTGCCGTGGTGCCATCGTCATATTCGGTCTCCAAGTTGAGGATAGGCCCCTCGATGGCCGCGAACAGATAATAGTTGGCAAAGGTGCAGTTCACAAAACTGAGCTTGCCTCCCAGGAAGTCGGCAACTACCACGCCAGCATCGCTAAACTCGCAGCCCTCGGCATCAATCCAAGCATTCACGCCCATCAGGGTGAGCAGGGTGGAGTTGTGCAGCACGCAGTTGAACAGGTGCAGCGAGCGATGGCCCATGTCGTAGGAAAAAACTTGCATGCCATAATAGCAACCACGCATGGTCACAAAGCTCAACTCGTTGTCAAAGCTGCCGTAGTTGAAGTAGACGCCATCCCATTGGCCACTCATGATGTCGTAACCAATCTCTCCCACCACATGGTCCAGGCGGTCGCCTCGCAGCGTGATGGGCTTGTCCTGGGTGCCTTGGGCAGTGAGACGTCCCTTCACCAGCATCGAAGCTTCATCGTGGAACAGGAGTGTGGTGCCGGGGTCTAAAGTGACATGGGTGAGCGTGTCGACAGTCAAGGTGCCATACACAACATAAGGCTTGCTGGCAGTCAAGTGGGTAGGGCTTGACAGGGTAGTGTCGTTAAGGATTATAACGTCTTGCCCCCAAGCGGTTACGGCCACTTTCTGGGTCACACCATTGGTTACAAACTCTATGTTATCCTCAAGATATTCGGGTTCATCTTGATTAGTGGGGTCAAGCCTGCTCTCAACAAAGACGAAAATGCTGTCCTGACCTCTAACCTCAATGTCATGAAACTCATCACCCTTCATGCCATCAACGTTAAGGAAGAAATGTCCCTTGCTCTCACCAGCAACTCTAATTGACGAGATGTTAAGGGTTTTCTTGCTCTTGTTGAAGACAAGAAACTGCTTGGTGGGCGAGCCTTGCCGGGTTATAACGGTGTCAAATTTCACAGTGTCGGTCGAGAACGACAGCACATCACTCGCACTAGTGGAGATCTCGTCGCTTATACAACTCGACAATGTCACTACTGCCAGCGAAAATATTACAACAAGAAGGTAATGCAATTTGTTCATCATAACTTAAAAACGAAATATATTTTGAATTATTGTTTTTGTTGATAGAATGTATACAGTGAGTGCTACCCCCAAATTAATAATTTTCTAAAATTTAGATTTATATTTCTTAATTTCTGAGTATATGATAAAAACATTGATTATCTTTGCATTTCAAATAGTTATATTATAAATAAACGAGTATGAACAACTTGGAGATGACAAGGAAGTTATTATTACTTTTTGCATTGTTCGTAGCGACTCAGGTATTGGCTCAAGACGGTATCGAGGTTATAAATATTGAGAACAGGGCAGTACAGGCCTATCTCGCCGATGCCGCAAGGACCTATTCTCAAGACAGCGACTATTCAGTGAGTGTGATTGAGAAGTATAACAATACTGGAAAATATGGCACAAAACTCTACTGGCCACAAGGAAAGGAAGTGTTTTGGACTCCCACAACCTGTGGCGACAGCATCGACGAGATTCGCATTACAGTAGCCGACAATGAATTCTTTGAAAACAACTATACCTTCAACCCCGACAAGACCTCGGCATCGTCTTATGTGATTCGCAACTTGTTGCCTAACAAGACTTACTATTACAAAGTTGAGGAATTTCTAAAAGATGCCACATGGAATGAGAGAACTCATGGCGTGTTCAGGACCACTGGACAGGTGAGGATGATTCAAGTGCGCGGTTGCAGCAATGTGCGCGACCTGGGTGGATGGCCCACTCAGTATGGCAAGCCCATTGTTTATGGCAGGATGTTCCGTAGTGGAAATTTGGATAATGTCACCGCCATTGGCCGCCACGACTTTGTTGAGAACCTGGGTGTGAGAGCCGAACTCGACCTGCGCAGGGAGTCGAAATTGAGAACATCGCCTCTGGGTGAGACAGTGAAATACCTTCGCATCACACATGGTGCCTACCTGAGCGGCATCAAGAAGCGCTGTGATGTTTATCCCCAGGATCTGAAGTGGCTCATTGCACGATTGCACGAAGGCCGCAACGTTGACTGGCATTGCGCAATAGGCTGTGACCGCTGTGGCACTCTCAGTTTCTTGATCGAGGGTTTGCTGGGAATGAGTGAGCTGGACATTTGCCGTGATTACGAACTCTCTACCCTCATGTTTTCCAGGAAAAACAAGAGAGTTAGAAGTCCGCTCAAGGAAATGTTCACTTATATCAGAACATTTGGTCCCGAAGATAACCTGGCGAAATGCTTCTACAATTACTGGTTGAGCCTTGGCATGAAGCGTCAAGAGCTTGACTACGTGATTGGGATCATGCTCGATATTCCTGGTTTTAAGGAAGAGAATTATAGTTCTTCAATAGAAAACGAATAATAATATTACAAAGTAACATAAATAGTTATGAGTAGGAAGTTGAACAAGAAGTTTAATAATTCATGCTGGCGCTTGTTCATGCTCAGCATGGTAGTTACTGGTGCCTTTGCGATGCTTGTCTCTTGCAATAATGGCAAGGGAAAGACGGGCGAAAGTCTTTTTGTAATAAATGAGATTATGCCTGCCAACCACACAGGATTGTGCGCTCAGGATGGTGAACTGTATGACTGGATTGAGGTGAAGAACACCTCGGATGAAGTTGCAAGCCTGGGCGACTTCTCACTCATGGTTAGTGATAAAGCGGGCAAAGCCAAAAAGAAGAAAAACCCGAAGAAGAAACAATGGCAATTTCCCGATATCGAAGTGAAACCTGGCGAGTGTGTGCTGGTTTTTGCCTCAAAGAAGGATGATTCCAACTCATCTAAGGAATTGCATGCCAGTTTCAAATTGCCTGCCGATGGCGCTACAGTGAAACTTCTTGACGGCGATGAAGTGATTGACGAGGTGAAATACCCTAAACTTGACGATGACCAGTGCTATCGCAGGGTTGCCGACACCACATTTGAGATATCCTATGAGCAAACGCCAGGTTTTCCCAACGACCGCGAGGGGTATGAAAAATTCAACAGCGCAGTCGACAAGCAGCGACAAGGACCCTTGCGCCTGTGGGAACTGCTCTCTAAGCCCGAGGGCGACGACGCCAAGTCGTGGGTCGAGATCAAGAATGTGTCGGGCAATGCTGTCAACCTAAAGGATTATTGCCTCACCACCTCGTTGAAGGAGATGACAAAATGGCAACTTCCAGATGTTCAATTACAGCCCGGTGCTATTTTTGTCGTTGAGAGTGATGACGCAAAGCTCAAGATTGGGGCAGGCAAGGAAGTTATGCTCACTCGCAATGGCAAGTTTGTAGATGGCATCTCCCCACAGATGGCTCCATTGGGAGTCTCGGTGGGCAGGTGTGATGGCTATGATGGCATGTTCTTTTTCGCATCGCCCACTCGTGGTGCCGAGAACACAACACAGCACATGCGTTTCATGGCCCAGAAACCCACATTTGCCCTGAAGCCAGGCGTGTATTCGGGCAAGAATGAGATGAAGATTGCCCTCAACACTCATGGGTCAACCGTTCACTACACTCTCGATGGAACCAGGCCCGATGCCTCGTCGCCAGTTTTTAAGGAGCCAATAAAAATCACTAAGACCACAACCGTGCGCGCCTTCTGTGCAGGCGACTCTGTCACCCTGTCTAGTCATGTCGCTACTGGCACCTATATCTTTGATGAGCAGCACACTATAGCCGTGATTAATGTCACAGTTGATTCTACCGACCTTTACGATCTCAATCGAGGTATTTATGTTGAGGGCCCCAATGCTGACGTCGAGGTGCCACATGTAGGTGCAAACTACTGGAACAAATGGTGGAAAATGGCTCATGTGGAGTTCTTCGATGGCAAGGAAGGATTCTCTGAAGACTGCCAGCTTGCCATCTTTGGCGGATACTCAAGAATGCGCGACAAGAAATCCTTCAAAATTAGATTTAAGAACACCGACGGTCCGTCTCACATTTTCTACGACCTCTTTGATGTGGGCAAGAGCGAGAAGTTCAAGAAGATTGTGCTACGCTCTGGTTCACAAGATGATAATGGCGTGATGGCGCGCGACGAGTTTTTCACAAGTCTGATGAAGGAGAACAGCCCCACGATGCTCGTGCAAGACTACAGGCCAGTAGCACTTTATATCAATGGCGGATACTTTGGACTTTACTACATTCGTGAGAAAATTGACGAGCATTTTGCTGCCCGGCACCTTAATGTGTCAAACGACTCGGTGATCGTGCGCAATGGCTCCGACGATCCTGAGATTCTCAATTTTGCCACCTCCCACAATCTTGCCGACCCTAAGAACTACGAGTGGCTCAAGGAGCGATACGACCTCATGAGCCTTGCCGACCAGCGGATAGGAGAAATCTATAGCTGCAACACCGATGTTGCCAATGTGAGATATGTCTATTCCCCCGATCCTGCAGGCGACCGCAAGTGGCATGTGGTGTTCCACGATCTTGACTGGGCGTGGGTGCTGAAAACATCTCCCTCGCTCTACCTCAAGACCGGCAGCCAAGGCGAGAAGCGCAACATCTGCAACAGGCTCATTAATGCAGTGATGAAAAACAAGGAGTTCCGCTCACTGTTCCTTGAGCGGCTTTCGCTGCACTTGCACAAGACGCTTACCCCCAAGAACACTGCTGCAGTCTTTGACAAGCTCATCAATACTATCAGGCCTGAGATGAAGCGCAATTGTAAGCGATGGCCTAAGATGACTTATGAGAAATGGGAGAAGAATGTTGCTGCCTTCCGCGCCAATTTCAATACCAGGAACAAAACAATGCTTAATGAGTTGAGAGCAGAATTGTCCATTACGCCCGAAGAGGAGAAGAAATACTTTGCCGACCTGGGCTATTAATCCTCAAGTATTATCATCATCCCACTCAAGAAAATGCTTGTCTTCTTGTGGTTAAATGAAAAATTCTGTGTAAATTTGTGCTGAAATTGTGAATTGCACTGCGACAAGAGGTTGCGGCATGCGACGAAAGTAATACTTACTACAATGATAAACAGAATTTTAATTAGGATTAAGGTGGTGCAGATGTTGTATAACTACATGCTCACCCGTGATGTGAAATCGCTTGCTATGGCAAGGGATGAGTTACAGCAGAGTTTCGACAAGTCGTATGAGCTCTACAACTATCTGCTCAAGTTTATTATCGACATCACCGACCTGCAGGACCTCTATCTTGATGAGGCCAAGCACAAGTTCTTGCCAACTCATGAGGACTTGAATCCTAATCCTAAGTTTGTCGACAACGAACTCGTTGAAATCCTGCGCAACAACGAGCAATTGCAGCAATTCATCAAGGAGCACAAGCTGTCATGGCGTGACAATGAGCTGTTCCTGAGGTTGATGCTCAACAAGATTCAGAACACCGATGTTTATAATGAGTACATGGAGAGTGGGATGAGCGATCTCGACAGCGATTGCAACTTGTGGCGCCAGCTCTTCCGTCGCTTGATTATTGATGATGACGACATGCTCGAGGAACTTGAGAACAAGTCGGTCTACTGGTCGAGCGATGACCTCGATTTCATGGGACAGTTTGTTATCAAGACCATTCGCCGCATCAGCGATGGCGAGGAATTTCCCATTATGCCTCAGTTCAAGGACGAGGAGGATGCCGAGTTTGGCGACAAGCTCTTTACTGCTGCCGTTGAGCAGGAAGAACTTAATAGTGCCACCATCGACAAGTTTGTCGACTCCCGCCATTGGGACAGCGACCGCATTGCCCTTATCGATCGGGTGATTCTGCTCGTGGCCCTTGCCGAGGTGCGCAACTTTGAGAATATTCCCACCACTGTTACCCTAAACGAATATATCGAGATAGCCAAGTCGTTCAGTACACCTAACAGCTCGGCTTTTGTCAATGGTATCCTCAACTCGGCAATCCGCTACATGAAGAACAGTGAGGGACTGATGAAACCATAACACGCAAATCAATTTATTAACGCATAACACACACATTACTACTATGTTAAACTTAATCTTACTTCAGGAACAACCACAGGGCAATGGCATGATGAGCATCTTGATGATTGTTGCTCTTATTGCTATCTTCTATTTCTTCATGATTAGACCTCAGAGCAAGAAGCAGAAAGAAATCAAGAAGTTCCGCGACGCTATGCAGAAGGGCGACAAGGTGACCACCGCTGGAGGTATTCATGGCAAAATCAAGGAAATAAAAAATGATGTGATTGTTCTCCAAATTGATGACAATGTGAAGATCACCATCGACAAGGCCATGGTTTATCCCTCGGCAAGCGATGCTGTGGAAAGTGGCAATGATATCAAGAATAATCCCAATCCCAACTAATTGACAGTTGCAGAGAGAGATAGCATGATTTGATAATGCATTTTGCATTCAACAATGCATTATGCATTATCAATATTTGCATTATTAGATTAAAGTGATGGGCTGGCTTAATGACTTCAGGAAACGGAGCAGCGGCGTTCGCCGCAAGTTTTCAAGCAAGGAAACTTTCTTGTTCTTGTTTTTTGTTGTCATGGCTGCAGCATTCTGGGTTCTGCTCACTTTCAACACGCAGATGACCCACGATGTGCCTGTCAATCTCAAGATCAAGAAACCTGCCAATGTCACTCTGCTTCAAGAGTTGCCTCCCACAATCACTGTCACAGTAAAAGACCGTGGCACGGCATTCCTTAAGCAATACTTCAATTCCAATCCCACAATTGAGATTGACTTCAACAAGTATTACGACGAGAAAAGCCATAGCATTGTGGTGAGTGCCTCGCAGCTCTCGAGCGAGGTGCGACGCATGTTCCGCCGCGAGGCGTCGATTGTCAAGATCTCGCCCGAGTCGCTCAACCTTAAATATACCATGTTGCCAGGCAAGAAGGTGCCAGTCAACTGGGAAGACAATGTGATGAACATCACCACCGACAAGCAATTTGTAATCAACCCCGATGAGGTGAAGACGATTCCCGATTCGGTGACTGTTTATGCCCTTGACCGAACTACACTTCACGATATCACCGAGGTGGACATCTCTACAGTGGAGTTTGAGAACTTGACCACATCGGTCGATAAGTCGGTGAGAATTAAGGCCATAAACAACGTTCGCACCATTCCTAACAAGGTTAACTTGCACGTCTCGGTAGAACCGCTCATCAGGAAGGAGGACAATGTGTCGATTTCGGTTCGCAACCAGCCTTATGGCATCAATGTGCTGTTGTTCCCGCCGTCGGTGAAGGTGAGCTACCTGTTGCCACAGAGCAAATACCAGTCTCCATTGAGCCTCACAGTGGTAGTTGATTATAACGACATTGACCTGTCGTCCAACAAGGTGTGCGTCAAGCCAGGTGAAGTGCCAGGCACTTACTACAATGTGCAAATCGATGTGGATAGTGTCAACTATGTGATTGAGCGCTATTAGACGCTTTTTCACCGCTACAACCTTTATGTGTCATGGAATCGTCAAGAATTATAGCAATAACAGGTGGAATAGGGGCAGGAAAGAGTGTTGTTGCCTCTATCTTGCGTCATGCCGGCTTTGGAATCTACGACTGCGACATGCGAGCCAAGTTGCTCATGAACACATCGCCTGCCATCAGGCAAGCGCTCGTGGGGAGGTTTGGACCAGAGGTCTACAGCGAGAACGGCGACCTGGATAGGGCAGTGCTCAGCAGCATTATTTTCAATGACAAGGATGCATTGGCGTTTGTCAACTCGGTAGTGCATCCGGCTGTGCGTGACGATATCGTGCAGTGGAGTGTGCAGCAGGACAAGGCGCCGGCTTTTGTTGAGACAGCTATCCTTCAGGAGAGTGGCTTGGATGCTATGGTCGATGAGGTGTGGATTGTGACAGCGCCGGTAGAAGTTCGCATTGAGCGAGTGATCAAGCGCAATGCCACCACGCGTGAGCGCGTGCTGGAGCGCATCCACTCCCAGCGAGACCAATTCACGGGCATCAACAAGAAGATTGTTGAGATTGTCAACAATGGTATTGTGCCATTGCTCCCGCAAGTGATGAGGGCAGTGAACTTGACTTGATAAAGGTATAACCAATTAATAATAAAAGAATTAGGGCATCAATACTGTTGTTGATGCCCTAATCACTTGATTTAGAATCAAAATTTACTAACCAATTAGTCGGCGTTGAGATTTACACGCTTCAGGTTGATAGCAACGAGACCCTTTTGAGCCTTGTCAAGGAACTGGGCGATGGTCATGCCCTTCTCCTCGCTAGCCTCATACTCTTGCTCCATGAGGACGTTCTCTTTGTAGAACTTCTCCATGCGACCCTTAACGATGTTCTGGATCATCTGCTCAGGCATGCTCTTGAGCTTAGCCTCGGCGGTAGCAGCCATCAGGTTCTTAGCCTCCTCAACTTGCTCGGGAGTCATGTAACCCTTGCGAACTGCCTCGTCCTGATGCTCCTCGGTAGCGCAGTAGTAGGGGTTGAAACCAGCCTTCTTCAAGGCGTTCTCAACGGCCTTCTGTACCTGCTCGCTCTTGGTCTTCTCAATGGCGATGCTAGTCTCCTCGTCAATAATATTCTGAGGAATCTGCTCACGGCTAGTGGCAGCAGGCTTCATTGCTGCAACCTGCATGGCAACTGCCTTACCAATCTCCTCGCTAACTGGCTCGTTGAAAGCAACCAGTGTAGAGAGTTTCTTGTTGAAGTGGTTATAAGCAGCAATACCATTGCCCTCGAGGCACTCATAAGCACCAAGTTCCATCTTCTCACCTGTGATACCGCTCAGAGCAGTGATGTGCTCGGCAACGGTAGCACCGTCGAAGCTATAGTTCTTGAGCTCGTCGAGAGTCTGAACCTTAGCGGCAACAGCCTCGTCAAGAATGCGGTTGGCAAGAGCGACAAACTTCTCGGTACCAGCCACTGGCTCGGTCTCGCACTTCAGAGCTACGATAGCACCAAAGTTACCTTCAACCTTGCACTTGGCAATACCCTCGGCAGCAGTGCGGTCGCCACGCTTTGCAGCGATAGCCTGACCACGCTTGCGGATGAGTTCCACTGCCTTGTCCATATCGTTCTCGGCCTCGATGAGAGCTTTCTTGCAGTCGACCATACCAGCGTTGGTGATCTCACGCAATTTCTTTATGTCATTAATAGAAACAGCCATAATTGATTTCTATAAGTTTTAAATTATTAAGTGGTTAATCTCTTTCTTTATAAAAAACTCTGATTACTCAGCTTTAGGTTCCTCGGTGGCAGGAGCTTCCTCCTGGGCGTGGGCTTCTTCCTGAGCAGGTGCCTCGGCAGCGGGAGCCTCTTCCTTGGCATCCTCGGTAACGCGGGCGCGACGAACGCGAGTTCGGCGTGGTTTAGCCTCGCCTTCACCCTCGGCAGCCTCGTCCTTGTTGTCTATCTTCTCAATCTTGCGCTCCTCGATGCCTTCCTTGATAGCCTCGCAAACGGTGTTCAAGATGATGTCGATCGACTTTGAAGCATCGTCATTGGCGGGGATTACGAAGTCTACATTCTCGGGATTGCTGTTGGTGTCAACGATACCAAACACGGGGATACCCAGACGATTGGCCTCGGCAACGGCAATGTGCTCTTTGAGTACGTCAACAACAAAGAGTGCCGATGGCAGACGGTTCAGGTCGGCGATAGAGCCAAGGTTCTTCTCAAGCTTTGCACGCTGGCGAGTGATTTGAAGGCGCTCACGCTTCGACATGTTGTCGAAGGTGCCGTCGGTTGTCATCTTGTCGATGGCAGCCATCTTCTTCACAGCCTTGCGAATTGTTGGGAAGTTGGTGAGCATACCGCCTGGCCAGCGCTCAATAACGTAAGGCATGCCAACCGAAGTAGCGCGGTCACATACCACTTGTTTAGCTTGCTTCTTGGTGGCAACAAAGAGAACCTTCTTGCCTTCCTTAGCAATGTTCTTGAGAGCAACGGCAGCTTCTTCAAGCTTAGCCTGAGTTTTGTAAAGGTCGATGATGTGAATGCCATTACGCTCCATGAAGATGTAGGGAGCCATAGCAGGATTCCACTTACGTTTCAGGTGACCAAAGTGACAGGTTGCGTCGAGCAGTTGGTCAAAATTTGGTGTTTGCATTTTAAAAATTTGATTTGTTTACGTTCAACTTAAAACAATCGCATAGTAGCCATGCCCTGCGGGCTTTTTTTTCTCCAATTTGTTTTTTATGCCGCCAGGCAAGTGAGTCTATGCAATTTGGATACTAAACTCTGTTTTCTTAGTGAAGTTCCAGAGCAAGACGATGTTGAATCTCTTCGATACAATATTAACGCTTGCTGAACTGGAAACGCTTGCGAGCCTTGGGCTGACCGGGTTTCTTGCGCTCTACGGCACGTGGGTCGCGAGTCATGAAACCTTGCTTGCGCAGGGCGCTCTTGTCCTCGGCATTGATCTTCACCAGGGCGCGAGCGATAGCCAGGCGCAGAGCCTCGGCTTGTCCCTTGTAACCACCACCAATCAGGTTAACCTTGATGTTGTACTTCTCGGTTGCCTCGAGAGTGGTGAGGGGCTGCTTAACGATGAATTGAAGAATTGGAGATGGAAAATATTCTTCAAGTTTACGCTTGTTGATTGTGATTTCGCCATTTCCCTCGCTAACGTATACACGTGCGATAGCTGCTTTACGACGACCTACTGCATTAATTTGTTCCATACTTCCAATCGATTATTTAAGTTTGTTGATATCAATTACTTTGGGTTGCTGAGCCTCGTGTGGATGGTTCTCACCGTTATAGATGTAAACGTTGTTGAGAATCTTAGCACCAAGCTTGTTCTTGGGAAGCATGCCCTTAATCACGTGGAGGAACAAGGGGTGCTTGCCAGCCTTAACGTGCTTGTTGAGAGACTTCTTCTGAAGTATGGCAGGAGTCGCATAACGCTGACCACCAGGATAGCCGGTATAGCTAACGTAGGTGCGGTCGTCCCACTTTTTGCCAGTGAGCTTAACCTTATCGGCGTTGATGATAATAACGTTGTCACCACAATCTACATGTGGAGTGAAGCTGGGTTTATACTTTCCGCGCAAGATTTTCGCTACTTTTGCGCACAAGCGACCCAGTACTTGATCGGTAGCATCTACTACTACCCATTCTTTCTGTACGTCTTCCTTGCGGATAGAGACGGTCTTGTAACTTAAAGTGTTCACTTTTTAAAATCCTGATTAAAAATTAATTAAATCTTCAACAGCGCACACGATGATACGGCCAAATATCACACTCTGGCGCACCGCTGAAATTATCTTGGATATAATCGGCGTGCAAAGGTACAACTTATATTATTAATAGCAATAGATTTAAGATGCCAAAACGCACCTAAATCAGCCAAAATTAAGAAACATTAACCCAATTAACATTTCTTAAAGGGCGCTTGATGGCAAAAAGGTGTGAAATACAGTGTTTTGAGTCATCTAAACCATGAAGAAAACACATCATGAAACCTATTTTTAGCCAGCGAGACTCATTGCTGCTTGCCGGCAGTCTTATTTTCCTTTTTCCTGGTCTTCTTTATGGTCCTTTTCTTGGCATAGAGAGGGTTGGGCTTGTGGAGCACATACTCGCTGTAGTAGCTGATGATTAGCGTGGTGAGTGGCAGTGCAATAATTAGTCCCACAAAGCCAAGGACAAATCCCCATATCGACAGAGACAGGAACACTAAGGCAGGATTCAGGCCCATCTGCTGCTTCATGATCAAGGGGATTAGCACCAGGTCTTGGATAACCTGGCAGATGCAGTAGGCGGCAAAGGTCCAGCCAAAGAGATACCAGAAGCTCTGTCCGGTGTCGACCGAGGCCACCAGGCACAGGAAGGCTGCGATGGGGAAAGAGATGAGCTGCAGGTAGGGCACCATGTTAAGCACGCCAATGAAGAGTCCAAACACTATTGCCATGGGCAAGCCTATGATAGAGAACTCGATGGCGAATATTATGCCCACAAAGAGCGACACCAGTGCCTGGCCACGGAAGTAGCGGCTCATGGTTTGCTCCACGTCGCGCATCACTTTGAAGCTGATGCGGCGATAGCGAGGTGGTATGGCAGCCTTGAAGCCCACGGTGATTTTGTCATAGTCGAGCAGGATGAAGAACATGTACATGAGCACCAGCAGCACGGTAACCAGGCCCAGCAGAAAGCTCATGGTTCCGCCCAGCACACTCCAGGTACCGCTTGCCACGTTGTTGAGTAGGTTCATCCATTGTTCCTTGGTGAGAATCTTCTGCCACTGGTTGAGGTCGAAGTTCTGCCTGAAGAAGTCCTGCACGGCATCGGGGATGTGAGGGATCTTGAACGAGGTCTTGGCATAGTTGGCGAGCATCTTGGTCATGTCGGTGAACTCATTGCCAATGTAGGGTATCAGCCACCACAGCACCACAGTTATCACAGCCACAGCCATCACCAGTGCCAGTATCGACGCAATGGCACGTCCCTTCATGTGAAGGACCTTCATGAGCCATTCAACGAGCGGGTTGAGCATGTAGGCGAGCAGTCCGCCTATCACAAATGGCAGCAAGATTCCACTCAGGTAGTTGATAACATATATCACTGCCACTATAGAGATTATTGCAATCACAATACGGGCAATGCGGTCAAGGTCATATCGTTTGCGGGTCTCTGTATTTTCCATTTCGTCGTTTTTAGTTTAGTTTTGCAAAATTAATGCAAGCCGAGAGAAATACAAAATTAAAAACGAATTTTTTGGATTTTTATTTCCGAGGCGCAGCTTAATTTAAGTGGAACGTGGAAAGTGGAACGTGGAATGTGTGATGTGGGACGTGGAATGTGTGATGAGGGACGTGGGACGTGGAATGCATCAATGTAGGGACAACGCGTGCGTTGTCCGAAAACGGCGAAACTGCTGATTACCAAACACCTGCCTCCAGCGGGCAAGGCACGCCTTGTCCCTACAATAATAAAGAACCACAAATTAAACAGATTAATCGGATTTTTTTATCTTCTGAAACACAGAATAATGAAAAAATATAGAGGATCTGTTTAATTTGAAAAATCTGTGGTTTATTTAATTGCTACCGCCTTGTCTGGGGCATGGGAAATGTATTCAATATGTTCACTACTATGTTCGCAAAAATATGAAATAATTACCTCGAAAACAAATAACTAAACAAGAAACATACAAATCATTAACAAAATTTAAATTTACCCCCCCATTGTTAAGGTGTGTTAAGTAGAAGGTCGGGATAAAACATGCTGCCGACATGATATATCGATAACGCATATAATTAATTTGCCGTAAATTTGGATTGTTTTCATTAATTTCAAAAAAAAGTAATAACTTTGTGGTTGATTTCATATCAAAATCTATGAGAAGGTCTATATTATATATAATATGTGCAATGCTCGGTGTGTTGCCTCTGTTGCAAGGATGCTTCACGGGCATTGAGAGCACTAAGATGATAACTGAGAAAGATGTCAAGCGTGCCCTGGAGGAGATGGACCGAGGCAAGAAGCACGTGGGCATCAGCCCGTTTGCCGACTCTCTACCAGCATGGCGCGACGGCAAACCTTTCTGGGTTGTTGACAAGCAGGCACGGCTCATCTTTGCCCCTGGTGCCGACTACGACATCGACAGTCTCGCACTTGAAGGGAAGCAACTCAACTATAACGGCTATGTCGCCAGGCGTCAGGTCGACAATCGCGAAGTGGTAGACCTGATGTTCACCGATGGCATCCACACCCTTGTATATCCCACTGGTCGCACGCTTGAAGAGATCAGCAATGCAGCCTTTGAGGTGCCATTCCTCGTTGATGGCGACATGGTAGACTACTATGCAAGCATGATAGTGGGAAAGACGGTGTATGTGAAAACCGAGTCGTGGCTGACTCTCGAAGGCGAGAAGATGGATGGTCGCAAGTTCATCCCCGTAGTAATAACAAAGGTGAGCGCTGGCAATCGCATCTATCCTCTCAAAGTGGAGTTTAAGACAAGCGACGGCACACAGGCGATGCTGTGGATGACCACAGGCTCGAGTTCCATCTCGGGACGCGACTTCGACTCGCTGTTCTCGCTCACCGACGTGAGACTTCAGTATCCAGAGATATCCTCCGAGACATGGGCCCGCATTGTCGACGGCAAGGTGGCAGTGGGCATGACAAAGCAGGAATGCCGCCTCTCGATGGGGTCGCCCAAGAGCGTGAGGCAGTTGCCCGACCAGACGGGTCTGCGAGAGTACTGGCATTACGACGGAGGAAGGTATCTGTACTTTGTTGACGGATTATTAAAGGAATACAGATAAAATGGTGAGCGACGGTCTTAAAATAACTTTTCTGGGCAGCGGCACCAGCACAGGAGTGCCACAAATAGGTTGCCAGTGTGAGGTGTGCCGGTCGACCGACCCACGCGACAAGCGACTTAGGCAGTCGGCAGTAGTGGAGTATCGAGGCAAGCGCATCTTGATAGACTGTGGCCCTGACTTTCGCCAGCAGTACCTGGCCTGTGGATGTCCTCATCTCGACGCATTGCTTATCACCCACATCCACTACGATCACGTGGGAGGCCTTGAGGAGCTGCGAGGATTTCCCAGCTTGCCCATCTATGCCCGTGCCGACGTAATTGCTGCGCTACACTCACGCCTGGCCTACTGCTTTGCCGAGCATCCTTATCCAGGTGTGCCACATTTCAACCTGGTGGAGATAGACGATAACACCGCCTTTGACTGCTGCGGCATAACCATTGAACCCATACCGGTGCTTCACTACCGCATGCCTATTCTGGGATTCAGAATAGGCCCATTGGCATATATCACCGACTGCAAAACCATTGGTGATGAGCAGATTTTGCGTCTGCACGGTGTTCCATTACTTGTAATCAACGCATTGCGGCAGGAAGAACACTTGTCGCACCTCTCACTGCCACAAGCACTTGAAGTGATAAACAAAATCAATCCCGGCAGGGCAGTGCTGGTGCACATGAGCCACCACATGGGACTGCACGAGCAAGTGGCCAAGATCCTGCCTCCAGGAGTGGAACTGGCCTACGATGGCATGGTATTAGAGATTGATAACACAACTGAGGGTGTTGCAAACTTCAATAATAATTAAAACCACAAATTAAACAGATTAATCTGTTTTTTTATCGCTTGAAATACAGAATAACAAAAACATTATGTCATCTGTTTAATCTGAAAAATCTGTGGTTTATTTAGTTTTTGAAACTGCCTCTGGAGGTGAGTATGACAAGCATTTGACCTCTTCGAGGTTGCCACTCGAGTATTGCAACACTTTTTCAATAAAGATAACTGCCGCAGGAGCAATCAGCACTCCCGCGGCAGTTTTGTTTACTTATCGTTGATGTTGGCCTTTTGCAGACCGTAGTTCTTGCGCCGGTCAATGATTAGCAGCATCACCGATACGATAATTGCCGCTATGCCAATTCCGGTGAAAATCCACATCGCCTGGGTGTAGTCGACAGTGTCGCCCGTGGTGTTGCGTTGCAGCACACCGCCAATGACGATGGGAATGAGCATCAATCCAATGTTCTGAATGTAGTAAATGATAGAATAGGCAGTGCCAAGCTGCTTCATGGGCACAATCTTGGGCACCGCAGGCCATAGCACACTTGGCAGCAGTGAGAAAGCTATGCCCAGAATGAGCATCAGGCTAACAGCGAGGACGCTTGAATTGAGGGGCAGGGCAAATACCATGAGCACAACAGTGAGCATCACAGTGCCAATAATCATGATGGTGGCACCCTTGCCAATCTTGTCGTACATGCCGCCAAACAACGGCGTGAGCACAATCGAAGTGTAGGGCAGGATTGCCGGGATGTTGCCTGCAAGCGACGGCTCAACACCATATTTCGCTATCATCATCTTAGTGGCGAAATCCAGGAACGGGTACAGCGCCGAATAGTAGAGCATGCACAGGATTGTGATGAGCCAGAATCCTGGATTCTTCATCGTGACACGCATGTCGCTGAAGTGAAACTTCTCGTCGTCATCGCTTGAAGTGTCACTGCTTGGCGCATCGGCTTTGCGATCAATGGAGCAGTACACCAGATAAATGATGAGTCCAACGCCCACAGCAAAGAGGCCAACGAGGATTGGCGTGCTGAGCGAGAAATCACTCGCCAGCTTGGGTGCACCCGACAGGGCAAGGCCCGTTCCCAGGCGCGCCAGTGCCACCTGGATGCCCATGGCCAGCGCCATCTCCTTGCCAGTAAACCACTTTACGACTACCTTGGAGACCGTGATGCCACACAGCTCATATCCCACTCCAAACGTGGCAAAGCCCAGTGCGGCTACTACCACTTGCAACTTGATGGCAGGATCGTTGTAACCAAGCCACTGAAGATTTAGATTAACCACATGAGATGGGTCCATAAATGCTATGGCATAGTAGTCGATGGCAGTGCCGCCCAGCATAAGGATGCATGACAGGGCACCTGCGAAGCGCACGCCTGTCTTATCGAGGATGATGCCTCCCACAAAGAGCATGAGCAGGAACACGTTGAAGAAACCTCTTGATCCAGCCAGGATGCCAAACTCGCCGCTTGTCCATCCCATGCCGCCTTCGCCAGTGGGCAACTCCAGGAAGTACTGCAAGGGCGACATCTGCTTAGCCACGATATATCCCATCATCATGGTCACCGAGACTAAGCCCAGGACCGCCCAGCGCAGGGCAGGGGAGTTGTTGATTTTTTGAGCAACTTTTGTCATATCATAAAAACAGGGCGTGGCAGCCACTGTGAGCAACACACGCCCTGAAAGATAAGTTTCTAATTTACGGTTGATTATGCCTGGGCAGGTTTCTCCTCGGGCTTGATGTTGGGCTCCTCAAGACCGTAACCCTTCTTCTTGTCAACAGCTTTCAGATAAATAGAGATAAGCAAAGCTGCAATACCAAGAATGGCGAGCATTACAAGTGCCCAAGTGTAGTCAAGTTCGTGAGCAGCAGTGCCCTCGGCGTTGGTCTTCTGAAGAACTATACCAATAAGAGTTGGGAAGAGTCCCAGACCAATGTTCTGAATCCAGAAGATGGCGGCATAGGCCGAACCAATGATCTTCTCATCTACCAGCTTGGGAACCGAAGGCCACAATGCGGCAGGAACGAGAGAGAAAGAAGCTCCAAGAACCAGGATTGTGACATAGGCCACTACGGTACCACCAACGGTGTTGCCCTTGAATTCTGGCAAGATGAAAGCGAATGTCAAGTGGCAAACAACGAGTAGGATAGAACCAAGCATGAGCATAGATGCAGCCTTACCCTTGTGGTCAACGTAGTTACCCAAGATTGGGGTGATGGCAACAGCCAGGAGTGGGAACACAGCAAAGATTGTCTCGGCAGTGCCACGCATGTAACCCATGTAGCAGTAAATTACAAGTGCTACGATAGCGAGACACATCAAGCCATACTTCATTCCTTTCTTCTTAGAGAAGTTGCTGGAGAACGAGCAAATGGCAACAATAAGCATGATGATGTACTGAACAACAGTTACCGAGATTGGGAATCCCTCGGTGCTGCCACCCCAGTAGGTGCTAGGATCGGCAGGGTTAAGTGTCAGGTTGCACTGAAGCATGTTCACGGCATACTTCTGGAATGGGAAGATAGCACTGTAATAGAGCACGCAGAGCAAAGCAACAAGCCAGAAACCAAGGCTGGTGAAAATCTTGCCAAGGTCGCTGATCTTGAATGGGTCGTCTTTCTCCTCGGCCTCACCAGTTTGAGAGTCGAGCTTCTTGTCCATGAAGAAGTAAACGATGAACATTATCAGGGCGATGCACAGCAGAACTACACCAAACTTAACGGCATTGTCGACATGTACCTCACCACCCAGTTTAGCAAAGAATGGGGCAAAGATCATGCAAGTAGCAACGCCAAGGCGAGCAAGAGCCATCTCTGAACCCATAGCCAAGGCTGTCTCACGGCCCTTGAACCATTTCACAATACCGCGCGAAACAGTGATACCTGCCATCTCGCAGCCGCTACCAAAGAGCATGAAACCTATTGCTGCAAGTTTTGCAGAACCTGGCATGCCATCGGCAAAAGGCAGAATTGTGCCAATGATGGGAATGTCACCGTCCCAGTTCAGGTTGTTGGTGAACCACTGTCCCAGAGGAGTGGCATCAAAGCCGTCGGTCACAGCATAGAACTTAATGATACCACCAATGAGCATCACAGCACCCGAGAGGACGGCAGTGAAGCGCACGCCCATCTTGTCGAGGATGATACCGGCAATGATCAAGAAGAATACATAGACGTTAAGGAATACCTCAGCACCTTGCATGCGGCCAAAGGCAGCGCTGTCCCAGCCACGAGTCTCTTGCATTAAGTCCTTGATTGGCGAGAGAATGTCCATGAACACATAACTGCAGAACATGGCCAGTGCCAATAACAAAAGTGCGGTCCAACGCATTCCTGCTGAATCGCGAAGTGTTTTTTTAACTGTTTGTGTCATACTGATTTGTAATTAGTTTTATGTTGTTTATGTTTATAAGTTTCAGAAATACGAGTGCAAAGATACATTATTTTATTTAAATAGACTAATAAAATTTATGACAAAATGTCGCTTGGAGGCAAAAGAGTGTGTTTGGCACAGATTGTGCATAGAGTAGGGCAGTGACGATTGAATTGTTACAATATTGCAAATAATATATTAACTTAAAACTTATAATAAAATGACTATTAAACCATTAAGTGACAGAGTTCTTATCGAACCTGCAAAAGCCGAAGAAGTTACTGCTGGCGGTATCATCATTCCCGACAGCGCTAAAGAGAAACCCTTAAAGGGAGTAGTAAAAGCCGTTGGTCATGGCACCAAGGACGAAGAAATGGTAGTAAAAGCTGGTGACACTGTGCTCTATGGCAAGTATGCCGGTACCGAGATTGAAGTGGATGGCGCAAAACTGCTGATGATGCGTCAGAGTGACATTTTGGCAATTGTAGAAGAATAAAAGAAAGGAAACATAAATTATGGCAAAGATTATAAAATTTGACATCAAAGCCCGCGAGGAGTTGAAAAAAGGCGTAGACCAGTTGAGCAACGCCGTTAAGGTTACACTTGGTCCAAAGGGACGCAATGTGATTCTTGACAAGAAATTTGGTGCACCTCACATCACTAAGGACGGTGTGAGTGTTGCTCGCGAAGTGGAACTTGAGGATGAATTCCAGAATATTGGTGCTCAACTCGTTAAGGAAGTTGCCCAAAAAACTGGTGACGATGCAGGTGACGGCACTACAACTGCTACCGTTCTTGCTCAGTCGATTATCACCGAAGGTCTCAAGAATGTTGCCGCCGGTGCCAATCCCATGGCAGTGAAACGTGGTATTGACAAGGCCGTTGCTGCTGTTGTTGAACAAATCAAGGCTCAGTCGCAGGAAGTGGGCGATGACTTCAACAAGATTGAGAACGTTGCTCGCGTGAGCGCCAACAACGACCAGGAGATTGGCGAGCTCATTGCCGAGGCTATGAAGAAGGTCAATAAAGACGGTGTCATCACCGTTGAGGAAGCCAAGGGAACCGACACTCACGTTGACGTGGTTGAGGGTATGCAGTTCGACCGTGGTTATATCTCTCCTTATTTCGTTACTAACACCGAGAAGATGGAGTGCGAGATGGAGCGTCCTTACATCTTTATTTTTGACAAGAAGATTTCGGTATTGAAGGATATGCTTCCCGTCCTCGAGGCTACCAATCAGAGTGGTCGTCCACTGCTCATTATCTCGGAAGATGTTGATAGCGAAGCTCTTGCAGCACTGGTTGTTAACCGTCTGCGTGGCTCATTGAAGGTATGTGCCGTTAAGGTGTGCCGTTAAGGCTCCTGGCTTTGGCGACCGCCGCAAGGAGATGCTAGAGGATATCGCCACATTAACTGGTGGTGTTGTTATCAGCGAGGAGAAGGGTCTGAAACTTGAAGGCGCGACTATCGACATGCTTGGTACAGCCGAGAAAGTAACTGTAAACAAGGAGAATACAGTAATCGTTAATGGCGCTGGCGACAAGCAGGCTATTGCTGACCGCGTTGCCCAGATCAAAGCTCAGATTGAGACCACTAAATCTACCTACGATAAGGAGAAACTGCAAGAGCGTCTTGCCAAGTTGGCAGGTGGTGTGGCAGTGCTTTACATTGGCGCTCCCAGTGAGGTTGAGATGAAGGAGAAGAAGGACCGTGTTGACGACGCTTTGAGCGCTACACGTGCCGCTGTTGCCGAGGGTATCGTACCTGGTGGTGGTGTAGCCTACATCCGTTGCCTTGACGTACTCGACAAGATGGAAGGTGCCAACGGTGACGAGACAACCGGTATCCACATTATCCGTCGCGCAATCGAAGAACCTCTGCGTCAGATTGTTGACAATGCAGGACTTGAGGGTGCTGTAGTAGTGCAGAAAGTTCGCGAAGGCAAGAACGACTTTGGTTACAATGCCTATACCGATAAATATGAGAACCTCTTTGAGACTGGCGTTATCGACCCAGCCAAGGTGGCACGTGTTGCGTTGCAGAACGCTGCTTCAATTGCAGGTATGTTCCTCACAACCGAGTGCGTTATAGCCGAGAAGAAGGAAGAGACTCCAATGCCTGCCGCTAACCCCGGCATGGGTGGTATGGGTGGCATGATGTAATCATTAGAAAATTTATATAACCGCTACTGCAGGGGTAGACGCCATCGATGGTATCTACCCCTGTTTTTTGTTTGCCGTTGATTTTAAAACTGATGCCTATCTAAGTAAAATTCATGCTATTGTGAAATTGTGGGCATTTATCGTTGCTGCTGATTAGGCTGGTTGTGGTTGCTCTTTTGTTGGTTTGTTTGTAATAATTATAAACTATTTTACGTTAAAAAATTGCACAATTATAGATTTATTAGTACTTTTGTAGGCTTAAAAGGGACCTTTTGTTGATAAGTGACAAGAGGTTTATTTAAGTGAAAAAATGGGCTAAACAATTTAATTCGTTGAGTGACAGTTTTTTATATGTCAT
The DNA here is from genome assembly GCA_900318065.1 of uncultured Prevotellaceae bacterium. Lineage (GTDB taxonomy): Bacteria > Bacteroidota > Bacteroidia > Bacteroidales > Muribaculaceae > Sodaliphilus. Next base: position 41,992 of record ONIY01000005.1, read on the forward strand.
TTGATGTCCTAGAATTATATGCGTTGGTCATCGGTTGTGGTCTGTAAGGCCAGTAAAAAATCCAAATCAGTCCATTTCAAGTGTTATAGTGGTTGCAAAGTTGAAAGATTGATTTTCGCAACACATTCACGACAATCAAGAACCATAATCCTGAATAATAACTTTTAAAACCAATTTATATGAAATTCAGAAATTTAATCATGTTGTCGGTACTGACTCTGTTGGTAACATCATGTACAGCCCCTAAATTGGGCTATTTCCAGGATGTTCAGTCGGGTCAAGTGCAGCAACTCCAAACACCCGAGCTCGTGACAATTCAGCCTGGTGACAAATTGTCGATTCTTGTTGGCAGTAAAGACCCGGGATTGGCCTATCTGTTCAACCTGCAAATCGTGGGTCGCTACAGAACCTCACAGTCCGACGCCAATCTGACAACAAGCCAGGTGGCCAGTTACACAGTCGACGGTGATGGTTTCATCGATTTCCCTGTGCTGGGCAAGCTTCACATTGCCGGAAAGACTCGTAGCGAGATAGCAGCCTTTGTCAAGAATGAGCTCATCAGCCGCCAGATGCTCAAGGACCCAGTTGTCACAGTCGACTTCCTTGACCTCTTCTTCTCGGTGATGGGTGAGGTGAACAGTCCTGGCCGCTTCTTGATGGACCACGACAAGACCACACTTATTGATGCCTTGAGCCGCGCAGGCGACTTGACCATTAACGGCCGTCGCGACAATGTGCTTGTGATGCGTGAGTATGAAGGCAAAAATATGGCTTACCGAATTGACTTGACCAACATGCAGAGTCTTTATCAATCGCCCGTCTATTACTTGAAGCAGGGCGATATGATCTATGTTGAGCCTAACGAGAAGAAAGCCCGCGAGTCGACAGCGATGGGAAACACGCTGCTGCAACCCACTCTCTGGATTTCGCTTGCGTCGTTGCTTACATCGATTTCGGTATTAATATTTAAATAATCAAAATAATGGCTGAAGAAACAACCCCCAAACAATATAAGCAACCATCACCCAAAAACGAGGATTTTGAGAAAATCCAGGAGTGGCTGTATCTGTGCCTATCGCGCTGGTACTGGTTTGCCCTCTCGTTGATTGTTGCGTTTGGTCTTGCGTTACTATATCTGCTGGTAACCACGCCATCCTACACTCGCAAGGCATCTATCCTCATCAAGGATGAAGAGAAAAACCGCTCGTTGTCTAGCGAGTTTGGACAGTTTACCGATATAGGATTTGGCGTGGGCAAGACTAATCTTTACAACGAGATGATTACGCTTGCGTCACCATCCTATATGCTCGATGTTGTGAAAGATTTGCATCTCGACATGAATTACATGACCGATGGCAGGTTCCATGAAATAACCCTCTATGGAAAGACCCAGCCAGTGGTAGTGTCGTTGCCAGATATCGACCCCGAAGAATATGGCGCTTTCACCATGTATCTCAAGCCTAACAACGTTGTTGAACTGACCGACTTTTTCGATGTAAATCACGAAACGCCGGTAAACACTCTCATAAAAGGCGAGTTGGGCAAAGCAATACAGACGCCTATAGGCAAAGTCCTTGTCACTCCCACCCAAAATTATGTGGGAAAATATGACACTCCCATCAGGGTGAAAAAGAACCGCCTCACCGATGTCGCCAATTCCTATGCCAGCCGACTTGTCATAGAGCTTAATCAGGAGCGTGCTTCGGTGATTGACATCTCATTGACCGATCATTCGGCCGAGAGAGCCGAGAATATCCTCAACAAGCTCTTTGAGGTGTATAACAACAAGTGGGTTGAAGACATCAACAAGCAGGCAATCAGTACCACCTCATTTATTGATGAGGAGCTCAGGACCATTGAGAGCCAACTTGGAACTGTTGATGCCGATATTGCCCAGCAGAAGAGTGCCACCCTCACACCCGACCTTGGGGTTGCCACTCAAATTAATCTGGGCCGAATAGAGAATTCTACCACACAGCTGCTTGAGCTTGACAACCAGATTTATATGGCCAAGATGATCAAGGGCCAGCTCTCGGGCAATAAGATGGAGGTGCTGCCAGCCAACACCGGCATCAGCAATCAAGCCGTGTCGGCACAAATCAAGGATTTCAACGAAAAAGTGATCCAGCGCAATAGCCTTATTGAGAACAGTGGTATCAACAACCCACTTATCCAGGACCTTGATGAGCAACTCTCGGCAACTCGTTCATCTATCATAAGATCGCTTGACAACGAGATCTCCACTCTTACCGACAAGAAAAACAGCCTTGAGACAACAAAGACCGAGGCCACAAGAAAAGTGGAGAGCAGCCCTATACAAGCCAAAGACTTGCTTGGCGTAGAGCGCCAGCAGAAGGTAAAAGAGCAGCTTTACTTGTTCTTGCTGCAAAAGCGCGAGGAGAACCAGCTGTCGAAGGCCTACACTGCCTATAACACCAAGATGCTGAATCCTCCATCGGGAAAGCGTTCTCCCTCTTATCCCGTGAAGATCAACGTCTTGATCATTGCCATGGTGCTGGGATTGTTGATCCCCATGTTAATCCTGTTCATTGTCAACAACATGAGCACCAAGGTTAAAGGCCGCAAGGATATTGAGATTCTCACTATGCCATTCATTGGCGAGATACCATTGTCTTATCGCAAGTACAAAGGACTCTTTGCGCTGCTCAACAAGCGCCACGAGGTGCGTGAGATTGTGGTTCAAGAGAAGAATGGCAACAACATCAACGAGGCGTTTCGCGTTGTGCGCACCAACTTGGAGTTTGTCCTTGGCAAGGACAACAAGGTGATGATGTTCACATCTTCCAACGTGGGCTCGGGTAAGACATTCATCTCCACCAACCTTGCCACCAGTTTCGCCATTAAGGGCAAGAAGACACTTCTCATCGACCTTGACCTTCGCAAGGCATCAATGTCAACATTCGTTGACTCGCCACAGCGAGGCATCTCGGATTACCTTAATGGACAGTATGATAAACTTGAGGACGTGCTTGTTAAAGGTCGCATCCACAAGGGGCTTGACGTGCTGCCTGTAGGTACCATCCCTCCCAACCCAACCGAGCTGCTCTTCAGCGAGAGGTTGTCTATGTTGATCAAGAAAATGAGGGATGAGTATGACCTTATTGTGATCGACAGTCCTCCAATCGACATCGTTGCCGATGCCTCAATTATCAATAACCTTGTCGACGTTACCGTTTACGTGCTTCGCTCGGGCTTGATGGACCGCCAAATGCTTCCTGAGATCGAGAAGTATTACAACGAGAAGCGATTCAACAATATGGTTCTGCTGCTCAATGGCACTACCGTGGAGAGCAACGGTTATGGTTATCGTCGCTACGGTTATGGCTATGGTTATGGCTACGGCTATGGCTATGGCAACGAGAAGAAAAAGAAAAAATAAGTTTTAGTGGCGGGTACTGTGGGTTTATAGCACCCGCCATTTCATGCAAAAACACAGTAAAATATTTATATGAAAGTTTGTTTCATGGGATTAGGCTATATAGGTCTTCCCACTGCAATTATAGCGGCAAAGAGTGGAGTAGAGGTTGTTGGGGTTGACATCAACACCAAGGTAGTGGAGATGACCAACGCCGGCAAGATGCACATCAAAGAGCCAGGACTAGAAGAAGAATTGCAGAATGTGCTCAAGTCGGGCAATTTCAAGGCAACCTCTCACCCCGAAGAGAGTGACGCCTATTTTATTGTTGTTCCCACCCCTTTCAAGGGCGACCATCAACCCGACATCTCCTATGTTGAGAATGCCACCCGCATGGTTATCCCACTGCTTAAAGCTGGCGACCTTTTTGTCATTGAATCGACATCGCCTGTGGGCACTACCGAGGAAATGGCAAAAATCATATTTGACGAACGTCCTGAGTTGAAAGGCAACTTGCACATAGCCTATTGCCCCGAGCGCGTGTTGCCAGGCAATGTTATTTATGAGCTGGTGAACAACGACCGAGTGATAGGTGGTATTGACGAGGAGTCGACATCTCACGCAATTGAATTCTATTCTCACTTTGTGCAAGGCCAACTTCATCGCACCAACTCCCGAACTGCTGAGTTGTGCAAACTCACCGAGAACTCCAGCCGTGATGTGCAGATTGCCTTTGCCAACGAGTTGTCGATGATTTGTGAACACGCCGGCATAAACGTGTGGGACTTGATAGACCTTGCCAACAAGCATCCGCGAGTAAACATACTTCAGCCCGGATGTGGCGTGGGAGGTCATTGCATTGCTGTTGACCCTTATTTCATAACAGCAGCCTATCCCAAAGAGTCACACATAATCGCCAAGGCAAGGGAGATCAACAACTATAAGGCGCAATGGTGTGCCGAACGCGTAAAGAACGCAATGCTACAATTTGAACTCAAGAAAAGCCGTAAACCCGTTGTGGCAATGATGGGACTGGCTTTCAAACCCAATATCGACGACTTGCGCGAGTCGCCCGCTAAGCGCATCACTGCCGAGGTGCTTCAGAGCAAGAGCAACAGCGACATCTTAGTTGTTGAGCCAAATATAAAAGAGCACAATGTGTTTAAACTCACTGAATACACCGAGGCCTACGAGCGGGCCGACATTGTTGTGTTCTTAACTGCTCACAACGAGTTTAAGACTCTAGAGTGGCGAGATGATAAGGTTATTCTAGACTTTTGTGGCATCTTTAGAAAGTAGATGTTACTAAGCCTACTGGTATATAGCTTGACTGGTGCTACCCTGTTTTTCTTGGGCTGGCACGTCAACAGGCGAGAGCAACGGCTCCAGTTGCAGAGTGGTGGAGAACTGCCATTCTACAGCTGGGAAATTATATTGTCGCTGCTCATTTTTGCTGTTGTTGCCGGTGCCCGATATCACACTGGGTTTGACCACAAGATGTATCTTGACCAGTACCTTCACCTGCAGCAGACGGGTGAGTTTGGCCGTGACAATTTTGAATATGGTTTCGAGTGGATTTCAAAACTCTTCGCTTGGTGCCATATTCATTATTTTTTCTACTTTGCATTTTGGGCGCTATTGCAGATAGGTTTTCTTTATTTTGCGCTCCGTCATCGCAAGCACCTGCTGTGCTGGGTGGGGCTTGGCATCATGTGCGGTTCTTATTTCTTGTGGATGATGAACTCGGTGCGCCAGGCTGTGGTGGTGTGCCTCTTTGTGGCACTTATTCCCTTGATAAAAGACCGCAAGTTTATTCCTTATGCCATCATAGTGATTGCAGGCGCCTTCTTGCACAAGTCGGCACTACTTCTGTTGCCAGTTTTTCTCATAACATTCATTAAAGTAGAAGGCAAAGCACCTAATCGCTACGTGCTACTGGCGGTGCTGGCCGCTTTTGTGCTTATAGGTTCATTCCCATTCTGGATTGACTACTTCACTAATTACCAGTGGTTTCTTGATCTCACTGGATATAGCAACTATAGCAACATGAACGACCCCAATGTGGCAGGCAAACTGCGCATGGTCAACTGGGGACCTAATCGCATTGCGGGATTGCTGGGCAATATAGCCATGATTTGGTTTTATCCGCAGTTGAAGTCGCATTTCAAAGACGACAAGTTGTTGCCCTATTTCTTTATCCTGGCATTCATTGGCATGTGCCTTAGCAACCTGCTGATGAATACCACTCATTTCATTTTAAGACCAATTGATTACTTCGTGATTTTCTATTTAGTGCTGAGCGCATATATAATGTGTTATTTAGTAGAAACCAAGAAATATCTTATAGGAATTGTTATGGCATTGATTTTTTATCTGCCATTCATCAATAATGTATTGAAAGCCGTTTACCGACCCATAGTAGAGAATCAGCCATTTCTTTACCATTTCTTTTTCATGCCAACGCTTTAGTATAGACTTTAAACAATGTTAGTATCAATAATAATACCCGTATATAATAGTTGTAGATACGTTGAGAGATGTATTAGGTCGGTCTTTGACCAGACCTATCAAGACTTGGAAATTATAATAGTTGATGATTGCTGCAAGGATGATAGTGTCGACATTATAAAACGTGTTCTTATTGAGTATCCCAATGTTGCCCCCAAGGTGAGATTCATTTATCACGAGTTCAACCAAGGCTGTGCAGCAAGTCGCCGCGATGGAATGAAGGAAGCCACGGGCAAATATATCATCCAGGTCGACAGTGATGACTATGTAGAATCGACCATGGTCGAGAAGTTGGCAGCAAAAGCCCAGGAGGATGATGCCGACATGGTAGTGTGCAATTACTACTACACAAATCTCAACCGCCGCACCCTTGTTGAGATTGAGCCCCCTCGCGACAACATCGATTTTGTTTCTAAAGTCTTGCTTGGAAACATTCATGCCGGCGCATGGAACAAGATGATGCGTCGTTCAATTTTGAAAGAGCATGACATATATCCTGTTGCTGGTATTAATATGGGTGACGACATGACAATTCTAGTGCAGTCATTGTTTTTCATGAAAAATATCAGCTATGTGAGCGATGCTCTCTACTTTTATAATTGTGGCAACGAGAATAGCCTGTCAAGGACTGTTTACCCCATGGTCAATGACTTGAAGCTTATTAATCTATTTACAACTTTCTTTGATAAGATTCAGGTCACCGACGATGAAATCGTCAAGTCATTCTATCTCTTCCGCCTTGGCAGGTTGGGCCGAAATCTTCTTTATCATGATTTGAATGATGTGGAGAAGCATTTGCCGGTTTTCAATGTCACGAGTGTGAATGATGTGTTCAGTCACAAGCGAATGCCACTACATTATAAACTTATAGTATTCTTCTATTTAAAAGGTTTTATGCCAGGCGTGAATATGTTGCGCAAGCTGATAAGTTTCAAGAAGAAGTAACATGTACAGTAAAGGTAGATATTTTTTGTTGCAATCGCTAGTGATGCTGGTGTCACCCATCACAAGTTTCTTGATTGCATTGCGTTTCTATAAAAGCACAGTATCACAGATTTTCATGTTGGTATTTGCCTTTTATTTTGGAATGCACTTCTATCTGGCGTGGGACATCTCGAAGCATTATGTCAACATGCGCATGTTCTATTGCGATAAAAGTTTGACCGAAATATTGAACAATCCTTTTGCAATTAGCGACGGATTGGATTTCTACCATGTAGCACTCAAGTATATTATATCTCGTTTTACCGATAGCCGAGAAATTTTTGCCGGCGTCGTGTGTGTTATTTATAGCAGTGTATTCTTGTTCTTCTTTAATCAATTCAAGCGATTTTACAACAACTTCCTGCCCGTGAGCTGTGGCTTGTTGCTGCTATGTGTAGTGTTTGTAGTGGAATTTTACTGGTATCAAGGTGTTAGATTTTGGCTGGCAGCGTTTTTCTTTGCAGGTTTCTATTTAAAATATGTCAATACTGGAAAAATACAGTTCTTGCTTATATCAACGTTGAGTGTATTAATCCATTACACTCTTGTCAATATATTCTTGATATTGGCCTTAAACTGGGTATTAAGCAAGTTCTGGGTTTGGTTCAGGGTAATTCTTTTTGGCATTTCATTGTTCTATAGGTCACTCTCCATCGACTTCATGGGATGGATTATTAAGAACGTTCCTGGACTGGATTTGGGTAAACGCACCGACCCTAATGTTCATGAGAGCCTGGTTCGTCGCGTCCAGAAAATGAGGGCGACAAATAATATATTCTATTCTCATCGCTCAGAAGCAATAATAATTCTTGGAATCTTGATATTGATGATACTGTGGAGCCGCAAGGCCGAATTTTCCAAGAAATATCTACAACTCTTATTCTTTGCCTTAACTTTATATACAATCTCTAATTTTGCTTATGCCGAACTTATTTTCTTCGAGCGATTCATGAAGATCACCGCATTGATGTTCTATTGTTTCCTGTTTATTACAGCATGCCAGAATTACGAGAAAATAAAAGGTGTGAGCTTAATATTAATGATACTCACGTCTATTCCTCTATCCTTTGAAATCTTAACTCAAGTGGTAGAGATGCGAGAGCACTTGTTCTATAGTGAATTGTGGTTTGGTAACTTCTTCATAAAATGGACGGGAGGTATGACCGATGCCCACGGTAGATGGTAGCGTGACTTGACGTTATGATATCAAAAGAAATATCCTCACATGTAGTTACTCTGGGTTGCAGCAACAAGAACCCCAAGGGCGGTATAGCCCAAGTGCTTTACTGCTATGAGCACTATGTCTTTGAGGATTTCAACTTTGTGACGATATCTCGCAAGAGCAATATATGGAACAACATTGCGCTCTTCACAAGGGGACTGTTCAAATTCTTGTTTATTCTCCTGTTCAAGTCCACGATCAAGATTGTTCACATCCACACCTCTCAACGCAAGAGTTTTATCCGCTCCAATGTGTTCATGACCCTGGCAAAACTTTTCAAGAAGAAGCTGGTGCTGCACATCCATGGCGGAGGGTTTAAAGACTATTACTATGAGGATCCTGACTATGTGACCAAGTGCTTGAAAAAATGTGATGTGATTATCGTTTTGAGTGATGAGTGGAAGCAATTTTTGGAGTCAATAGGATTTGAGCCGGTAGTGGTTGAGAATATCATCACAAAACCCATAAAGCGCGAAGTGCCACAAGACGAGAAGGTTCACATGCTGTTCTTGGGGCTGATAACTCAGCTCAAAGGCATTTACGACCTTGTAGAGGTGATTGCCCAGCACAAAGACGAGCTTAGAGGCAGAATGGTGCTCCACGTGGGTGGCAATGGCGAGACACAGAACCTTGTGAAGATGATAAATGACCTGGGCGTTGAGGATATTGTGAAATTTGAGGGTTGGGTCTCTGGTGAGAAGAAAATTGAGTTGATGAACTTGTGCAAAGTTTATGTCCTGCCTTCTTATGTAGAGGGATTGCCATTATCAATCCTCGAGGCAATGTCCTATAACATGGCGATTATCTCCACCCGCGTTGGCGGTATCCCGTCTCTCGTGGAAGACCAGAAGAATGGTTTTCTTTTCGAGCCAGGCGATAGGGACGCTATCTACATCTCATTAAAGAAACTTGTCTTTGACGAGCATTTATTGTCAACAATGGGTAGAGATAATAGCCAGCTTGTCGTTGATTATTATCCCGAGAATGTGGCAAGAAAACTCTCAGATATATATAAATCGTTATTCTAAACAGAGTATATAAAAATGAATTATTACCTGAAATCACTGCTAAAACACCTCTCCACATCAAACCAGAGAAAGGCTGCCAGAAGATTTAAACGTCATTTCTTGAGTAAAGTGAGCCCAAGACGTAAAATCTCATTAGGCGAGATGAGGTCGATTATAGTAGACGACTTGGGTATAAAAAAGGGAGACCGCATAATTGTGTCTTCTAGTTTTGGCAACCTCAATGCTAATTTCTCTCCGCAAGAATTGGTGGAAACATTAATGGATATTATTGGCAAGGATGGGGTTATCATGATGCCTTACTATCCACCTATCAATTCTACAGAGTGGGCCTCAAGACATGAAGTGTTTGACATGAGAACCACTAAATCAGGTATGGGTATTCTCACTAATGTGTTCTCAAAGATGCCCGATGTGTACATGAGTAAGCATCCCACTAAGGCAGTGTGCGTGTGGGGTAAAAATGCTGAGTACATCGCAGCCGATCATGAAAAAGCTACTACGCCATTTTATTGGGACTCTCCTTATGGTAAGTTCTTTAAGTTGCACACTAAATCATTGGGCTTGGGTCTGAAAAACATTCCCATCTTCCATCTTGCTGAGGATGTCTTTAGCGATTCGAAAGACTTTTATTACCAAAAAGAGAAATATAAATTAGAGATTATTGATAAAGAAGGTAATAAGAGTGTGGTTGAGACCTACGTCCATGACGATGATGTCCTTGACCATTGCCAGTCTGGTGGTGATTATACTAGGGAATTGAATTGTAAGAGCTACAAACGCATAATGCTTGGGTATCGATATGTCTATGTTATTGACAATGATGACTATTTCGAGACTGCCTTGAAGAAGAGATTCGAGAAAGGCGATTTTAGATATAGAAAGTGAAACCATCTTTACTTCTAACTCTTGACTACGAACTCTATGGTGACGGCTCGGGCGATGTGTTCAAGCACATTGTTGAGCCCACCCAGGAAATCCTTGTCATGGCTGAGCGCTACAATGCAAAGATTACTGTGTTCTTTGAGGTTGTGGAGTACTGGCGCTTGAAGCAAGAGTGGGAGAGTGGTAATCGCATGGGTTACGACCGCAACCCGATTGAGGCAATGGAACAGCAGGTGCTTGACATGATATCCCGTGGGCATGACGTGCAATTGCACATTCACCCACAGTGGGTTGATGCAAGGTGGGAAGACGGCCACTGGGTTGTAGACTTCAACAACTGGCGGTTAGGCACTTTTTCATCACCGTCAATGACCCTTAAACAACTCATTGCACAGGGCAAGCGCACTCTTGAAGAGATGATTAGACCTTCGTTCCCTCATTATGAGTGTATTGCGTTGCGTGCCGGCGGTTTCAATGCGCAACCATCGCAGGAGATTGTTAGTGCAATGCGTGAACTGGGTATGCGATTTGACTCTTCAATAGTCCCAGGCGGCAAGGAGAATGGCCGTTTGTCGGTTTATGACTATTCAGGTGTGCCTATTGATAAAGGTTACTGGTATGTTGATGACACTCTTGAGGAACCCTCGCAAGGTCGCACCGGGATTGTGGAACTTCTTCATGTGGCATTCCCTATCGTGCGATTGTTCAAGTTCTTGTCGGTGACAAGAATAAAGTCGATACTTCAAAACTGTAAGTCGGCACAGACCTCTTTTGCTAGCAAAACATCTACAGGAGAGAATGGTGGCGGCTTTTTAAAGAAATTATCGTTTTTCTTCAAGACTGAATACCAAACTTGGGATTATTGTCTCTTCCCCACCTGGATGCATGGTTATTTCTTGCGCAAAGTGCTAAAGCAATCGGGACGAGACATTTTTGTGACAATAGGTCACCCCAAGAGTTTTGTTTCCCCACGGAGCATGGAGTGCATGTTGAAGAAAACTTGTTCAAGATTTGATTATCCCACAATCTCTGGAATCTCTAATATATTCTTTGGTGACAAAGCAAGTCAATAATTTATTATACAGCTCGCTATCTGAGCTCAAGAACTATTGCGAACAGGAGCATTATAAGGGTTGGGACCCTTACGACGGCCTGAACTCTAAGGTTTTCATGTCGATTCCTGGGTTGAGGAGAAGCGGTTTTTACCGGCTTGCTGTCACTCAGCTTTTTAAGCGCAATCCCATCAATCTTAGAAAAATAGCATTAGTCCCTAAAGACTATAATGCTAAGGGGATAGGATTGTTCCTGCAAGGGTATTGCAATTTATATCAAGCGGTGCAGAATAATGAGCGACTTGTACCTTTATTTGGATCGCAGCAGGAGATAAAAGATAAGATTGACGCACTTGCCTCATTGCTTATCTCGATGCGGTCGCAGGGCGACTATCATGGCGCTTGCTGGGGTTATAATTTTGACTGGCAGAACCGCACTGGCTTTCTGTTTCCTAAGAACACGCCAACTGTAGTGGCAACATGTTTTTGTGCTACCGCATTGATGAGCGCTTGGGAGATCACTCACAACCGGCAGTACCTGGATGTGGCGCTTAGCTCAGCACAGTTTGTGGTTGAAGACCTTCATCGCACCGAGTGTGATGGTGGTTTCCTGTTATCCTATAGTCCCCTGCAGGGTCATGAAACCGTGTTTAATGCCTCCTTGCTGGGCAGTAAGTTGCTGGCATGGTGCTATAAATATACTGGAATAGAGCAATATAGAGTGCTTGCACGGCAGTCGGTTGCGGCATGTTGTGCCGCTCAACGTGAAGATGGCTCTTGGGTCTATGGCATGTTGCCAGTGCAGCAATGGGTCGACAGTTTCCACACCGGTTATATCCTTGATGCTCTTAATGACTATGAGCAGTTGACTGGCGACACTGCCTTCCATAGCTGCCTTGTGCGCGGATTTGACTACTATGTCAAGAGTTTCTTTGAGGAAGATGGATGCCCTAAATATTATGACAACAAGAAATATCCCATCGATATTCACTGTCCCGCACAACTCTTTGTGACACTGGCTAAATTGAAAGAGTTTTCGGCCTTTAAACCCCTGGCTAGCAAAGTGCTGAACTGGACCGTGAATAACATGCAATCGCCCGAGGGGTATTTTTATTACCAGTTGAAGAAGGGCGTTAGTTCCAAAATATCCTATATGAGATGGAGCAATGCCTTTATGTTTTGTGCTTTAACCTACTATTTGCTTAATGAATAAGATAACCATTAATGGAGTTGAAGTTTTTCCTTTCTCTTCACGTGAGCAGTTGATGGATTATGTCGACAAGAACAAGTCGATTTTAATAGCCATCAATGCCGAGAAAGTCATGAATGCCACCGACCAAACTCGCGCCATTATCAATAGCAACATTGGCTATTGCGATGGAGTGGGGGCTGTGTGGGCTCTCAGGCAGAAGGGGGCGAAAAATGTGGAAAAGATTCCAGGCTGCGAGCTATGGCTCGACATCATTAATCGTTATCACAACGATAAAAGTTTCTATCTGATAGGTGGCAAGCAAGAGGTTATCGACGCTACAGTCAAGAAACTCAAGCAAGATTTCCCTGGGCTAAATCTTGTGGGCTACAGAAATGGGTATTTGAAGAGTGATGACGAGCGCAATGCCTTGATTGACGATGTTGCGCAAAAGAAGCCCGATGTGGTGTTTGTTGCCATGGGAAGTCCCAAGCAGGAATTGCTCATGGGCGATATGCAGCAGCGGCACAAGGCTATTTATCAAGGTCTTGGCGGCAGTTTTGACGTATACACCGGATATGCCCAGCGAGCTCCCAAGTGGTGGCTTGACCATAATTTGGAGTTTGCCTACCGTTTTTTCAAGAATCCCAAGCGCATTAAGCGTCAAGCCCCCATCCTTAAACTTGCAATCAAGCTGTTGTTCAGGAAGATCTAATATCATTATAATGCACTAAGAAATGAAAATGCTCAATGCAATAGTATTCTATCGAATTGCTCACTGGTTGTACAAGAACCACATACCACTGTTGCCCAAACTGTTCCAGTTGATCATTTTCTTGTGCTATAACTGCAGCGTTCCTTGCCGCATCAAGATAGGGAAAGGCACGCGGTTTAGCCATGGAGGAATTGGAGTGCTCATCAATAACAGCGTGGAGATTGGTGAGAATTGTGTCATTGGGACTAACTGTTCTATCGTGGGGCAAACACCTTACAACCACACCCCCAAGATAAAAGACAACGTGTTCATCGCCAATGGGGCGGTGATACAAGGACCAGTGATTGTGGGCAATAATGTGATTGTGGGTGCCAACGCCGTTGTCACCAGTAGCGTGCCCGATTATGCAATTGTTGCTGGCATTCCCGCAAAGATAATAGGCGACACTAGAGAGCTTGGCTATGAGATAGGCAAGAGCCAGGCGACCGATTCCACCATAAAGAAAGAACTTAGCTGGGACGATTATAAGAACAATCAATAAGTTATACCAATAGCTCCCCACTCCTTGTCAAGTAGCCCTGAACTTCTGGGTTACTTTTTTTATTTTTGAGCCTATCTCTTCCTTAAAGTCTTTGGGCAGAAGCAATAGCAGTATCACTTCGGCAATAATGATATAGATAAAGTCGAAGAAACGGTTTGGATTTAAGTAGAATGGTATTAGGCTGAGTGCAATCATCAGTATGGGCACGATGGTGTTTTTCCTGACGCTCAGATTGAAGTATTGCTTTGTGCTGTGCCACAAATACAGTTGAACAAGCAGATTGCCGCAAACGCTAGTCACTACCACTCCATAGATTCCAATTCGAGGCACTAACAGATAGTTCAGTACTAGATTTGTGCATAAAATGATAGCTACCGATGGCACCGACGACTTGGTGTCGTTGGCACACTGATAGGGAATATAGAAGTAGTTAGTTATCGCAATCATTACCCATGCGATGCCCACTGGCAATAAATAGGCGATACTTTGCTGGTAGGCAGGACCTATAATGAAAGAGCAAATCTTGATGGTGAAGATATAACCTATCAATACAATGGCGAGCAGGAACACATATCCATTAAAGATGTTAGAGAAAAACTTGTCACGGTCGCTGCTGTTGTACTGTAGAATTGCATTCTCTTGCCAGGTTTTGTAGAAGATCATTGACAGGATGTTGATGAGTCCTGCCAGTTTCATCGCCATGGAATAAATGCCTGCATGCTCAAATCCCAGGAAGTGCTGGATGAACAACCGGTCGCTAACCGGGGGCAACAATCCGCACATCGTCACAGGGATTAGCGGGAGGCTAAACTTCAAGATATCTTTTGATATTGTCCTGAAGTCGGCCTTAATCCTGAAGAAACGCCTCAAGGTCTTTAGCCTTGCCTCAACAATGACTACCGCCATGATGCGGGCAAGGATGTTGGCAAGGAAAATGCCTTCAACCTTCATGTCAAGGCACACGACAAAGATGATGCTGAAGATAGTGATGCCTGCCGAGCCCGAGAGGCCCACAGTGATAAACGCCTTGTTGTTTTCCAGGCCTCTAATCACCTGCGCAACCACTTCATATATTGCCATCACAACCAGCAGCGCCACTGTATACCACAAGTATTTGTAAGGGAAAAATAATGATATAATCAGTGCAATAACTGCTGTGGTGACTATTGAGAGGAATAAAGTGCGGTAAACGTAGGTTACAACACGGGTGCGATGCTCTTTATCTTTGTTGTCGAGCAGGAACCTGAACGCGCCATCACGCAGTTGCAGTGTCACAACAGGGGTTAGAAGCAGGCATATCAGCAAGCACAGGTCGAATTGTCCAAAACTGCTCGTGTCTTCAACGAAATAGGAATACAGAGGATACATTGCCGCCGTGAGTAATCTGGAACCCAGATTGCCTATTGCGTAGATGCCGAAGTCCTTGGCAAACTTCTTGCTGCGACTTTGTTGTTTAACCTCTGCCATTATACTCTGTTACTATTTTGAATGCAAAGTTACTTGTTTTTTGCTTATTTGTGAAAAAAATGAAGATATAATTGCTTCTTATTGCTCAAGAATGATTACTTTTGCATAAGTATAAAATAAATCAAATGAAAGTCTCGGTGCTGGTGCCCGTTTATGGAGTTGAGAGATATATAGGCCAGTGTGCTGAATCTCTCATGGAGCAAACTTACAAAGATGTGGAGTATATCTTTGTGAACGACTGTACCCGTGATGATTCAATTGGTCGATTGAACCAGGTGCTCGAGCGTTATCCTGAGCGCAGGATCCAGGTGAGGATAATCAACCATGAGAAAAATATGGGGCTTGGCATGGCAAGGCAATCGGGTCTCAATGCCGCCACTGGCGATGCAGTGATTATTGTCGACAGCGACGATTATGTGGCACGAGAGATGATTGAAAAGCTTGTTGCAAAGCAGCGCAGCACGGGAGCCCACATTGTTGATGCAGGCTATGGCATTGTGAGAAATGGGGTAGTTGATAAAGAACACCTGCCATTACCCATTGGCGACAATGCCTATCTGAAGACAATCTTATGCCAGAATGTGGAGCCAAACCGCATCTGGGGGCGACTAATAATGAAGTCGCTCTTTGATGAGAATGGCATCACCTTCACGCCTGGCGTTGACTACTGTGAAGATTTCTCGGTGTTGCCTCGATTGCTCGTTAACGGCAAGCGTTCGTGGGTTGATGAGTGCCTGTATTTCTATCGCGACGACAACAGCAACTCCTACACTAACAATATTACCATCAAGAATGCTGTCTCTTTCCTAAAGGCTCAGCAACTGGTGGGGGAGTACTTTGTAGCAAGCAGGTATTGGAGTGATTATTCCTGCGCAGCACAAATGGGATGGGTTAACGTGTGGCGGTTTTCTCGTCGCTTCAATGTGGTGAAAACGGTTGTTGATGAACATTTTAGCCTGAAACCAGATAACATCATCATCAGTTCTCTATTTGCGATGATGAGAAATTCACGTTTTTCTTACCGAGTGGCTAATTTTCTATATCTCACCGCACGCCGCACCTACCTTGCCTTTAACGGCCGGTGACAAGCACAAGAACAAGACTGTAGAAGTAATTAAAAAACAAAGAATATATGCAAGCATTGATACTGGCGGCTGGAATGGGGCGCCGCTTGGGAGAGAAAACCCGCAACAACACCAAGTGCATGATTGAGGTTAATGGAGTAAGGCTCATTGACCGAGTGCTCAATCAGCTCAAGTCGCACGACATAGACCGAGTCGTTATCGTTGCAGGCTATTGCCGTGAGTCGCTGATGTCGCACGTGGGCGATGACTACCAGGGGATTCCCATCCACTGGATTATCAACCCCATCTATGATAAGACTAACAATATCTACTCTCTTGCGCTTGCTAAGGATGAGCTTGTAAAAGACGACACATTGCTGATTGAGAGCGATTTGATCTTTGAAGATGAATTGCTCCAAATGATTTTTGAAGATCCACGCCCCAATGTGGCACTGGTGGCAAAATATGAGACTTGGATGGATGGCACTATGGTGTGTATCGATGACCAGAACAATATCACAAACTTCGTGCCCAAGCAGGCGTTCACCTATGCCAATGTCGACAGTTATTATAAGACGGTCAACATCTATAAGTTCAGTAAAGAATTCTCAAGGGGTGTGTATGTGCCTTTCCTTGAGGCTTATAGTGCTGTTATGGGCAATAATGAGTATTACGAGCAGGTGCTGAGGGTGATAACGCTGCTCGATAGCGCCAATTTAAAGGCATTGCCCATTGGCAACAAGCGGTGGTATGAAATTGACGACATCCAGGATCTGGACATTGCCGAAGCATTGTTTGCTCAGGGCACCGACAGGATGAAGCGCTATTTTGCGCGATATGGAGGTTACTGGCGTTTCCCGCAGTTGCTTGACTTCTGCTATCTGGTAAATCCCTATTTCCCTCCCATGCGCATGAAAGATGAGCTCAGGGCTAATTTTGATGTCTTGCTCACCGAGTATCCAAGTGGAATGCGAGTAAACTCAATGCTGGCAGGCAAGTATTTTGGAGTCTCAAGCGATTATATTATTGTGGGCAATGGTGCCGCCGAACTCATTAAGAGTCTTACCGAGACAGCAATCAAGGGCAGTATTGGCATTGTATATCCAACCTTTGAAGAATACCCAAATCGTAAAAATGCCAGTGACATAATTGCCTATATTCCCGAGAAACCCGATTGGAAATATGATGCCGATGACTTGATGCGATTCTATGACGACAAGCCCATAGAGGCACTGCTGCTTGTTAACCCCGACAATCCTACGGGCAATTTCATTGACAAAGCCAGCGTGATGAGACTGCTTGCATGGTGTGAGCAGCGAAATGTGACTCTCGTTCTTGATGAGTCGTTTGTCGACTTCAGCGACGACTGGGAGACTAACAGCATGCTCGACAATAGTGTGCTGGAACAGCATCCAGGTCTTATTGTCGTGAAGAGCATCAGCAAGTCCTATGGTGTTCCTGGACTCAGGCTGGGAGTGATGGCAAGTGGCAATGTTGAGCTCATTACCACGATGAAGAAGGATGTGGCAATTTGGAACATCAACTCCTTTGCCGAGTTCTACATGCAAATCTTCAACAAGTATGAGCGGCAATATCGAGAGGCTTGTGCACGATTTGTTGAAGAGAGACGTCGCTTTGCTGGACGCTTGCAGCAAGTACCTCACTTGAGAGTGCTGCCATCGCAGGCCAATTTCTTCACTTGCGTGATTGAAGGTAAATACACGTCGACCGAGTTGACCCAGATGCTTCTGTCAAAATATGAAATACTCATAAAGGATGGAGAGACTAAGAAAGGCATGCATGGCACCAACTGTGTGCGCATTGCAATACGCGATCGTGCCGACAATGATTACTTGTGTGACGTTTTAATGGAAATTTTTAAATAATCATGAAACAAGCTACTTACTATATAGGCCATAGCGAGGTTAAACAATGCGGAATCGGCGCAAAAGATTGTGTTGACATGGTTACCCAATCTTTCAAAATGAAGTACCAGTCGCAACTGCCTCCCAAGATTAGTATACATCCACGCAGTGATGATTTTATCAACACTATGCCATGTCTCTTGCCCGAGAAATATGGCAGGATGGCGGTGAAGGTGGTTACCAGAATTGTGGGTGCCGAACCGGCTCTTAGCTCTACGATTCAGTTATTTGACAGCAACACGGGTCAACTGCTGGCAATTCTCGATGGTGACTGGATTACTGCAATGCGCACAGGTGCCGTCGCAGCTCTTTCTATAATGACATTCAAGCACTCAACGGCTAATGTTGTGGGCGTGATGGGGCTGGGCAATACTGCTCGTGCCACTGCTAAATGCCTGATTGCAGCTTGGCAAGGAGGTCCACTCACATTGAGGCTGTTGCGCTACAAGGACCAAGCCGAGCAGTTTGCACAGCAGTTTGATGGAGAAAAGGGTGTTGAATGCCAGATTGTAGATACGATTGACAAACTTGTTGACAACTGCGACGTGCTGGTATCATGCGTTACTAGTGCTAACGGATTGTTTGTGCCCGACGAGAGTGTATTGAAGCCTGGCTTTTTACTGGTTCCTGTTCACACGAGGGGATTTCAGAATTGCGATTTGACCTTCGACAAGATATTTGGTGACGATCGAGGCCATGTGTGTGGGTTCAAATATTTCAACCAATTCAAGAGTTTCCATGAGTTTAGCGAGGTGCTTCTGGGGCAAGTTCCTGGGCGAGAGAGTGATGACGAACGCATAATATGTTACAACATAGGTTTAGGCCTTCATGATGCGTTCTTTGCTTCGGTCATCTATGACAGGATTGACAAGACAAATCTTCCTGTTCTCATGATCGACAAGCCGCAAGGCAAGTTCTGGGTTTAGAGCCAGTAGGCCTCGAAATCGTGTTGTACCCGTTTCTCTACAGGTGGCAGCGTCATGTAGTCGCCGTAGGTCTTGGTGAGATATTCTTCATATCCCACCATTGTTTTATACAGCTTGCCCTCAAACTCGATGTCGACATCGCTGGCAATGCACTTTGCAGGGAAGCACCCTTCAATACCAGGGCCAGACTCGCTGAGGTTGCACACTGTCGTCGACTTCTTGCATCCAGTGACAAGACGCTCAATCTCATTGTTGAGGCTCTTGACTGAGCGCGGCCAGTGCTTGTAGACAATATAAGCAGCCTTGGAATACAATGGGTTGTTGTTGGAAATCTTGCATCGTCTTATTTTATAGAGTAGATGCTTGCGCTTGAACACCTTTGCTCTTTGCTCTGGTTCATCACTGATGTAATCGACGGGGAAGATGTCGATATACACACCAATCTCAAATCCGGGCGTCTCGGTCTCAACCATGAGGGTTCTTGTGTCGACCACCTTGGCAAACGTGTAGTAATAATTCTCTTCATTGTGAGGATTTATTACACGGTAATGTCCTGATTCGCTGGTATAAGACTTAATGAAACGGTCATAGCTCTCGCGAGGCATGTAGAGGTCGATGTCGTCGTCCCATGGAATATAACCCTTGTGCCTGACGGCGCCAATGAGTGTTCCGCTAGAAAGGAAGTAAGTGATTCCCTTGCGCTGGCAGTATTCATGAATGGAATCGAGAATGGATAGTTGTATTGAGCGCAACTCGTTGATGTCGGTGATACGTTTCATGTTCAATGATTTTGAGGTTTAAATTTCTTGCCAATGAAATCCCAGCACTCGGCAAAGATTTTCACTTTGGCAATTTTCATCACTGCGATATAGAGGACTGCTCCAACAACCACCTTTGCGATGAGAAGTGCCACGTTGCCCTTAATCCACATGGTTGCAAAGTGAGTGATAGTGAACAGCGCTACTGTGATGAGCAAGAATGGTGCTATGTCCATGATGGCCTCAGTCCATTTCAGATAAATCAGGCGACTTGCAACTGCCTGCCATGCTGCCAGCCACACAATAATGAATACTGAATAGACAACAACAATCACGAGGATAGACTGCGAGAAGAAATAGTAGCACAAGAGGATGAGTCCTATTTGCAACGCTATTTGACCCACGTTGCACCACAGGTAAAGGTCGCTGCGCTTGCAACCAATGGCAAGATTTTGATACACTGTGTATAACGGCACAAAAGCACCTGCCACACACAGCACCTGCAACAATGGTATACTGCCGAGCCATTTATCACCAAGCACCACTTCGACAAACTCCCTTGCCACCAGTGACAAACCAAGCATTACTGGGAATGCCAAGAATGCAGTGAAGCGCAACATCTTGCGAAAGACCCGCTTTTGGCGTTCCTTATCGTCGCTCACACTCACTAGCACCGTTTGCACAACTTGAAGCAGTGTGCCGCTCACAAAGGTGTTGGCTTGGGTGTTCCATTTGTTGGCTTGTGTGAAATTACCCACTTGGGCCATAGGGAAGAAGCGGCCAAAGATGAATGTCAAGATTTGCCCGCACAAGGTGTTGATAATGTTGGTGAAGAGGATGTTCACTGCAAAGCCAAACATCTGCTTTACTGGCCCGAAATCAATTTTCCACGAAGGTCGCCACTTCACAAAGTAATATCGCCCCAGGTTCAGCATGGTGATGTAAATCACTTGCTGCCAAGCCAGACTCCAGTAGCGATATCCAGCGAACGCCAGCACTACCCCTGTGCCTCCCGAGCACAGTAAGGCAATGAGATTTATGATTGCCACCTCACGGTTCATCATGTTCTTGCTCATGTAGGCAGCATGGGCAATGCCCAGCGACGAAATCAGGAAAGCCAGGAACACAAAACGCGACACGTCAATCAAAACAGGTTCATGGAAGAAAGAAGCGATTAGAGGAGCACAGAACCACAATATGGCATACAACACCACACTCACAATCACATTAAACCAGAACACAGAGTTATAGTCACGTGCCTGTGGCGATTTCAAGTTTATCAACGCTTGCGTGAAACCGCTGCTCTGCAGGTTGCCGGCGATGAGAGTGAAAATGGTGAGCACACCCACGATGCCATAGTCACCAGGGGTGAGAAGGCGAGCAAGAACCACACCAAACAAAATGTTGAGCACCTGCAGCGTGCCATTGTTTAGCATGCTCCAGAAGAGGCTTTGCTCGGTGCGTTCTTTTAGTGGTTGTGTGTTATTGTCCATTCTCGGTTATTTCAAAATCGTGCAAAATTAAGCATTTAATTTGAATAATTCAAACACTCACAAGTTATTGCTCGCATGCATCATCTTCGTCCTGGTCCAATGGAGCGTTCAACTTTGACTTTGACGGATATTGAGGAAGCATACCTGAATAAAAACGCAGGTGCTTGCTCTTGGTGTTGAAATGGTTTTGTTGTGGTGCCCACTCGCCCTTGTTGATGCTGGGTGCAAGCATAATTCGTTTGGCGCCATAGCGGTTGTTGATTTTGTCAATTGCACTCATGAGCCGGTTGTGCCTCACCTCTTGCTCGCCATTGAAGATGTCGAGTTGCAATTCCTTGGCACTCACGATGTCGGAAACCATCACGCCGGCTTTTCGGTAGGAAAACCCTTCACGAAAAATGCTGTTGAAGGCAATGAGGACATGGCGCACAATCTCGATTGCCGACGAGGTGTGGGTTGCCATCCTCACCGTGCATGAGTTGGAGTAAAACGGCAAGTCTTGCCTAAAGTGGTCGCCACGCACATAGACCGTGACAGTGAGTGCTGCCGACTGCTCCTGGCGAAGCTGCGTGGCACAGGCTTGGGCAAACGTCAACACAGCGTCGCTTATCTCATTTCTCTTCTGAATCACATGACCAAAGGTGCGAGAGCTCATTATCGACTTGTGGGCTATGGTTACCGGATTGATACTCACCCGGTCAAGCCCCAGCAGTTCCTCCTGGGTTCGCACTAGATTGATGTTGCCTATCTTTTGCAGGAACGACTTGGGCAGTCTCACAAAGTCGCTTGCATAGTGAATGCCTCTTGATAAGAGTTTGGCATTTAGCCTGCGTCCAATGCCCCATATGTCGTCAATCTTTGTCCTTGACAATATGTTGTCGATGTCGCTCTGAATGGTCAATCCCAGCACTCGGTCGGTGTTGGATGGGTCTTTTTTTGCCACATGGCTGGCAATCTTGGCAAGAGTGCGGGTTGGCGCAAAGCCAATGCTCACAGGCACTCCTATGTATTTGTAAATCTTTGATACAACCTGTGCGAGCAACTTGTGGTTGCGCTCATCGTCGTCATAGGGGAGTTCAAAGAACGCCTCATCAACCGAGTAGACCTCGAGGTTGATCGCCACTTCTCCAAGCACTTGCATGATGCGGTTAGAAATATCGCGATAGAGCACATGCTGTGCCGAGAGCATAATGACATGCTCGGTGGTGTAATTCTTGATCTGGAAAGCAGGACATCCCATGGGTATTCCCAGGGCTTTAGCCTCATTGCTTCGTGCAATGGCACAGCCATCGTTGTTGGAGAGAACAACGACTGGCTTATTGTTTAGTGTGGGATTGAACACCCTTTCACACGAGACAAAAAAGTTGTTGCAATCGGCTAACGC
Source organism: uncultured Prevotellaceae bacterium (assembly GCA_900318065.1). Taxonomy (GTDB): domain Bacteria; phylum Bacteroidota; class Bacteroidia; order Bacteroidales; family Muribaculaceae; genus Sodaliphilus. Next base: position 64,506 of record ONIY01000005.1, read on the forward strand.
ATACATCTTTTCGGTGCAGTCAACAGCTATCGATTAAGTTTCTTGATGATGTGGGAGACCACTCCCCAAATAATGAAATTGCTCTCCTTGGGAACCTTGATGATGGGATATTTTTTGTTGGCAGGAACGAGTGACACCTCATCGTTGTCAATCAAGATGCGCTTAACAGTGAAATCACCATCAATGAAGCACACTGCGATGTCGCCGTCGTTGGGTTCTATCGAACGGTCGATGATGAGCATGTCGCCCTCATTGATGCCCGAGTCAATCATTGAGTCACCTATCACCCTTGCGCAAAATGTAGCGGCAGGGTTGTTTATCAATTCATGATTAAGGTCGACCGTGTCGGCAAAGGCTCCTTGTGCAGGACTGGGAAATCCTGCCTGAATGCGGTTCTCAAACAGCTGAAGCGAGAGGTCGCTGCTTTCTTCTAATTTCTTTATCTCTAATATTGCCATGGCTAACTCATGCGTGATTTGTAGTCTTGATAGGTGAATTCTCTCAAGGTCTCGATGCTGCCGTCGCTGTGCTGCAATACTATTGCTGGATGGCTTATGCCATTAAACATGTTAGTCTTGACGGTAGTGTAGTGGTTCATGTCTTCAAAGGTGAGTCGCTCGCCCGCCTTCAACTCATGGTCAAAACTCCAGTCGCCCACGTAGTCACCACTCAGGCAAGAGTTACCTCCAATGCGATAGGTGGGGCGGCTAAAGTCAACCTCGGGTAGCGCTTGTGTTATCACTGGCTTGTAAGGCATCTCAAGACAATCGGGCATGTGACAAGCAAACGACACATCCACAATGGCAGTCTTTATTCCACTGTTTTCCACCACATCGACCACAGTAGCCTCCAGGTCGCCAGTCTGCCAGCAGAATGCACTGCCCGGTTCAAGAATTACGTCAAGATTGGGATGTCGCTGCTTGAAATCCTGGATGAGAGCGATGAGGTGTTTCACGTCATAGTCCTTGCGTGTCATCAAGTGACCGCCACCCATGTTCAGCCACTTGAGTTGTGGGAGCCATTTGCCAAATTGCTCTTCCATAGCGTTGAGCACCCGTGCGAGGTCGTAGGAAGTAGACTCGCACAAGGCATGAAAGTGGAAGCCTTCAATGCCCTCGGGCAGCGATTGCAGGTCTTGGGCAAGAATGCCAAACCTTGAGCCAGGGCAGCATGGATTATAGATATCGGTTTCTATCACCGAGCACATGGGGTTGATGCGCAGGCCACAACTGATGCGCTCTCCATCGTTCTTGGCATTGTGCTCGATGATATATGGTTTAAATCTCTCAAACTGGTCTACCGAGTTGAAAGTGATGTGACTGCTGCCAGTGATGTACTGCTTGATGGTCTGCTCGGTATAGGCAGGGCAGTAGGTGTGAGCCTTGCAATGAAGTTCGTCGTTGGCAAGAAGCATCTCATTCACCGAGCTTGCAGTGGAGCACACACCATATTCTCTAAAGATAGGGAAAGTGCGCCACAGGGCATTGGCCTTAAACGCCATGATAATCTTGGCACCACTCTCACGGCTCACATGACTGATGAGGTCAAGGTTTTTCCTCAACTTGTCTTCATAGACAATATAATAAGGCGTGTTCATAGTTCTTAGAGTATTTTAAACTTAGCATATTTCAGTAATAGAGTTCGCTGGCCCATGACGTCGAAATCCACCACAATCTTAGGATCACTGCCACTGGTGTCGACCTTGGTGATTACACCCTCGCCAAACTTGTTGTGGGCGATAGCGCATCCTTCGCTAATTTCGTCGACCGTGTGCTGGGTAAACTCGGCACTATTAGAAGCAGGCGAAGAAGCGATAGGACGACTGGGAGCAAATGGCCGCGATGGCTGTTGTGTCGACGGCTTGCTCCATGTGGATGTGCCATAGTTGCCAGTACCACCAAATTGGCTCCTGTTGCGCTCTGCTCTGAAGTCAAACGACTTGGTTCCTCTAGACTCATGACTGCTGGTGGCGCCTTTCGACAGGTAGTGGCTATCGATGTCCCGGATGAAGCGGCTGGGATGACAATCTACCGTCTTGCCATTCCTGAAGCGTGACTTTGCCAGCGTCAGAACGCAGTTCTTCTCGGCACGGGTGATGGCAACATAGAGTAGCCTGCGCTCTTCTTCAATAGCAGCCAGTGAGTCCTGGCTCATAGCCGATGGGAAGAGGTCTTCCTCCACGCCCACAATTATCACGTTCTTGTATTCCAGGCCCTTAGCGGCATGCACTGTCATGAGTGTTACACACTCGCCATTGCTTTTGTCGGTGTCTTGGTCGGTAGCCAGCGACGCCTGCGAGAGGAAGTCTAGCATTTTAATGTCGCTCGAGCCTTGTTCCTCCTGCTCCTCAACAAAGTCGTGAACTGCAGCAAGCAACTCGTTGAGGTTCTCCTGCTTGCTTATGTTCTCAACGGTCTTGTTCTTGAGCAATTCCGCCATGATGCCGCTGCGCTCGATGATGGTATTGCCCAGTTCATAGGCATTGACACCCGTTTGGTCTTGAGCGGCAAAACCGTTGATAAGCTCCACAAACGCCTGCAGTTTCCTTAAAGTGCCATTGTTCACATCGAGGCGATACTCAAGCGGATTGGTAATCACCTGCCACATACTCACTCCGTTCTCAATGCCACAATGTTGAATTTTTGCCATTGTGGTCTGACCTATTCCTCTTGCTGGGAAGTTGATGATGCGTCGCAGTGCCTCATCATCATTGGGGTTGATAGTAAGGCGAAAATAGCTTATGGCATCTTTAATCTCCTTGCGCTGATAGAACGAGAGCCCGCCATAGATGCGATAGGGGATGGGACGGCGCTTGTCGCCATGCTTATTCTTAAGGCCTCCACTGCCCAGAGCCTCCTCGAGAACGCGCGACTGGGCATTAGTGCGGTAGAGCACAGCAAAGTCGTTGTAGCTGCATCCCTCACGCGCTTTTAGCGATGATATAGTGCTTGCCACTACATAGGCTTCTTCGTAGTCGTTGTAGCATTCCACAACATTCACCTTGCTGCCCACAGGGTTCTCGCTGTAGATGTTCTTCTTGATTTGACCTTTATTTTTGTCAATCAGCGAGTTGGCTGCGCCAATTATGTTTTGAGTAGAACGATAGTTGCGCTCAAGTTTGAAGGTCTTGAGATTGGGGAATGTCTTCTGCAAGTTTAGAATATTAGAGATATTTGCCCCGCGGAACGAGTAGATGCTTTGAGCGTCATCGCCCACCACACACACGTGGTTGTGCTGCTTGGACAACTGGGTGATGATCATGTGCTGGGCAAAGTTGGTGTCTTGATACTCATCTACAAGGATATAGTCGAAGCGCTCTTGATATTTCTTCAAGATGTCGGGGTTGTCGCGAAACAGTATATTGGTATACACCAGCAGGTCGTCAAAGTCCATCGCATTAGATATCTTGCAACGGTGGCAATAGGTGCGGTAAATCTCGCTGGTAGCTGGTCGATTGGCAGCTTTGTCCTGTTCAATAAACTGGGGGTTGCGCTCATAGTCGGCAGGAGTGAAGAGTGCGTTCTTCATCATTGAGATGCGCGACTGGATAGTTGAGGGCTTGTAGACCTTGTCATCGAGTTGCATATCCTTGATGATGAGCTTTATGAGTGAGCGAGAGTCGCTGGTGTCGTAGATGGTGAAGTCGTGTCCAAACCCAATGCGGTCGGCATTGATGTGAAGCAGTTTGGAGAAAATGGAATGGAAAGTGCCCATCCACAACCTCGAGGCGTCGTCTTGTCCCACCAGTGCAGTGATGCGCTCGCGCATCTCGCCAGCGGCTTTGTTGGTGAACGTGAGTGCCATGATGTGACCAGGTCGATAGCCTAACTTGAGCAGATGCACTATTTTATAGGTGAGCACACGCGTTTTTCCCGAGCCAGCACCGGCAATTACCAGTTGAGGCCCATCGCAGTAGAGCACAGCGTCGCGTTGCTGAGGGTTGAGTTTATTTAAATAGTCTTCCAATTGTAGTTTATGGGTGTTCTTGGTTTATAAAAGCTCGCTATAGCACGGAATTTCTTTCAGGAAACTATAGCTGTTGTTCTCGTAGTCAATCTTGCAGCAGTAGTGGCTCAAGCCGTTTGACACAATCAGGTATTGTGCCTTGAGCACCATGTTGTATCGCACTATCTGGTCAAACGTCTTCTGCGTAATTTCAATGCTTGGCGCCTTATATTCCACGATTACCAGCGGATTGCCGTTTTGGTCGGCAACGAGGGTGTCGCACCGGCGCTTGATGCCATTTTGCGTGAGCGATATCTCGTTGTTCATGAGTGCAGCAGGAAACTGGCGGTCGTCAATCAAGTATCGCACAAAGTTTTGCCGCACCCACTCCTCGGGCGTCAACGCAACCCAGCGCCTGCGCAATGTGTCAAGGATAAGATATCCTTTCTCATTGCTTTTTATATTGAATTGATAATCAGGTAGGTTGAGTTGTTGCATGATTTTTTTATTTGTCAGTGTGCAAAATATGTTGTAAATTTACAAAAAAATTTTTGAACCGCGTGTATTGCCCGCGTTAAAAAACAATATTATGGCTGTAAAAAAAGACAGTGTTACCTATCTGGGGCTCTTGAAAGAGATTAAAGCGAAGAAGTTTCGGCCCATCTATGTGCTTCATGGCGAGGAGGGATACTATATCGACAAACTCGAGGAGGCTATAGTGGAGAATGCTCTTTCGCCCGATGAGCGCGACTTTAATCTCAATGTGATTTATGGCATTGATGTTACCGACATGCGCAACGTCATCAGCATGTGCCGTCAGTATCCTGCCATGTCGCAGTATCAGGTGGTAGTGATTCGTGAGGCGCAAAACGTGGGCAAGATGAACAACAAAGGCAATGCCAACGAGCTCAACCAGCTCAAGCATTATGCCGCACAGCCGCTGGGCAGCACTATTCTGGTTGTGTGCAACAAGAACGGTGCTATTGGAGGCAAGGACTTTGTTGATGCAGTGAAGAAGAACAATGCCGGAGTTGTGTTCCGTAGCGACAAACTCAGAGAGGGACGTGCCGTTGAGATGGCGGCACTAGAGTATGTGAAGACACTGGGGTGCTCAATCGACGAGAAGGCGCTGTCGATGATAGCCTCAAATGTGGGCAACGACATCTCCCGCCTGTATACCGAGATTGACAAACTCACAATTCTTGTCAAGGACGACAAGAGCATCACCCCCGAGCTAATTGAGCGCAACATTGGCATCAGCAAGGACTATAACAACTTCGAACTTGAGCAAGCGCTTGCCAACCGCAATGCCAAGAAGGCTTTTGAGATTATCAACTACTACGAGAAAAATCCCAAGGCCAATCCCACGGTGATGACCGTGAGCATGCTGTTTGGCTACTTTTCTAAGTTGCTAATCTACCGCACCTTGATGGGCAAGTCTCAGAGTGAGCTGATGGCAGCACTTGGCACTAAGTCGACCTTTAGGGTGAATAAGATAGCCGAGGCGAGCCGTTACTACAGCACAGCGGCATGTGTCAACATCATCACTTGGATTCGCGAGTGTGACATCAAGAGCAAGGGAATTGGCTCACGACAAGATGCCAACGCACTGCTGCGAGAGCTCGTCTACAAAATCTTAAACGCTTAGTTCCTTTTTGCATTTTTACTGAAGCGCGTTTTGCTTATCACAATCGTTAAGGAGATTTTTCTTATTACAGGAATCTTTCAACTGACAACTGTCGCATGGGTTGAGCGCCGATTTCTTGTGATTGATGGCACGGTAGATGCTTCGCAGTGCCAGGGCAAACGCCACCGCCACAACTATCCCCACAATAATATATTGCCAGGTGTCGTTCATGTCACTTGGTTTTAAACGCCTTTTTTATCATTGTATTGAGTTTTGCTGGAGTGAGGTCGGCAGGGTAGCTGTCGAATGGCAGCAGCATGTCGCACCCGTTACGGAACTCACTGCATCCGTAGGCAGTACGCCCCTTGATGATGTGCCCCTTTCCACACTTGGGACATGCTATTTCCTCAATAGACTTGAGCCGTGGCTTGCGTGGTTTTTTCTCGGCTGTGGATTTCTGTTTCTTGGCAGGTTCATCGGCTTGAACCTGGATCATGGTGCTGGAATTGTCGCGCAACACATTGAGCACGACTTCGTTAACGAGCTCCTTAAGTTCAATGATAAACTGCTGAGCACTAAACTCTCCACGCTCAATCTTGCGCAACTTGTTCTCCCACAAGCCAGTGAGCTTTGCCGACTTGAGCAATTCTTCCTTGATGGTGTCGATGAGCTGGATGCCGGCTGGTGTAGCCACAAGGCTTTTGCGCTGCTTGGCTATGTAGTGACGCTTGTGCAGCGTCTCGATAATGGCAGCCCGCGTTGAAGGCCTTCCTATTCCATTCTCTTTCATGGCGTCGCGCAACTCGTCATCATCGACCAGCTTACCTGCCGTCTCCATTGCACGCAGCAACGTTCCCTCGGTGTAATACTTGGGTGGTTGAGTAGTCTTCTTGAGTAGAGAAGGCTCATGCGGACCACTTTCACCCTCAACAAAAGTGGGCATGATGGCGTTCTCTTCCTTGTCTTTCTCGTCGTCGGCAACTTTGTCCTTTGCGAATATTGCGCGCCATCCATCCTTGATAATCTCCTTGCCAGTGGCCTTGAAGTCATATTCATTGACCCGTGCCATCACTGTTGTGGTCGAGAACTCACAATCGGGATAGAAAGCAGCGATAAACCGTTTTGCCACTAGATCGTAGACAAACTTCTCCTCACGAGTGAGGAACACGCTGGCGGGATCCACATTAGTGGGGATGATGGCATGGTGGTCGGTCACCTTGCTGTTGTCAAACACCTTCTTGCTCTTGGGCAACTTGGCGGCTGCCAGTAGCGGTTGGGTGAGGATTGAATAGGGCTTCATGGCTTGCAAGATGCCAGGAATCTTAGGGTAGATGTCGTCGCTCAGATAGGTGGTGTCGACACGCGGATAGGTGGTCACCTTTTTCTCATAGAGCGACTGGATGAGCCGCAACGTCTCGTCGGCGCTATATGAGAACTTCTTGTTGCATTCCACCTGCAAACTTGTGAGGTCGAAGAGCCGTGGTGGCGCTTCCTTGCCCTTCTTCTTGCTTACTGAGGTAACAGTGAGAGGGAAATCCTTGATGCTCTCGACTATCTCACTTGCCGATGCCTCGGTCTTGAATTTACCCTTGGTGGAATTGAAAATGGTGTCGCGGTATTTGGTCTTAATCTCCCAATAATCCTCGGGGACAAAGTTCTCTATCTCGCGCTGGCGGCTCACAATAAGGGCCAGGGTGGGAGTTTGAACGCGGCCTATTGATAACACATTGCGCGAATAAGATCCACGATATTTAAGGGTGTAAAGCCTGGTTGCATTCATTCCCAGAATCCAGTCGCCAATGGCACGCGACAGTCCCGCAAAATAAAGGTTGTCGAAATCACTGGCGTCTTTCAACTGCTGGAATCCCTCACGAATGCTCTCATCGGTGAGCGATGATATCCACAGGCGCTTCACGGGTTTGTCGCAGCGCGCCTTCTGGTAGACCCATCGCTGGATGAGTTCTCCCTCTTGCCCGGCATCACCACAGTTTATCACCTCTTCGGCGCCAGCAATAAGAGTCTCAATGACCTTAAACTGTTTCTTTATACCATCATCCTCAATAAGCTTAATGCCAAACCGTTGCGGAATCATGGGCAGTGCTGCCAAGCTCCAGTGTTTCCAGTTGTCGTTGTAGTCGTTAGGCTCCTTGAGGCAACACAAGTGCCCAAAAGTCCAAGTCACTTGATAGCCATTGCCCTCAAAGTAGCCTTCGTGCCGGTCGCTTGCGCCAATCAATCGCGCAATGTCTCTGGCCACACTGGGTTTCTCGGTAACACAAACTTTCATTCTCCTAGTTTTAATGATTTAGCCTCATTCCACAACTGGTCCATTTGCTCCAGGGTCATATCGTTCAAGTGCTTGCCCTGTGCCTTGGCTTGCGCCTCCACATAATTGAAGCGTGCGATAAACTTAAGATTGGTCTTCTCAAGGGCGTTGTCGGGTCTCACACCATAGAGGCGTGCGGCATTAACGAGCGAGAAGAGCAGGTCGCCAAACTCCTTCTCAATGTTCACCTCGTTGCCAGCCTTAAGCTCAGTTTCCACTTCGCCGAGCTCTTCCTTGACTTTCTCCCACACGTCTTCCTTCTTCTCCCAGTCGAAGCCCACATTGGCAGCCTTTTCCTGCACCCTCTCGGCCTTGATGAGCGATGGCAGAGTAGATGGCACGCCACCAAGAATGGTCTTGTTGCCACCTTTCTCCTTCATCTTTATCACTTCCCAGTGCTCAAGCAACTCCTTGACACCACTCACCTTGTCGTTGCCATAGATGTGAGGATGACGATAAATGAGTTTCTCGCGCAGCGCATCGCACACCTGCGCGATGTCGTAGGCTCCCGTCTCCTCGCCAATCCTGGCATAGAGCAGCACATGAAGCAGCACATCGCCAAGTTCCTTCTTGATAGTCGTGTTGTCGTCGCCCAGTAGAGCCTCGGCAAGCTCCATTGCCTCCTCAATGGTGTTGGGGCGCATGCTCTCGTTGGTCTGCACCGAGTCCCAAGGGCATTTCTCCCGCAGGGTGTCGATTACATCAAGGAGCTTGCCAAATGCTTCAAGTTTTTGTTCTCGATTATTTTTCCTCTCCATATTTTTTCTTTCCACGATTCAAGAAGTCGATGAATCCCTGAATGTCTTCTTTGTAGACAAATGGCCCCGACATCAACTCTCCCTTAGAGTTGAGCACTACATAATAAGGCTGAGAGTTAGAGTTGAACTTCACTTCTTGCAAGTAGCTCCACTTGTCGCCCACGGTGTTCAGGGTTCTCTTCTTGCCATTGTGCTCAATGGTGATGGGTTGTGCCAGATTGGTCTTGTCGTCGACCATGAGACGGATGTGCACGAAATTCTCCTTGAGATTGCGCTTCACCTCTTCAACGTCCATGACAGCAGTCTCCATCTTGCGGCAGTTAACGCATCCATAGCCTGAGAACTCCAAGAAAATGGGTTTGCCACTCTGTGCTGCTTGTGCCACACCTTTCTCAAAGTCGTCCCATTCTTGCAACTGTTCAGGATTAGTGGTATAGTCTTGAGTGTATAATGGTGGTACAAAGGCACTTGTCACGCGCAATGGAGCACCCCACAGGCCTGGCAGCAGATAGGCAGTGAATGCCAGCGAGATGAGACCCAGCATGAGTCGTACCACGCCAATGGGCTTTTTGTCGCCATCGCCCTTGAGCCACAATTTTCCAATAAGATAAAGTCCCAACAGCCCAAAGATTGCTATCCACAGCGACAGGAATGTCTCACGGTCAAGGATGTGCCAGCCATAGGCCAAGTCGGCCACTGAGAGGAACTTGAGCGAGAGTGCGAGTTCGAGGAAACCGAGCACCACCTTCACTGTGTTGAGCCAGCTACCCGACTTGGGGAGTTTCTTGAGCACCGATGGGAACAGTGCAAACAACGTGAAAGGAATAGCAAGAGCCAGCGCAAAGGCAAACATACCCACAATGGGGCCCATCAGGCTTCCACTACTAGCGGTCTCAACGAGCAGAGTACCAATGATGGGACCAGTGCAAGAGAAAGACACAAGCACTAGGGTGAAAGCCATGAAGAAGATGCTAAGCAATCCTGTGGTCTTCTCGGCGCGGCTGTCCATCTTGCTCGACCATGAGTCGGGGAGTTTGATTTCAAATGCTCCCAGGAACGAGATGGCAAAGAGTACCAGCAACAAGAAGAAAATGATGTTGCACACGGCGTTGGTAGCCATTGCATTCAGTCCGTTAGCTCCAAATATCGCCGTCACCAAAACGCCTAGCAGCACATATATCACGATGATTGAGATGCCATAGGTCACGGCGCTCGTGATTGATTTCGTCTTGCTGTTGCCTTTCTTGAGGAAGAAACTAACGGTGAGAGGGATAATTGGCCACACGCAGGGGGTGAGCAATGCAAGCAAGCCACCCAGGAAACATGCGCCAAAGAGGAACCACAGCGAACGGTTGCCGCTGCTCTGGGTGTTTTCGCTTGATTCACTGTCGGTAAACTTCACTGGAGCCCACAAGTCACCGCCACTGCTGGTGCTTGTTGCAGCGGCATCGATGCTGTCGCCAGCAAGCAGGGTGGTTGTGGCGGTGTCGGTCACAGCAGCATCCTCTGCTTTTTCTTCTTGGGCAGGATCTTGGGCTTTATCATCGCTTTTTGCCTCTTCTTCGGTGTTCTCCTTGGGTGGAGTGCCCGCTTTTCCTGTAAAGCTGAAGCTTTCGGTGGCAGGAGGTGTGCAGGTCTGGTCATTGCAGCTCATGAACTGCAAGTCTCCGTCGATGTTGTATTTGTCTTCTGTCACAGTAAATTTCTGTGTCAACGTCACTTTCCCTTCCCACTGGCGAACCTTCATCATGAAAGCCTCGTCGTCGATGGTGGTGGGTGCTTTACTTGGCGTTAGTCTTCCCACAAGTTTTACTCCTTTAGTGTTTTTCCAGTTCACCGACAATGGCGTGGGTCCATCGGCAGGAGAGTCGTTGGAATACATGTGCCATCCGTTGTCGATAGTGGCAGTAAAAGTAATCACTCCGTTGCGGTCATCGGTCATTTTCACCGATTTAGTCCACTTGACAGGCGTGAGAATTTGAGCCTGTGCAATGATGCTCACTGTGAAGAAAGCAATTAGCAAAAATAGGTTTTTTGTGGTTTTCATATTTTTTTCATATTTATAGTTTGAGAATTTTCAAAGTGCAAAGTTAGTAACTTGAAATAATTTTTTCAATAATATAACTTTAAAAAAATATAATACAATGTCATTATATGAAATTTATTTCTACCTTTGTGGTCGCAAAACTTCAATTGAAGAATGATAAAGAGAATTATTGACAGCAGTGAGATTGAAAAATTCAAAGCTGCGATAGGTGCTGTGTCACGCATTGTAATCACCTGTCACAAGAAGGCCGATGGCGATGCCATAGGGTCGTCGCTTGCCATGTGCCGTGTGCTCAGGAACATGGGGAAAAACGCTATTGTGATAATTCCCGACCAGTTGCCAGCATCGCTCAGTTTTGTTGCCGAGGGCGTGGACTACTTCACGTTTTCACACAGCGAGATCACTGCAAGCAACATAATAAGAAACACCCAGCTCATAATCTCGCTTGACTACAACGATTTCTCGAGAGTCGACAAGATGCAGCCATTGCTTGAGAACGCTACTGTTCCCAAAGTCCTCATCGATCATCACTTGAACCCAAGAGGAAAATTTGACGTGATGTTTTCTTTTCCTGAGCTGTCGTCGACCTGTGAGCTTGTCTATCGCATTGTGGAAGAGGCAGGATGGCAGCAATATCTCGACAAGCAATCAGCGTCCTATCTCTTCGTGGGCATCATGACCGATACAGGAAACCTTGCCTTCAGTTCGTTCTATCCCGAGGTGTATGAGGTGATGGCACAGCTCATGAGATATGGCATCGACAAGCCCTATCTCTACAAGATGGCGATGGACACAGTGCCACTCAACAGTCTGCTGCTTCAAAGTTATGCCTTGCTTAATAAAATGACTGTTATTGACGATAGCATAGCACTTATTACCCTTGACAAAGAAGACTTGCAAAAATATAACTACCACACTGGCGATACCGAGCGCCTGGTCAACAAGCCCCTCTCGGTAAAAGAGATATATTGGTCAACCTTCATGCGCGAAGATCCTAACTACATCAAGGTGTCGATGCGCAGCGAGGGCGACTTTGCAGTAGATGTGTTGTGCTCACGCTACTTTAACGGTGGAGGCCACATGCATGCTGCTGCGGGTGAGTTCTATGGCACGATGCAAGAAGCCGTTGAACTGTATTATAAGATTGTTGAAGAAATTAAACAAAACAAACAATAACATAACGATATGAAAATCAAGAAATTATTATTCTTTTTCGCAGCGATGGCCGCAGTGGTGTTCTCGTCTTGCAGCGACAGCGCCAGCTATGCCGACTTGCTCAACGACGAGCGCCATGCCACTAATGCCTATCTTGCAGGATGCCGCGTGGTAAACGAGATTCCCAGCGACACGATCTTTGAGACAGGAAAGGATGCTCCATATTATAAGATTGATCCTGAGGGAAACGTCTACATGCAGGTTATAAAGGCCTCCGATCGCAAGGCCGACAAGGCTCAGAAATCGGAGAAAATCTACTTCCGCTATATGCGCTACAATCTCAACTACTGGCATGAATATGGCGAGATGGTAGGTCAGGGCAATGAGGGCGACATGAATGCTGCTCCCAGCTATTTCCTATATGGAAACTACACGCTCAACGTCTCATCGCAGTGGGGCTACGGCATTCAGCTGCCTCTCACCTTTGTGGGTGTGAACAGCGAAGTCAATCTCATCATCAAGTCACAGTATGGATGGATGAGCGAGATGGCTGCTGTGATTCCTTACTTGTATCACGTGAGATACTTCCGCACTCAGGTTTAAAAACGGATTAAACTAAACATAAACTTATGTCATTAATAAAATCAATCTCAGGAATTCGTGGCACTATAGGCGGCAAAGCAGGAGAAGGATTGTCGCCACTCGACATTGTGAAATTCACTACTGCCTATGCAACATTCATTCGTCGCAACAGCGATTGCAAATCTAATGTGATTGTTGTGGGACGTGATGCACGCCTCTCGGGCCGTATGGTTCTCAACATTGTTGTGGGAACTCTCACCGGTATGGGCTTTGACGTGGTTAACATAGGACTGGCAACAACCCCCACCACCGAACTTGCTGTTGTCGGCGAGAATGCCTGTGGTGGCATTATCATCACTGCATCGCACAACCCCAAACAATGGAATGCCCTCAAGTTGCTTAACGACAAGGGTGAATTCCTCGATGACGCTCAAGGCAAAGAAGTGCTGCGCATTGCCGAGGCACAGGACTTTGACTATGCACCGGTCGACAAACTGGGCCGTGAGCAGAAGAACTACACCTACCTGCGTCGCCACATCGATGCCGTGAAGGCACTCGACCTTGTAGACGTGGAGGCTATCAAGAACGCCAACTTCACTGTTGCCGTCGATGCCGTAAACTCGGTGGGTGGCGTTGCAATTCCCAAGTTGCTGCAAGAACTGGGCGTGAAAAATGAAAATATTATAAAACTCTTCTGTGACCCAACAGGCAACTTTGGCCATACTCCAGAACCCATACCCGAAAATCTCACTGCTATTCAAGACTTTATGCGTCAAGGGAAAGCCGATGTGGGCTTTGTCGTTGACCCCGATGTTGACCGCCTTGCAATAGTGATGGAGAATGGTGAGTTCTTCGTTGAGGAGTATACCCTTGTGGCAGTAGCCGACTATGTGCTTAGCCACACACCTGGCTCTACAGTGTCGAATCTGTCGTCGTCGCGTGCTCTGCGCGATGTTACCCGCGCTCATGGCTGCACCTACACAGCGGCTGCCGTGGGCGAGGTGAATGTTACAACCGAGATGCGACGCACTGGTGCCGTGATAGGCGGCGAAGGTAATGGTGGAGTTATCTATCCCGAGTTGCACTATGGCCGTGACGCTCTGGTGGGAGTGGCTCTGTTTCTCACGTTGCTTGCCAAGAGCGGCAAAACAGTGAGCGAGCTAAAGGCCACCTATCCTCAGTACAGCATTGCCAAGACAAAACTGCAACTCACTCCCGAGATGGACGTCGACAAGATCCTCAAAGCTGTTGAGGAACATTATAAAGAACAAGACCTCACAACCATCGATGGCGTGAAGATTGACTTTACCGACGGTTGGGCGCACCTGCGCAAAAGCAACACCGAGCCCATCATTCGCATCTACAGCGAAGCCCACACTATGGAGAAGGCTCAACAACTTGGCGAGGAAGTGAAGAAAATTGTTGAATCGCTTATATAAAAAACTCCTAACACCATAAATTAATCACAAAACACAATCATGAAGAAATTTATCCTTTTCACATGCGCTATCGCAATGCTAGCAAGCACTACACTTAGCGTTAATGCCAGAACTACTGGTTTTAAGTTACCCGCTGTGAAAGACGTGGTGATGTATCAAGTTAATCCTCGCGTTTTCGCACCACAGAATTCTCTCAAGGCTGTTGCCAGCAGGGTTGACGCCATCAGTAAACTTGGTGCCAACGTGATGTGGGTAATGCCCATCTATCCCATTGGCAAAATCAAGAGCAAGAACTCGCCTTATTCCATTAGCGACTACAAGGCAGTGAACCCTGAATTTGGCACTATCGACGACGTGAAAGCCCTGGCTGACTCATGCCATGCTCATGGTATGGCACTGATTGTTGACTGGGTTGCCAATCACACAGCGTGGGATAACGTGTGGATTAAAGACCACAAAGACTGGTACACACAAGACAAGGATGGAAACGTGATATATCCTCCCGGCACCGACTGGACCGATGTCGCCGACCTTAACTATGACAACAAGGACATGCGAGAGGCTATGATTGATGCCATGATGTTCTGGATCAACGAAGTGGGGCTCGACGGACTGCGCTGCGACGTGGCCGACCAGGTGCCTTACGACTTCTGGAACGACGCTTTCACACGCCTGCGCAAGGCTGCTGGCAAGCGCCAGCTATTGTTGCTTGCCGAGGGAGCCAACCCAGAGAATCTTATAAAAGGAGGCTTCGACATGAACTATGCTTGGAACTTCATGGGTGCGCTCGACCGCGTGTTTGTTAAAGGACAGAAGGCAAGCCATTTCCTCGATGTCGACAAGCAAGAATATGACGAGATTCCCGATGGCAAAGTGAAACTTCGCTTTACTACCAATCATGACGAGGCAACCAAGTATTCTACCGTACAGCAGTTTGGCAGCATTGATGGCGCTCTTGCAGCATTTGTGGCAACCACATTCCTGCATGGTGGAATGCTTATCTACGGCTCTCAAGAAGTTGCTTACCCCGACAAGATCAACTTCTTCAACTATGTGCCAGTAGACTGGAGCTCCAACCCCGACGTGCTGAAGACTCACAAAAAGCTCATTTCTATCTACAAGAAAAACTCGGCATTCCGCAGTGGCGATGTCACTGGTTACCCCGATGACAATGTGCTGGCATTTGAGCGTAGCGACAGCAAGGGCAAGTTCCTCGTTCTCGTTAATGTGCGCAACACTCCACAGACCTTTACTGGAATTCCTGCCAGCTGGAAAAAAGGCAAAGTCACCAATATGTACAACGGCCGCCGCCTCAAGCTTCGCAAGTCGGTTAAGCTGCAGCCATTCCAGTACCTTATCCTCAAGAAAAGATAAAGGTGGAGATTGTCAACCTGCTTGATTATAGCCACAGGTCGCAACTGCGACAATGGCTTGAAGAAAACCACACCACTCAGCGACAATGCTGGGTGGTGTGTTCGCGTGTTAAGCAACCACCCGCTGGAGTCCTGCAATATATAGAAGTGGTTGAAGAGGCCCTATGTTTCGGCTGGATTGACTCAACAGTGAAACGAATGCCTGACGGCCGTCTTGCCCAGCGACTCTCACCTCGCCGCAAAGGCAGCCACTGGACCGAGCTTAACAAGCAACGCTGCGCCCAGCTCGAAAAGCAAGGACTAATGACCGACGCCGGAAGAGGGGCGTTGCCATGAGAAATGCCCAAGAACTAAACCATTTTCAATAGTCATGTTGCCTCAAGGTTCTTGATAAAACTTTGATTTGATTGTTTTTATACCCACACAAAGTTCTTTTTTCCGGCGCCTATCTCGAAGTGGTATTTCACGATGCCCAGGTCGACTTTAGCATAGGGGCCTATTCCTGCCTTTACACTCACTCTGTTGCCAGGCTTTAAATCAAACTTGAACTTCTGCTGATTGATGGCCGTGGGGGCGAGTAAGGCACAGGCAACACCTTGCTTGTACCATTGTGGGGCAGTTTTAATGTCGATGGCACTCACCTTATTGGGCGATTTTCTCTTGTGATCCACGCCTTGAGTGGCACCGTATCCCACCGAGATGAGGCACACCAGTTTCTCGTCGCTGGCAATGTCAAGCACACTGGAAATCTTTTTATAGGACAATCCCACCCAGCAGGTGTTCAATCCCATTGTCTGAGCCTTGAGCACCAGTTTCTCACCGTAGTATCCCACTGTCTCGGCAAGAGAATCACTTTTGGTGCCAATCATGGCAAAATAGGTGGTCACGCCACTGAACTTGCCATATCGAGCCAGCAGACTCTCGCCAAACGAACGTGGCTCATTGGTAATGAGCTGAATGTGGAGTCCGCTCTGTGAATTATATTCTTGAACAAGTTGCTGCAGGTGTTCAATCTTCTCGGGCTCAATTGCTTGACTGGTGTAATGCCGCACCGAGTGCCTCTCTTTAATTGCTTCAATTAGGTTCATAGTATTATAAGATGGTTTCGAGATAAGTTTTTAGAGGTTTCATGCCGCAGTTGTCATAAAATGCCCTTGCACCAGGGTTGCATTCCCACACGTTGAGCGTGATGTTGTAGAATCCGTTGCTGCGGGCATAGTCCACCACATGGTCGTAGAGCCGGCGTGCGATGTGCTGGCGCCTGTATTTCTCGTCAACACACAGGTCGTCGATGTAAAGAGTCTTGACGTCGGTGCGGTTGTTGTCGTTGATGAACTGCTCAACGATGCCAAAGCAGTATCCCAACACCATGTCATTGTCGTCGACCAGCACAAAGATAGGGGAGTGCTCTACGTTGGCAATAATCTGCCGTAGTTGCTCGTCGGTGTACTTGCGGTTTCCACTCTTGAACAGGTCGGGGCGGCCTTTGGCATGAACATTATTTACTTGAGTCAACAGTTGATGAATGCGTGGTATGTCACGGTTTTGTGCAAAGCGTATTTCCATTATAATCCAATTTTTGGGTACAAATTTACATATAATCCACCAAACATTCAAAGAAACGCAACATTTAACTGTTAACATTTTTTTCTTAAAAAAAAACTATGTAATTTTGCAAGATTAAAGAAACAACGCAAAAACAAAGACATAAATATGGCACAAAAACCATCAATTCCAAAAGGTACACGAGACTTCTCGCCACTTGAGATGGCGAAACGCAACTATATTTTCGACACTATAAAGAGTGTTTTCCTGCTGTATGGCTTCCAGCAGATAGAGACCCCAGCGATGGAGAACCTCTCAACACTGATGGGAAAATATGGAGAAGAAGGCGACAAGTTATTGTTCAAGATATTGAATAGTGGTGACTACTTGAAGTCTGCTCCCGACGATCTGCTTGCCGCCCGAGATTACAAGCATCTTATCACGCGGGTGAGTGAGAAAGGATTGCGTTATGACCTCACGGTGCCTTTTGCGCGCTATGTTGTTCAGCACCGCAACGACTTGCAGATGCCCTTCAAACGCTACCAGATACAACCCGTGTGGCGTGCCGACCGTCCCCAACGTGGACGTTACCGTGAGTTCTACCAGTGTGATGCCGATGTTGTGGGCAGCGACTCGCTACTTAATGAAGTGGAGCTCGTCTCGATGATTGACGAGGTGTTCAAGCGTTTTGGCATCAACATCGTCATCAAGCTCAACAACCGCAAGATATTGAGTGGTATAGCCGAGGTGATAGGTGCACCCGAGAAAATAGTTGATATCACAGTTGCCATCGACAAGATGGACAAGATAGGTCTTGATAATGTCAATGCCGAACTTGCCGAGAAAGGCCTGAGCCAGGAGGCAATCAACACTCTAAAGCCATTGCTCACCTTGAGTGGCAGCAACGAGGAAAAACTCGAAACGCTGAAATCGCTCCTCGCCAATTCCCAGACCGGCGTCAAGGGCATTGAGGAACTGGTGTTTGTCCTTGATAGAGTGGCAGCGTTAAACCTCAATTCGACAGTAGAGCTCGATGTGTCGCTTGCACGTGGACTGAACTACTACACAGGCACAATCCTTGAAGTGAAGGCACTCGACGTGGAGATGGGCAGCATTAGCGGCGGTGGCCGTTATGACAATTTGACAGGAGTATTCGGCATGGACGGGCTCTCAGGCGTGGGCATCAGTTTTGGCGCCGATCGCATCTTTGACGTTCTCAATAGCCTTGACCTTTATCCTGCCGACACTATTGCAACCACCAAGGTGATCTTCATCAACTTTGGCGAGAAAGAGGCTCAAACCTGCCTAAGCCACATGGCACAATTGCGCGCTGCAGGCATTTCATGCGAGCTGTTTCCCGAGTCGGCTAAGATGAAGAAGCAGATGAACTATGCCAACGCCAAGGGCATTCCATTTGTTGCCATGGTGGGCGAGAGCGAGATGGAATCAGGCACTATTGCTGTCAAAGACATGACAACCGGAGAGCAAAAGAGCTACACTCTCCAAGAAGTAATAGACTTGCTTAAATAAATTGGAGTTATGGATAACATGTTTGACAAGTTGCTTCACCTGCCGCTTTTTCAGGGCGTGAGCCACGAGCGCCTGAGCGAAACGGTGGAGAAAGTCCCTTTTCATTTCTTGAAATTCAAGAGGGGCGAAAAGATTATCGACAAGGGTGATGAGTGCACTCATGTGAGATTTATCATTTCGGGCGCCGTGAGAATGACTTATGAAAGCCGAAATTTGAAATTCTCCATCTCACACGATTTGAGAGCACCCGAGGTTATCGCACCCGACTATCTTTTTGGACTTGACACATCTTATCCATTCACACTCAGGGCCATTGAGGGCTGTGGAATCCTTCAACTTTCTAAGAATGACTACGTTGAAATGCTTCAGAGCGACAAAGTGTTTCTTTACAACATCTTGAACTACCTGTCGCGAAACTCACAGATGTTCAAGTCGCAGATGCTCAAGGTGGAACACCTTGCAGTTACCGAGCGACTTGTCATGCTCGTGAGCTCGTTCACTAGCCAGAGGTCGACCAACATCGAGCTGCGCTTCCGCCAGCGTGACCTGTGCCGCATCCTAGGCGCTCGCAGGCCCGCTCTCATAGCATCGTTAGATGAACTGTTGCAAAATGAGTTGATTCAAGCACCCGATAATTCGGTGATAATCATCAACGACCGCAAGGAATTGCTCAACTGGCTGAAAAAATAATTATAAATCAATTGCGAAATGAAGCACACTTATTATACACAAGGCACATGCTCTCAGGTTATTGAAGTGCAAACAACAGGAAACATTGTCGACGATGTCTCTTTCTATGGCGGTTGCCATGGCAACTTGCAAGGAATAGCAAAACTCGTCAAGGGAATGCCTATTGATGACGTGATAACAAAACTGGAGGGCATCAAGTGTGGTTACAAGAGCACCTCTTGCCCCGACCAGCTTGCGCAAGCACTTAAAGAGGTGAAGGCTCAAATGTCGACCCTTGACGAATAGTAGCGGTAATCGTTGAGTATTGTGTTAAGGAAAGCCTCATTATTGCCATTGACAAGTGGTGGAATTTTGAGGTGTTCCATGATTTTAGCACTCAACTCGTTAACATAATAATCCCTGTTGCTGTTGTTTATCAATAGCGTTTCCCTAACCACCTCGGCCTGTCGCATCGACAGGTTGGCAGCCTCTGGATAATAGGGCCTATACATCTCATTCACAAAACCAAAGTCATTGAGGTTGATGCGATGTCGCAGGTAGTCGTCGCTCTTTATTACCACAGTTCCAGCCATCATGTCGCCCAGTCGCTGTCCATTCTTGTTGAAGATGATACACAGCAACCCAATGCCTGGCAAAAGCAAGCACTCAAGCATATACATCATCCACCTCATCAAGTAGGAACCAAGCGTGGATGATGAACCATCCATGTGCACCACTTTGATTTTCAAGATCTTCTTCCCTGGGCTGGCACCATTAAAGAAGTATTCACACACTGGGTGATAGAACACTATGGGCAGCTGTAAAAAGGCGTAAAAGAACATGGCAATCCTTTCGTCACTGGGTGACATATTATAAAATATTATAGTG
This sequence comes from uncultured Prevotellaceae bacterium, assembly GCA_900318065.1. Lineage (GTDB taxonomy): Bacteria > Bacteroidota > Bacteroidia > Bacteroidales > Muribaculaceae > Sodaliphilus. The sequence continues at coordinate 84,390 of ONIY01000005.1, forward strand.
AAAAATAACAGTGACAGAATAGACTCATAGCAAATTAGGAAAAACAAATCGAGCATCTGGGCAAAAACACGGTCGCTCACGCTCGCGATTTTTTGCTCAATCATTACATATTGCCCAGATGTGATTTTTACATTAGCCATGTTTTTTAGCAAGAAAAATTTTTGCAAATATAGTAAAATTATTAATTTTGCACACAATGTGAGAAGGCAATTTTTCTAGACTATGCGCGAATCGGTTTTCATCAAGCAAAATATCAGCAAGTGGAATAATTATGAGTACATAATTAGCCAGGGAAATCATGTATCGCCAGCCGAGAAAGCCAACGTCTACTTTGACCTCTCAAGCGACTTGGCTTTTGCGCAGTCGCATTACCCCCAATCGGAGATAACAAGTTACCTTAATGACCTGACGATCAAGCTCCACAACGAGGTTTACAAAGAGAAACATGAGAACTGGCGTCGCATCATCACCTTTTGGACACAAGAAGTGCCCAGGACTGTGTATCGCGAGCGCAAATACCTTTTCATCTCACTGCTGGTATTCCTTGTTTCGATAGGAATAGGAGTGTTTTCAACGTTGTGTGACCATAATTTCCCACGCCTGATCATGGGTGATGGCTACATAGAAATGACACTTGAGAATATCAAGAAAGGCATGCCCATGAACGTCTATGCCGGCGATTCCAGGCTGGAGTCGTTCTTGGCAATAATGTTCAACAATGTGAGAGTGTCGTTCCTGGCTTTCATCTTTGGCATTTTCACAAGCATAGCAGTGGGCTATTTCCTCTTTAGCAACGGCGTGATGCTTGGTGCGTTTCTCACATTTCTTTACACCCAGAATGTCCTTGCCGAGTCGTGGACAGCAGTAATGCTGCACGGCACGCTGGAACTCTCGGCAATAGTGATTGCCGGTGGCGCCGGCATAGCCTTTGGCAACGGGTGGCTTTTCCCTGGCACCTATAGCCGCATGGCAGCATTGAAGCGCAGTGCCAAGCGTGGACTCAAAATAATAGTGGGCACTGTGCCGGTCTTTGTTGTTGCCGCCTTTATCGAGGGGTTCTATACCCGCCACTTCGAGTGGCCCTACTACCAAAAGATTTTCATGATTGCAGTGTCGGCTGTGTTCATTATATTCTATTACATAATTTATCCCTACTGGTTGGGGCGTCGCGATGGAAGCAAGGAATGACATAACACGCAAGATACCGCTTTTTGCCCGGCGCACGGTAGGCGAGAAAATCAACACCTCGCTCGACTTCTTGCGCCAAAACTGGCGCACAGCCTTGAAACTGTCGATTTACATCCTGCTTCCACTTGCCTTGTTGCAAAGTGTGGGCACTTTCACGCTGGTCAAATCCATAGCAAGCGACTACCAGTACAGTTCAACCGATTCAAGTTTCTTGTTGACGTTGCTGCTCACTATTATAGGAATGTGCCTGTCCTACACTGTTATCCTCACATTGTTCCAGTATTACATGGGCAGTGACGACGGCGACTTGTCGATGCTCACATTCAGCGACACAAGAGGCCAGTTGTGGCGCAACTTCAAGAAGGTGTTTGTTTCATCACTACCCATCATCACCTTAATGGCTATTATTTCATTAGTGATGTTCGTTTTGATGTTTTTGCCATTAGTGTCGATACTGGCACTGCTTGCCTATGCCGTGTTGTGCGCCATCTTGATGATGGTGCCCATTTACTATGTGCTGGAAGCAATTCCCCTAGGCGATGCCTTCAATCGCTCCTATGGTCATGCCAAGGAATCATGGGGAAGGATGCTGGGACTGATATGTGCCTTGTTTTTTGTGATCTCAATCATTCAGTCGGTTACCGCTGTTCCAATTATGGTATATGCTTTCCTGGTCGAGAACCTTGTTCCAAGTGCCGAGACGCTGTTGTCTATAAAACTGGGATTAGATGTGATCCTATATATCCTGCTCATAGTTCAGTCCTTCTTCAGCTACCTGACGATGGTGCTGGTAATAACCTGCCTTGTGTTTCACTATGGCAGCAATGCTCGCGAGAACGACGACCTGGCAATCGCCCATGACATCGATAATTTTGCAAACCTATAGAGACCGTTGATTATGAAACCACTACTACCAAGCGATACTATAGTTTGCGACACTGCCCAATTGAAAAATTATATCAATTGTGGAAAATATAATTATGACTCAGAGTTAGGCGATGAGGCGCCGTCGTTGTTTGAGAAAATTCAGGATGCCATAGGCGACTGGATCAATGACTTTTTTAAAGACATCTTTGGAGTGAAAGACACAGTGTTTTCTGCTCATAGCGACATGCGTTATGTGTGGATAGCGCTGGCTGTTATCGTGCTTCTTGTAATTGCCTATTTCATTTACAAGAAGAAAATGTTCTTTTTCTCTAAGAAAACTAAAGTGGAAGATGATTATCAGATTGTTGAGGATACAATTTATGGCATCGACTTTGACGCCGACATTGCCACCGCACTCACCTCAGGCAATCACAAGGAGGCTGTCAGGCTCAAGTACTTGCAATGCTTGAAGATGCTGAGCGATGGCAGCTTTATTGACTGGAGAATTTACAAGACCCCCAAGCAATATACCCAGGAGTTCACGTCGGCTCAATTTAAAGACCTCACTCGCCGATATGTGCTGGTGAGATATGGCAACTACAATTCATCGCTATCTACCTATGAAGAGATAAACGCTCTTTATGAGGACATTAAGACACACTTGAGCAAGATTCCTGAGATACCTGTTCAAGAGGAAGGAGGTGACCATGAAGATTAGTCGCGGCTTTATCATTGCACTGCTGATACTCTTTGCCCTGCTCGTGCTCGTTGAGGTAAAGATTCCCAAAAAGTTCTCTTGGGAAGATAAATCCTTCAGTTCAACCGATCCTGACCCGTATGGGTCTCAGCTTGTTGACAGCCTGCTCATGCATTCGACTCATGGACGTTACAAAGTAAAGCCAGGTGAATTGCAGGAAGCCTATGCCGACTCTCTCGATCTCAACAAGACTTTTGTCTTTGTTGACAGTTACTCATTTGCTGGTCCTGGGGAGGGTATGGAAAAAGAGGCAGACATGTTCCTTTCTATTCTGGACCGAGGTCAAAATATAGTGTTTTTCAGCAGTTGGTCACCAAGTGACTCCGTCCTCAATGAATTAGGACTGTTTTGGGATTATTACAATATACCATTCAATGACATCAAACCAGGCTATGAAGAAACCGTGCACTGGGTGAGAGACAGTGTATACAAGGGCGCGGCTTTTATCTTTAAGACAAACACCTCAGAGGTCAATTTCATTAAGCATGACGATGACGTGATTGCCCCCAAGACAAGAAACTACAGGGTTATCATGCGTGACCAAAACAACAAGGTTATAGGCATGAGCATGGACTATGGTAAGGGCAAACTCGTGTTTGTGACCTATGAGAATGTTTTCTATAATTATACCTTGCTGCAACCGGGAGGCGCAATATTATTGATGCGCATCCTCAGCCAGGCAGGTAATAGGCCCATTGTGAGGTATGACCCTACAATCAGCGACGAGTACATCGAGGAACACGAACGGTCACAGTCGCCACTGAGGGTGTTCCTAGAAAATCGCTCACTGCGCTGGGCGGTGTATTTGGCCTTGATAGCCATAGTGCTATCGCTAATCTTCACTGCTCGCCGCCGCCAGCGAGTTATTCCTGTAGTAGAAGAACCTAAGAATCAGACCTTGGCAATGGTGAAACACATAGGCTTGATGCATTATCGCCATCACGACAATGCGTCGATTGTGAGGGACTATTATAAGCAGATGACCCATGAGTTGCTTCGCAAAGCACTCATCGATGTGAACGATGACAACTTGATTGACGAGAATATAACGTTGCTCGTGTCGAGAACAGCCATGAAGGCCGAGGACATTAAAGACAATATCATCAAACTTCAAAACATACAGACCGACACCGATATCGTTCTCAGTGACCAAGAGACCAAACGTCTTATTGATTTCATTAATAATGTTTTAAAAGAATTTTAAGGCAAATTTTATAATACACACTATATGGAAACTTACAGTAGAATAGACTTAACCGAGTTTCAGTCGAGAGTAGACCAGTTGCGCAATGCCATCACTGAGGTGGTGGTAGGGCAGGAGAGGGCAGTAGACCTAATCTTGACAGCCATCCTTGCCAACGGCCATGTGCTTGTTGAGGGAGTCCCTGGAGTCGCCAAGACACTTCTCACCCGACTTATCTCTAAACTCATTGATGCCGACTTCAAGCGCATCCAGTTCACCCCCGACTTGATGCCAAGCGATGTGCTGGGAACTAATGTGTTCAACATCAAGACTCAAGAGTTTGAGTTCCACAAGGGTCCTGTATTTGCTCAAATTATCCTTGTTGATGAGATAAACCGTGCACCAGCCAAGACACAGGCAGCAATGTTTGAGGTGATGGAGGAGCGACAAAGCACAATCGATGGCGTTACTCGTCGAATGTCGCCACTTTACACAGTGCTCGCCACTCAAAATCCCGTTGAGCAAGAGGGCACTTACCGTCTTCCTGAAGCCCAACTCGACCGCTTCATGATGAAGGTTAACATGGGCTACCCAAGCTATGACGAGGAAGTTAGAATACTTGAGCGTCACCACACTAATTCTAATTTTGTAAAGCTCGATGACGTTAAGCCAGTGCTGAGTGTTGAGCAATTGTTGCAAATGCGCAACTATCTTGATAATGTGCTTGTCGACAAGTCGCTAATCAATTACATCGCACAGATAACTCAACAAACCCGACTCAGCCAAGCCATCCAGCTTGGAGCCTCGCCACGTGCTTCGATATGCATCCTCCAAGGTTCCAAGGCCTATGCTTTGCTCCAGGGTCGCGATTTCGTCACCCCCGACGATATCAAGACCATTGTGCCAGCGGTGCTTGAGCATCGACTCATCATCAGCGCCGATGCCGAGATGCAAGGTTTCACCGTTGAAAAACTTGCCCAGTCGCTTCTCGACAAGATTGAAGTGCCCAAGTAATCACTTTTTTCAGTTATTATTTATGTTTCTCACTCGTCGCTTTTATTTGGTGATAACGTTTATAGTCCTGCTGTTCCTGGCAGGATATAAGTTCGACTGGTGCTACGTGGCAGCCATTGCTGCCACCGCCTTGCTCATAATGGCAGTGCTGGTTGAAGCCATCATGCTGTATCACAAGCGTGGAGTAGAAGCAAGCCGCTTGTGTGCCGAGCGTTTCTCTAATGGCGATGAGAACAAAGTGGAGATAAGGGTTGAGAGCCAGTTCAAGTTTCCTCTAAGTCTAAAAGTTATCGACGAGATACCTTTCGTTTTTCAGCGCCGTGACGTGAATTTCAAGTTGTCGCTGAAGCCACTGGAGGGCAAGACTATCATATATCACTTGAGGCCAACTAAGCGTGGTGTGTATGGATTTGGGAAGATTCGTGTGTTTGTGTCTACTGTCATTGGCCTCATTCAGCGTCGTTTCTCCTGTGGCGAGCCCCAAGAAATAAAAGTCTATCCCAGTTACCTGATGCTCAACCAGTATGAACTCATGGCAATCAGCAACAATCTTTCGGAACTGGGAATAAAGAAGATTAGGCGAATAGGAAACAACACCGAGTTTGAGCAAATCAAGGACTACGTGAGTGGTGATGATTACCGCACTATCAACTGGAAAGCTACTGCAAGGCGTAACAAGCTCATGGTCAACGTATACAGCGACGAGAAGTCGCAGCAAGTTATTAATGTCATTGACAAGGGCCGAGTGATGCAGCAGGCCTTTGGTGGAATGACATTGCTTGACCGTGCCATCAATGCATCGCTGGTTTTGAGTTACATTGCAATGAACAAGGAGGACAAGGCAGGCATTGTGACATTTGAGAAACAATTTGACACTTATGTGAGACCTGAACGCAGTGCTGGGCACATGCAGGAAATCCTTAACAACCTCTATCATCAAGAGACCACATTTGGCGAGAGCGATTACTCGTCGTTGTGTGTCAACATCAGGCGGTTTGTGACCAAGCGAAGCCTGCTGATTATTTACACCAATTTCTTTGGGCAGAATGCGCTGCAGCGACAACTGGCATATCTTAAGCAACTGAATAATAACCATGTGGTGCTGGTAGTATTCTTTGAGGATGCCGAGCTTGAGGAATATAGCAAGGAACCCTCGCGCGACATGCAGGACTACTATTGTCATGCAATAGCGCGAAATGTTGCTTATGAAAAGCAATCGGTAGTTGCAACGTTGCGACAACATGGCATTTACGCCCTTCTCACAAAGCCTGAGAATCTTACAGTAAACGTAATTAACCGCTATCTTGAAATGAAGGCTGCACATTTATTCTAATTGCAGTTGCAAGCATTTATTTGTCTAACAAAATATTTTTTCGTATTTTTGCACGATATTTGTAAGAAAAATATTTTTTAGCAATGAAGAAAAGAGTAATGCTTGTGTTTGGGACACGCCCAGAGGCGATAAAAATGGCACCTCTGGTAAAATGTCTCAAGCAACAGGACGAAGATTTTGAGGCTATAGTTTGTGTCTCGGGCCAGCATCGTGAGATGCTCGACCAGGTGCTGCGAATCTTTGAGATAAAGCCCGATTATGACCTGAATATCATGAAGTCTGGTCAAGACTTATATGACATCACAACACGAGTGCTCCTGGGCATGAGAGAAGTACTGGATGAGGTGACCCCCGATGTGGTCCTCGTTCATGGCGACACGACCACCAGCACTGCTGCTGCGCTTGCAGCCTTTTATAAGCAGATTCCAGTTGGCCATGTTGAGGCAGGTTTGCGCACTCACAACATCTATAGCCCGTGGCCCGAGGAGATGAACCGTCAAATCACAAGCCGCATCGCTACTCTCGACTTTGCTCCTACACCATTGAGCCGCCAGAACCTTCTAGATGAAGGAGTGCCCGACGACCACATATATGTTACTGGCAACACTGTGATTGATGCCCTGCACATTGTTGTTGACAAGATTAAGAGTGATGCTCACCTTGACGTGACTCTCACAGCAAGCCTTAAAAAACAAGGTTATGATGTGACACGGCTTAGTGGTGAGCGCAAGTTGGTGCTTATTACTGGCCATCGTCGCGAAAACTTTGGTGACGGGTTCCTCAACATTTGCAATGCTATTAAAGACCTGAGCAGGAAGTATCCTAATGTTGACTTTGTTTACCCCATGCACTTGAACCCCAATGTGCGCCGGCCCATCCACAAGATATTTGGTGAAAATCTGGAGAACTTGGGAAATCTATTCTTCATCGAGCCCTTGGAATATCTTGATTTTGTGTTCCTTATGAACAAGTCAACTATTGTTCTCACCGACAGCGGAGGCATTCAGGAAGAAGCCCCAGGACTGGGCAAGCCAGTTCTTGTGATGCGTGACACTACCGAGCGTCCCGAGGCTGTGGATGCCGGAACGGTGAAACTAGTTGGAACAAATTATCAAAAAATAGTAGATAGCGTGTCGATGCTCATCGATGATGAGAAGGAATATAACCTCATGAGCCGGGCAAACAACCCTTATGGCGACGGCAAAGCATCAATGCGCATAGCCGATGCTCTTAGAAAATTTTGAATAACAATAAAACAATATCATTTCAATGAAAGGCAAAATATTAGTAGCTGGTGGAATGGGATTTATAGGATCTCATACCACAGTCGAACTTCAGAATGCAGGTTATGAAGTAGTAATTATCGACAACCTGTCTAACAGCAACATCGATGTTCTTGACGGTATCGAGAAAATCACTGGCATCAGACCAGTGTTTGTTAAAGGCGACTGCACCGACATCAGTGTACTGCGCAGCATGTTTGAGAACAACCCTGGCATCAATGGAATCATAGATTTTGCGGCCAGCAAAGCAGTGGGGGAGAGCGTTCAGAAACCAATCATGTACTACCGCAACAACCTCAACATCCTTCTCAACCTGCTTGAACTCATGCCAGAGTTTGGCGTTAAGGGATTTGTGTTCTCGTCGTCATGCACCGTCTATGGCGAGCCCGACAAAAACCCTATTACCGAGGATGCTCCCATCAAGAAGGCAACATCGCCCTACGGTGCCACTAAGCAGGTATCGGAAGACATTATTGCCGATGTCATCAAGAGCGGTAGCCCCATCAAGGCAACGTTGCTGCGTTACTTCAACCCCATTGGCGCGCATCCCAGTGCCGAGATTGGCGAGTTGCCAAATGGCGTGCCAGCCAACCTTGTGCCTTATCTCACTCAAACTGCCATTGGCGTGCGCAAGGAGTTGAGCATCTTTGGCGATGATTACGATACCCCCGATGGCTCGTGCATTCGCGACTTCATCAATGTTGTGGATCTTGCTAAGGCACATGTGAAGGCTTTGGAAAGAATGCTTGAAGACAAGAGCGAGCAGCCACTGGAAGTGTTCAACATTGGCACTGGTGAGGGAGCCTCGGTATTGCAGTTGCTGGCAGCCTTTGAGAAGGCTACCGGCGTTAAGGTGCCACACAAGATCGTGGGCCGCCGTGAGGGCGATATCGTAAAGATTTGGGCCGACCCCAAGAAGGCCAATGAAGTGCTTGGCTGGAAAGCTCAAGAATCGCTCGAAGACACTATGCTGAGCGCCTGGAAATGGCAACAGCGCCTGCGTGAGAGGGGAATTATGTGATAAGCACTTGTGTCACATTCAGTTCAATCACTCCTTTAACCCTTTTAATTTTTAATTCTCTCAAGAACAGTGAAAAATATCAGGAACTTTTGCATCATAGCTCATATCGATCATGGCAAGAGCACTCTTGCCGACCGATTGCTTGAATTCACCAAGACAGTGGGTGGCAAGGATATGCAGAATCAGGTCCTAGACGATATGGACCTGGAGCGCGAGCGTGGCATCACTATCAAGAGCCATGCTATCCAAATGGATTACTCACTCAATGGCGAAAACTACACTCTAAACCTCATTGACACACCGGGACACGTCGACTTTTCCTACGAGGTGTCGCGCTCGATTGCGGCATGCGAGGGGGCATTGCTGGTGGTGGATGCCACTCAAGGAGTGCAGGCACAGACCATCAGTAATCTCTACATGGCAATTGACAATGGCCTTGAGATAATTCCCGTCATCAACAAGATAGATATGGACAGTGCTCATCCCGATGAGGTGGAAGATGAGATTGTTGAACTTCTGGGCTGTGATGCACAGGATATAATAAGAGTGAGTGCACGCACTGGTGAGGGCGTTCCTAAGGTTCTTGAGGCAATAGTGAGTAGGGTGCCAGCACCCACTGGCGACCCCGAGGCACCACTGCAGGCACTCATCTTTGACTCGGTGTTCAATCCTTTCCGTGGCATTATTGTCTACTTCAAGATTGTGAATGGCAGCATTCACAAGGGCGACCTCGTGAAATTTGTCAACACCGGCAAGCAGTATAATGCCGACGAGATTGGTGTGCTAAAGTTGCAGATGGCGCCGCGTGATGTGCTCACTACAGGAACCGTGGGATATATCATCTCGGGCATCAAAACCTCGGCCGAGGTTAGAGTGGGTGATACCATCACCCATGTTGCTACACCTTGCGACAAGGCGATAGAAGGATTCCAAGAGGTAAAGCCTATGGTCTTTGCTGGCGTTTATCCCATCGACCCCGAGGATTTTGAGAACTTGCGCACCTCACTGGAGAAACTTCAACTCAACGATGCCTCACTCACGTTCACTCCCGAGTCGTCGGTGGCCCTGGGATTTGGTTTCCGTTGCGGATTCTTGGGACTGCTTCATATGGAAATTGTGCAAGAACGCTTGAGCCGTGAGTTCAACATGGAGGTTATCACAACTGTTCCTAACGTTTCCTATAAGGTCTATGACAAGAAGGGCGTGATGACCGAGGTTCACAACCCCGCAGGATTGCCCGACCCAACTCTCATTGAGCACATCGAGGAACCATATATCCGTGCCTCGATTATCACTCAAAGTGAGTTTATGGGACCTATTATCACGTTGTGCCTGGGCAAGCGTGGCGAACTCGTTAAACAGGACTACATCTCGGGAAACCGAATGGAACTCACATTCGATATTCCTCTGGGTGAGATTGTTATCGACTTCTACGACAAACTCAAGAGCATCTCAAAGGGATATGCCTCGTTTGACTATTACATCCATGACTTCCGCGACTCTAAACTCATCAAGATGGATATCTTGTTGAATGGACAACCTGTTGATGCGTTGAGTTCGCTCATCCATGTGGACAATGCAGTGTCGCTGGGACGACGCATGTGCGAGAAACTCAAGGAACTTATTCCACGTCAGCAGTACGACATCGCCATTCAAGCCGCCATTGGTGCCAAAATCATTGCACGCGAGACGGTGAAACAGGTGCGCAAAGACGTGACTGCCAAGTGTTATGGCGGTGACGTGAGCCGCAAGCGCAAACTCCTTGAGAAGCAGAAAGCCGGTAAAAAGCGCATGAAGCAAATTGGTACCGTGCAAGTGCCGCAAAAAGCGTTCTTGGCAGTGCTGAAACTAGATTAACGCTGGCACGAATACCACAAAGACATTTTTGTATAATGCAAACGCCAATTGCCTCGAGCAGTTGGCGTTCTTTATTAAGCATGACAATAAGACCTTCACAGAGCTGTTTTGTGGGCTTTTTGTCAATAGTTCCGCGCCATTTTTATAAAAAAATCGCATTTTTTTCAAAAACAAACCGTATTACGCAAAAAGACTGCGTAATCGTGGTTTTACTTTGCAGCGTGAAACGTAAAATGCGTTCTTTGAGTAATTGAATTAACCCAAATCGGTTATTAAATTGGGTATAATGGTGGAGATTGCCGTAGTAAGGAGTTACTTCGCGATTATCCGGAAAGGTGCGGGAACACAAATCCTGATTACCACTGGAGTTTTATATAAAAGTCTCCTTGCGCTTGTCACATCACACCTTATTGTTATAAAGATATAAAGCAAGTGCCGTAGTAGAGGATTGCTTCGCAGTGGTTAGAACGTCGGGACTTATTACCCCGAAGGTCGCTGGTTCGACTCCGGCCACCAGATTACTGGTGTAGTTCATAAAAAAAGAGCCTCCGCGCCTGTTGCCTTGCTTTGTTTAGAATAACAGCAGAATGCCGTAGGGCAACGGATACTTCACATCGCCTCATAGGGGAATATAATGGTGATTCCCGGCCGTAACCCGCCTGTTGCTTCTGCAATTTATAAACGGTTGCCGTAGTGTAGAGATACTTCGCTAGTAAAAGCACAAATTTCATCCTTCGGGATATAGGCTCTTCACGACTGTCGCACCGTTTTCTTTTAAAAAATTGATGTTTAATTATTTATGATGTAACGAAGATGAATTACAACGCAAAACTAAAGGAAATGACAACTAAGAAGAATTATGAGGGTGCCAAGGCTTATGCCATGGCTCCCGAGTTGGAGCTTTACACTGCTGTAGTGACTGCATCGCTCAGTGACACTTTCTATGAGAAGCAAGACGAGCGCACCGACCGTATTGCACAGCTCATAGGAAAAGTTTCGCCCGAGTTCGTTGCGCGCCTCGCAGTGTACACTCGCACCGTGATGCATCTTCGTAGCATCCCCTTGCTGTTGCTTGTGGAGCTTGCGAAGGTTCATAATGGTGATAACTTAGTGGCTAGAGCCGTTGAGAAGACTGTGCTCCGAGCCGACGAGATTATGGAATTGCTCATGTGCTACCAGTGGCGAAATCCATCAAGTGACCCACGCAAGAAGCTCGGCAAGCTTTCGCGACAGATTCAGAATGGACTGCAACGGGCGTTCAACCGATTTGATGAGTATCAGTTCGCCAAGTACGACCGCGACAACCTTGAGGTAAAGCTTCGTGACGCTTTGTTCTTGGTTCACCCCAAGGCTAAGGATGAGCAGCAGCAAGCTCTTTTCGACAAGATTGTTAACCGTGAACTAGAGGTCCCTTACACATGGGAAACAGAACTCTCGGCACTTGGACAGCAACAGTTTGACACTGAAGAGCTGAAGCAGGCTGCCTTCCGCGAGAAGTGGGAAGAGCTCATCAATAGTGGCAAGCTGGGCTACATGGCACTGATGCGTAACTTGCGCAACATGTTACAGATTGGCGTTTCGCCTGCTGAAATGCAAGTGGTGGCAGGTCGTCTCGCTGATGCCGAGCAGGTGGCTCACTCAAGGCAGTTGCCTTTCCGCTACCTCGCGGCTTATCGAGAGCTGGAAAAGGTAAACTCTGCTAATGTGGCCGAACTGATGAATGCTCTTGAAACTGCCGTGAAGCACTCGGCGGCCAATATCGATGGTTTTGACGAGAACACTCGTGTGTTGCTGGCTTGCGACGTGAGCGGTTCGATGAGCACACCCATCAGCCCAAGAAGTAGTGTTCGCAATTATGACATAGGCATCATGCTGGCGATGTTGCTTCGCAACCGCTGCAAGCAAGTTGTCTCTGGTATTTTCGGTAATGAGTGGAAGGTTGTGAACATGCCCAGCGACAACATCCTGATGGCTACTCGTCACATGGAGAGCTTGTGCAATAGCGTGGGCTATAGCACTAATGGCTACAAGGTCATCGACTGGCTCATTGAGAACAACATGGTTATAGACAAGGTGATGATGTTCACCGACATGCAGATGTGGGACAGCACTGGCCGTTATAAGAATTTTGAGAATTCGTGGAAGAAGTACAAGAAGATGGCTCCCCATGCCAAGCTTTACCTCTTCGACCTCGTAGGCTACGGCCAGTTGCCCATGCGGCTTACTAAGCCCGATGTCTACCTTATTGCCGGCTGGAGCGACCGCGTGTTTGACGTCCTTTCATCCATCGACAAAGGCGAAGACGCTCTAGTAGCTATTAATAGCATTGATGTTTAGAATGTTACTGCTATAAAGTAGAGTAGGTCGGGAAAAGAAAGTTTTCTGACCTACTCGATTTATTTGTTGAAACTTGTAGTAATACATGTAATGTGGAAATAATTGGCTGAATGATATTTGTTGATAACTTTTGATACTTTTTATTTCAATAGCGATTACTAATATTGTATCTTTGCTGATAGATTTCTCTCACCAAGCAAGTAAAGGATTATGAATTGGTGAACGTGTTGCAGGGCAATATGCTGGACATTCAAGGTCTGCGTGACATCGTGGATCTTATGCGAAAGAATGAGGAATACTTTGCCGAGTTCGCCAACAGCGACACGGCGAAACTGTTCACGCCACCTATCTTTGAGAATAAAAAGAAAGCACATGGGTACTGGTTCTGAAAAAAAGTAGTATATTTGCATGTTATAAATTAGCGTATCGAGTCAAAAACAACTTCAAATTAAAGCCAATTCATGACTTTTAAGCTATGTGTGCAATGAATAAATACAAAGACGGCGAGTGGGAATACATTGATTATTACCCATTGGAACAATCAATAGTCCCATGCTCTGTAAAAACACGTTACGTTCGAGGTATGGCATGGTTTGACAAGTTTGAATTGGCAAAATTGTTGGGATGTGAAGTACGTGACATCAGGCGCTATCTAGATGAGTCAGAAGCAAACGGTGAATTGTCACAAGAGCACATAGCAATTTTAGAGGATAAGACACAAGGAGGGAGAAAGTTTGACATCAAGTGTTATGATGCAACTGTCGCTTTAAAGATTGCTGACTATGATACTGTTCCCGACAAACAATTTTTATTGTGGATTAAATCAAAATCAAGTCTTGACACAGAACATGAATATGAAAAGCATGTACTTAAACTGATGAAAGAGAATGATGAGATTGAAAAGAAATACACTTACAATATCTTTGACTTAATTTGGTATAACGGAGAATGGGTAGAAGAGGAAGCATATTCTGCTAATATATTTACTCACACTGATGGCTATATGCGGTTCTTTGTTTTTTTGTTACCAATAATCGTTACTTCTATATACTGTGTTAAAATATCTTTGGCATTTTTATTTATACCCATTATTATTTTTGCTGCCTATTTTTTGCGCTTTATAAATAAAGAACGCAGATGGGCAATAAAAGTTCATTATGGCCTCAATCGTTATCCTGGTAGTCCTTTCTGGACTTCGGCATATAATAAGGGCTTATGGAATTGGAAACAGAATGTTCTCATTTATACATGGTTCATTTGGTCTGTTATAGTCAGCTACCTCTTCCTGCTAAAATATCTCTAGCAATTTGTGTCTTTTAAGTATAGAAGCGGTTATCGTACATTTGTGGCACGATAACCGTTTTTATTATGGGCATAGATACTAGAACTATCGACATCAAACTTCCCACACGATGGGAAGATTTGACTCAAAAGCAACTGCGCTATTTGTTCACCCTCATAGCGCAGGGGTATTCCATTGATGAAGTCAAGGCATTCTGCCTTTTCCGATGGAACAAGATCACTATCCTTCATCGCTATGGCGAGAAGGGATATATGTGCAAGAAAGGCAAGCAGCGGTTCGTGATCACTGCGCTACAAGTGGCGCAGGCAGTCGCTGCGCTCGACTGGCTCAGAACGCTGCCGTCATATCCCATACGTCTGCAACGGATAGGCAGACTCCATGCCATACCAGCAGACTTCCAGGGAGTGCCGTTTGAGACATTCATCGTGTGCGATAACCTCTATCAAGGTTATATCTC
>ONIY01000016.1 GCA_900318065.1 uncultured Prevotellaceae bacterium
ACGCTCCACCACAACCGCGCCTGTGGCGAAATTGGTAGACGCGCTAGACTTAGGATCTAGTAACGCAAGTTGTGTAGGTTCGAGTCCTATCAGGCGCACGAAATTATCGGTGTTAGTTTTATTTAAAATGTTGACAGTCAACAATATAGATAAAATTAACACTGATAGGTGTATGTATTTTTGTCCCGTTTTTGTTCTTTTGTCCTGCGATGTCCTCTTTTATAGGAGTTTTTGACTAATATATATTACTTTTGGAACAGTAGTATTTTTCGTCTGAAAAATGCAGTGTTCAATGTTCAACTTATAAATATATGAACAATGTGAACAACTGAACATTTGAACGTCTTGAACACTTTGAACAGCTTGAACGCATAACAAGAAAAAAGAAAGCATTGCCAAACATCACGCTCGACAATGCTCACGAACATTAAATATATTGCCTTTCGGCAACAATTTCGCCGCAAAGGTAGTGATAATTCGTGACATAGAAAAGGCGTTGCCCTGATTATCCAGAACAACGCCCAAATGGAAAAAGAAAACTTACTTATTGCAAGTAATAACCTGATTTTGGCAGAACAAAGTTTATTTAAAGTCACTTTTTACTACCATAAACGCCCTAATCCTCGTTGACTTTCCTCGGTCGCCCTGCTCTATTCTTCAAGATGGGAGAAAGATAGAAAGAGTTTTCTACAGTGCTATTAATTACAAATTCCTTTTTAATCGCCTGAGTCACCGCCCACCGGGAAAGCTCCTTTGCGGTCTTGGATTCGTAAAATTGAAAAATTGTGTTCTCGAAGTAGTGCAACAAGTCAGGCTCGGGGATTGCCATAGACAACGCAAAGGATTCTCCACACGGGTAAGCAATGGTTCTAAACATCTGCTTCAGAGTCTCCCTCACATCGTTAGTTCCATAGCTAACTTGTATGGAGATATCCTTGCATTCTGGATTAATCCTTTTTTTCAACCGCCTTGCGTTCATATCATTTTTGATTTTAGAACCTCGGCGGCTTTCGCCTGATCACTTTCTATTGTCCTGCGTTGTTCGATGTACGTTTGAAACGATTTTGCGCTATCGTCTGTCTGCTCGTTCTCTCTCTGGTGATTCTCCCACATATTGTTGAAGAACTCTTTTTGTTCGTCTGTGAGGTTAGAAAAGTCTATCATATCTTATATAATTTAAATGTTAGTAAAATCTTATAATATCGCTTTATTTTGTGCGTTGCGCCATGCGCATATTCTTGGTGTGTCTTGCGAGTGGTCTGTCAGGATAGAACCGTTCGCCCACGATTGTTGTATATCCTCATCGGTGAAGCTCAATAGCTCCTTTAGCTCAAACTTCTTGCAATCTTGTTCTCTTTCCCATTCTCGCAACTCGTTGATGGCTCGGCGCACCTCATCAATTAGGGTGATATGTCGATGTGCTGCAAGTGGAATCTCCGTTGTGAACCTCGGCGTTAGGCTTTCGGCGATGTCGCTCGTTAGTATCGTCATTGTTGATGTGTCAAGTACTGGTGATACATCTCGCCAATCGTTGACAAAACGCTCGACGGCTGCTACATGGGGCATAGCTTTAACTCTCCACTCAATCCAGTCTTCAATCGCTTTGTCTTTTTGCGCTTGAGTGTAGATGGGGGTGTGTTTTACTGCGTTGATACGCTGCTCACAGAACGCCAATAGATTGCTTGCCGTCACGTCTGACAGCGAGTTGGGGGTTGGGTAGTCTGCGAGCTTGTGAAGCTCTCGCAAGGCTTCATTTGCCTTACGCAATGAACTGCGGCAGTTATATGCCGCTTCGTCTAATTCTTTCTGTAAAACAATTTGATTTGTCATAATTTTTCCTTTTTAATTGTCTGTGCAAATTTACTGATTTTGCGCCTAAAAAGAAAAATAGAATCTTACTTTTGTAGGGTCAAAAATTGATTCGTAATTTATAGTTCTTTCAACTCAATTCTAAAGTCTTTGAAGTCGAAATTGGGTGATATAATCATATCTCCAATATCATCACCTTTTTTTAGTTGATAGCGTTCCAAAACATCATGATTCTCCATTATGTCAACGATGGAAATAGTTTTGAACAAATGCCGCATTTCTCGTCCCTTTTGTGCCCATTCATCATATTTCCCATTATCTGGGAATAGTACAACATTTCTTCCTTTCAACGCCCGACACATAGATGTAGTAAGATTGCCACAACCACCGCATGCCAGGAATAAACAACCCTCAAAAACTCCACTGGCAATAATGGCGGTCTTTTCGCTCTCCACAATGCCGACGAACATATCAGGATACTTTGATAACAAGTGTTCTCCGAACAAGCATTGTGACGGCAAGTCGCCCAAATCGTTCAGGGAATGAATAGAAGTAACCAAACCTTTTCCGTTAATCTTGGTGCGCTTCCCTGTGTTCCGGTCATATTGCATGACTTTACCACGGTGGATATTTCCAAACTTGTCTATTTGCCAGAACAAAGTTGCACCGCCGTTAAAATGGCTGTGAGTGCCTATATAATAGTCTTCTATCATCGTGTTAATTGTCGCATCGTCAAACACGCCTCTCAAAAAAGTAATGAGATGGTTTTTGTCATAATTGTTTAGTGATGGCTTGAAATACTTTTCTCGCTGTTCAGCATTGAGAAATTGAGCTTTAGGTTTTTGCGTGTAAATGGGTCGATAATTGCGTTTTGCGTCGTTCTCGTCACCGTCAGGATAAAGAATATAACCACAACTATTAATCCTCTCACAACGTCCATATTTGCGGCCGTCAACAATATGACCGATTGCATCTAGATAAGGAACAAATGTGTTCTCGCCGCATTGCGGACACTTCCGTTTTCCTCGGAGTTCTTTATTTTTCTCTCGCTCGTTTTTTGTGGGCAAATGAAATCTGTAATTCATATATTCTAATGTCTAATGTTCACGACGTTCATGTTATAAAACCTGAACGCCGTGAACGGATAAACTACTTTTTAATATAACTTTGCACTGAACCTACACTATAGCCCGTCTCGGCATGTATTCGCCGCACCGACATTCCTTTTGATGCCAATTCTTTGACAAGTGCAATCTTGCTCTCACGGTCATTGTCGTCGAGTTTGCGTAAATGCTCAGTCTCAAATCCATAACCCACAAAATTAAAGCGGGTGAAATTATCATCATTAACAATCTCACACTCTATAACATTGTCCTCTTTATACTCATAATTTGTTGTGCGCTGTTTTAGCTCGATGATGTATCGCATTGACTTACCTTTTGCGCTCTCGCCAATCGCAAACATGCCATCGCAATAGTTTTGTATCATACTGCTTCCAAAACAATCATACATGGTTATGGGCTTGGTATTGCTTCGCTTCCCAGTATGCGCCAGAACTAAAATAGAGAGGTCATTTTTTCGTGAAAAATCGTGGATCCACTGCATTAACGGTCTCGCATCTTTGGCTTTCTCAGTGCCGCCGCCGAAAGTGGTGAGATTATCAATGATAACCACCTTTGCGCCACTTGTAAGAACTGCATCTATCATCGATTGCTTTACAAAATCATCATAATCACAATTAGGATAATCCACAAAATCCGGGTTAATTTCTACCCTCAACAAATTATGAGAAAAATGGTGAATCGTTCCAGTTTCCTTATTCATGTATCTTATTTGAAATTGCTTTTCGCTCATCTCAAAATCAAAATAAAGAACCTTTTGCGGTTGCGCTTCCATTTCCAACCCCATTGTGTTGATTCCTCGGCTTATCGAGTCCGCTATCTGCATGGCAAGAAGCGACTTTCCAATGTTGGCACTCGCAAACATCACACACACATCATGCTCCCACCATAGCTGACCGAACAATTTACACGGCATGGGTTTGCGTCTCGCATCATCTATCCACTCATTTGCGGCTTTGATGGTAAACAATCCGACGTTGGGATTTGGCTCTGGATTATCTATCAAGGTGAAATCATGTTGCGGATGTATGGGTGCAATCTCGTGCGCCAACACATTGCTTGAGGTCATTGTTTTTTCTCCCTCAAAATCTTGCATATTAGCAAGATAATCACTACCTTTGTGTCGTTCTCCTGCGCCTGCGTCATGCAGGCTTTTTTCGTCTATCATACGGCAACTCCTTTCTGGGCATCGCCCTCTAAAATACGTTTTACATCGCTCATACGATAGCGACGCTTGCCGCCTACATTCAGGGGGACGAGATATCCGTTTTTCGCCCATCTCCACAAAGTTGCTTGCGACACGTCCAACATCTCCATCACTTTGTCACGGCTCGGATAGGTCTCTGCGTTCTGATCTGTTATAAGCTGTTCTAACTCTCGTTTTGTGTCGGCTATGAGTGCCGTGTTTGCTTCTATCAAGTCGCTTAACGTAATTGTCACTTGCAGCCCTGGACATTCCTTTGCTAAATTAATTAACTCTTTGTTCATTTTTTAAAAAAATATTAATTAACGGCTCTCCCCATGCACTCACCGATGGCGCATTTCGTTTGCCGTATGGTCTTGGCGGTGTCGGTGTTCATCGCTTTGACACTGCAAAGTTACTGCGGTTATATTCAAATGATTTCATTGTTTTTGGGGAATTTCCCCTAACAAAAAAACACCCATCAAAACATTATGTTTCAACGGGTTAAGAATTGTTGTGGAATTGGTCTAATTGGTGCGGAATTGGGGAAAATGTATTATTTAGTCGTTTTTCCTCTCAAAACTGCCCTCAATTTGTCCTCGAATTCATCTGTTTTAC
This sequence comes from uncultured Prevotellaceae bacterium, assembly GCA_900318065.1. Taxonomy (GTDB): domain Bacteria; phylum Bacteroidota; class Bacteroidia; order Bacteroidales; family Muribaculaceae; genus Sodaliphilus. The sequence continues at coordinate 4,732 of ONIY01000016.1, forward strand.
CGCTCCTGGTCGGATTGCTTATCAGCTTTTTGTCAATGCCTAAATTCTCAGCACATCGCTCTAACCATTCTTTCGGATAATAATCCTGATTCAGCAATTTAAATAAGCATTGAAGCAAATTTCTTTTTCGATTATTTATCACATAAGCACTTTCCCACAACTCGTTAATGTGTGCGTGTTCAATGCAGTCGGCAAACTGCCTAAAATCTATTTTTGATAAAACTTTCTCTTTTATCAAAAAATTGTATAGTTCCCTCATCGAGAACTCCACAGTCATGTCAAAACTATTCAAATGTGCGTAATCAGGTTTCCCCAATAAATTACTCACATCTTTTATTTTCATGTTCACCAACTTCGCCAGATTGCACAACCGCCACATTAACGTGTCTGCGTCAATGTGGTTTCGGTGCTGCTTTATGCTGTTATACTCGTCGGCATCAAGTATAGCGCAAAATGCCTGATATAATGCTGTGTTCTGTTCCTTGACGAATAGATTATAGTCTATTGGTGTAAGATAGTCTCCTGCGCCATATCTGCGCTTTTGAGTCAATGCTCGCATTATTGTTTCTTTACTCATCTTGTTCTCTAACATATCTCCCTCAATGTCACTCGATGGGTGCCAGGCGACAAACCTTGTTAGTAAATTGTGTGCGTCCGCCGACACATTATATATATGTGCCTTGTTGCGTTCTGCCTTTTCCGGGGTGTTGATTAAGTCAAGAACAGATATTGCGCTATCGGTGTAGTCCTTGAACCTTGTAACGCTATTCATGCCAAAAATAAAAAATTTTTATGTGACGTTAGAATATAAAAAATAGTGAGTGGAAAGGGGGATATGCCCCCCAATCCTATCAGATAGTTTCGTAACTGTGATTTATTTCTCCCTGGTGCATCGATATGTGGTGTATCAACTCATCATCAAGCATATCACGCACAGCATATAGATGATTATCTATTTTATCTACTGTCGGCTTCTCGATGTGTTCGAGGCTTTCTATCAAATATTGCGCCTCTACCACTTTCCGCATTGCTTCCAGCACTTCCCCGGTCGGCTTGCTAACTTTGATGTCGCTGTACTCTTGTTTGTTCTCTCTCTTGTTTTGTTCTGTGTTCATAACTTTAAAATTTAATGTTCGTATATAATTTAATGTTCAAAGTGTTCAAATCGTTCAAGGTGTTCACTTGTTCATATATTCAAGGTGTTCACACTCTCACAACTTGAACACTTGAACATTTGTTATTCTAACATTGATACCATTTCTTTCTTAACATCATCGTCAATATCACGGTATCGGGCAAAAGCTTTAGAACCCTCGACGTGTCCAGTCATTGCGCCTATTGCGTTGGGGTCTTTCACTTTTTTATAGAGATTGCCAATGAAACAACGGCGTGCCATGTGGCTTGATGCAACTTCCCATAATGGGTGTTTCTCTTCTTCTCTGGTCGTGGGATTAAGCACAGTTACTACACGATTGAGATGTGCGCCACGAAACATTGTCTTAATGTCTTTATTGTAGTGTTGTTGTGAGGTGAACGGCAACAACTTGTCACAATCCTTATACCTATCAAGTATTTCTTGTGCAATGGCGTTAAGGGGAACACGCACCGTTGTTGCGTCTTCCTCTTTCGTCTTGTTCGGAATGTACTCTATCGCGCCATTAACTATATTGTCTTTAGTCATATCCCACAAGTCACCCACACGACAGCCGATACAGCACTGAAATACAAATATATCTCTTTGACGTGCAATGCGTGGGTGTCGGCTGAAATTGGCGTGATATAGCTTGTTTCGCTCGTCAATGGTTAAATATATGGGTGTGCCATAAGTACACTCCACAATTTTGTATTTCTTGAATGGATTGTTAGTTGTATAGTCTTTATCAATCGCCCAATATATAAACGCTCTCAAATGGCGCATGAAATTGTTAATGGCGTTCTTTCCTCTGGGTTGAGGTTTGCGACTCTCTGGAACAGCGTCAAGAATCTTGGAATAACCTTTATTCTCACTGATTCCATACTCCTCTTTATAAAATTCCTCGATTGCGCTTAATGTGTCGGCGGTGATAGTGTCAAATGAAAGCTCCACTTTCTTGTATAACTCAAATCGTTTGAGTGTGCGCCACACTACTTTCATGTGACGTTTGCGTTGCAACGAAAAATCACGTTCATCAATGTATTTCGTGAATACATCAAAGAATGATGGCTGTTCTACAATTTCCTCCTGCTCTTGATCAGGCTCAGGGGGGAAATTATAATCATGTATCAGGTTTGTTAACCACTTGATGTTGTCTTTTACTACTATCTTGTCAGTGTTGTTAAAAGACTTCTCTACAAGTTCTTTGATTTCGTTAAGGCGTTTAGTTTTGTCTGTAAGCTCGTCTTTTAATAGCTTTTTCTCGTCAGTAAGAACACGCCATTTAGGAATGATAATAGATTGTTCCTTATCACTCCAATATTCTTCTTCTACAAATACGTTGGTTTTTGCTCTCTGTGCGATGTCGCCATGCTTGAAGCGCATCAACACCTCGCTTTGTGATGTCGTTTTGTCTTTCTTGCTTGAAAGTCTCAAATAGATTGTCGCCATAATGTATATATTTAATGTTCTTTGCAAAGATACACACTATAATTCACATGACAAAATTTTTGTCCCGAAAAATGAGATTTTTGTCCTTTTATTTGAAAAATAACGAAAAACGGAGAAAAAGAGTGAATAATTTTTGTATTTCTAAATAATTGATTACCTTTGCACTATCCTTTGAAAATGGCACAAAATCAACAAATCCCAAAAATCATGACTTTTCAATAATTGTGTCCCTATCAGGCGCACAAATAGAGATAACCAATATGGAATTGGCTATCTCTTTTAATTTAATCACAAGTCAAAATTTCTCGTCTTCGAATAATGACAGTTGTTGCGAAACTTGACATTTCCATTGTCTAGTGTCTGCACAATAATGCTTTGCCATATAGCCAGTAGTTTTATCACGCTTTATGCAAACTACTTGTAATAGGCCTTTTTTCTCCAAACGGGAAACATACCATGTAATTGAATTGCGAAGGATTCCAGTGGCTTTTGCCGCATCTAATGTTGAGCCAATTTTATAGTGGTAGTACTCAAGAACCCTGTTAAGGTCAGTGCAATTGTTTGTCTCAACTAAATTAGGACATACTTTTGAAAGTTGAACAAAATTAGTGTAGTTCATAGTCAATATTGTTGGGGAACGCACCATTTTTGTTTTTATGCGTTGTTGCTCACGCAATCCGCTCCCCGATGGCTCATGTTAAGGTCGTTGCAACAATGCGCCTCAACAGAACGACACGGCAAAAGTACAGTTGAGGCGAAAGGTGAGAAAATATTTGAAATGGTCTTTAATTGCCGACAACTAAAAACCACTAATGACCATTGACAAACGGCAAAATATGTTCTTCAATTCCCATAATTTCTGTATCAGTATAAACGCTTAATCCCTTTTTGAAATAGTTGTTATAACCGCTTTTACTGCCTATTTCACCGAATATTGGCGTTAACAAATTGTGTGTTGGTTTGCTAATCAAGCCATATTTCTCACAAATAAGGAATACTAATGCAACGTATTTCCCTTTCTTTTTCTTCCCAACAATAAGTGAGTGTAATGTTGCAAGTAATTTTTGTTTCTGTTCATCGCTATCAAGCAACATTAAATCCATGAAGGTTGATGTGTTGGAGGGTGTAACATCATCAGCAGCTTTGCCAGAAGATGACAATAGTTGCGATTCTGGTATTTCCGTTGCGTTCCCATTCCGTTGCTTGATTGTGGGCTCAATGGCATTGTCTAAAAAATATGCGATGTCGTTGAACAACTGTAATACTACGGCATCATTGCCAACAATCGAGCTCCAATTGTCAAAGCCCTCAATAAGAGTGGTCGCCGATACACTCAAATCTTCAACATCTTTCAAAAGTGGGAAATTGAGCAATTGAAATTTAAAATCTTTGTCGTGTGACTTGCACCACTCAATGGCGTTGAATAAACGTGTTGTCACCTCGACTCTGTTGTGGTGCGATGGTATGGGCGACACATCTGTGGCATAGTCAAAAAACCTAATAAAGTCAACCAACGCCTCATGCAATTCACTTATAACATCTTTATTGCATTTGTGCCAATCCAAATGTTTGTGCAATTCACGTTTGATTTGCTCATTTTGACATTTGCCAATCAAGTAATTCAATCGTCTAACAATTGCAATATGGGTAAGGTCATTAATTATATATTCTTTCACAAAATCATCAAACGCAATGTCTCCATAACCACCACAACAATACAAATTCAATTTTTCAAAGGCTTGTTCATCATCTCGTGTCGGGTCGTTGTAACGGCGGGATTTCATTTTTTCAAATTCATTTCTCAACACTTTGCTCACATCATTGCAAAACCTAAAGACATTGCCAACCTCGGGGTCTATCTCTTTTATTATTTTGGGCATATTGTTGCCAATTTCTTTTGTCAAATTGTCAATGATTATCAATGTTGGTTCAACACCCTCATTGATAATCAGGGATTGATTGACATTGAAACGTGACATCACTTTGCCAATCTCATTCAGTTTGACATTAGCAATTGCTTTGTGTAATCTTTTCACGCTCTCATTGGTGGGTTCGTTATAACCAAATTTATGGTTTTGCAATAAAAACAAATATGCGTTTGCGCATTCCCTTAATTCGCTTATGTGATGATATTCCATTGTTTGTATATTCTTTTTTAAATAAAAAACTAGTTGTAAAACAGTTTTCAAAATTACGAAATGTTTTTATTTTGTGCAAATCAAATAATGAGACACAGCACATTGATTATAGAAGTTTGTTTTTTGCCAATTAATATGTACAAAAAACCAGGGCTTATCGCCCTGGTAATTCTTTCGTGTCATGCTGTTAAACGGTAAGGCTAAGCAAACGCCATCAGCTCGCGACCGATTTTGTGAAGCCCTTCCACGATGCGCTGACGCTGCTTGGGGCGTGGAGTCTTTAGCCCGGTAGCGTAGTGGCTCAGCTGTCGCTGGTTGATGCCTGTGGCGCGGCTTATCGCTGCCATCGAGGCGAACCGCTCGCTGCTACGCAGCAGGGCGGCAGTATCGACATAGTTAAAAACAAACTCATAGTCGCCATCGGCAAGCCACTGGGGCACCTCGTCGCCATCGGCAAGCATACCCTGAACGTGGAACTCCAGCGAGGCACGAGCCTCGCGTTGCAACTCCTCGAAGCTGTCGGCGGTAAATACCACCGCCCCAGGTACGTTGTCACCAAGGCTTGCGGCGAAATTCTTGTTACACCACGACACGTTTACGGTAATTTTTTCCATTTTTTTGCTGTTTTTATTGGTTCTCTCTTGGTTTTCTTCTCATGTTTGTGGAGAGTTGGCGGGGTCATTTCCACCCCGCCTGTTTCCAAATGCTGTTCAAAATGAATTGGTCCAACTCTTTGCTCTCTTTTCCGTTGACCGTCACCTTGCCGGGCTTATTGGGGTGTTTGAACTGGCGGTGGCTGCCGCGGATAGCCACCAGCACCCATCCGTCACGCTTCAGCATTTTTATAACGTCTATAACTTTATATGTTTTCATATAAATCAATTTTTAACAATGCAAAGGTAGTAATTTTTCTACTTTTATGCAAGTTTTCTGGCGTTTTTTGAAAAAAAAGTCGAAAAAAAATCCGCAGGATGCGGATTTATGGGTAGAACATATTATTGAGGAGGGATTAAACAGACTGAATATAAGCCTTTCCCATATTGTTTTCAATAATCTTTGTTGCCTGGGTTTGTGACATGCTTATAATGGTTGAGTGGTGAACGCTTAGAACTTTGTCTTGCAATACTTGGTCTTCTTCAAGTTTTTCGATAATAAGACCAAGACCGCTCAGTGTGTTAAAGTCTAAATGCCTATCGTGAGTATAAGTATCTTCATGACTTGATAAGAAATCAACGACTTTATTGGCTTTAACTTTATCGTGCTTCAGCATATTACTCTCCAGCCAACCTCGAACCATCTCTTTAGACCATTTAATAGCCTTTTCACATTCTCCGATTAATGTGGGATTGTATTTTTGAAGTATCTCTCTCCAAACAATTATTTTTGAAGGGTCAGTCTTGACCTCATTTATAATGCGTTCAAATTCTTCTTTTATTGCATGTGCCGAAACAATTCCGAATTGAGGATCAATGGGGCCCAAGCTTGATTGCTTGCCCATAACAACGGACTTACATGAACATGCAATCATCGTGCCAGCAGACATCGCCATTTGAGGAACAATGGCTCTAATATCATCACCAAATATCATTTTTAAGTACGATACAATGGACTCAGTTGCAGCAACGCTACCTCCTGGAGTATGTAATATTAAGTCCAACCCTTTTGATCTATCAAGTTTATTGACTACTGTCATGAACCCCATCTTATCATTATCATTGATACTAAAATCAACGCCCTTTTTTGAAAGTTGAGGTTTTTGTAAAAAGGCGGAGTAATATATAATTGTATTACGTCCCGTGTAAGTACTGAGTTCTTTTACATATTTGCGGCGTGTTTGGTCCAAAACATTTATTGTTGAACCTATTTCATGTAGTATTTCATCCCATGTTGGCATATCAGCAGATCATTATCATTGCATTAGTACTATTAGACAGTCTGATAGTGAGAACCTCCTCGTCATTATTAGATTGCCCATATTCGTATGGTTTCTCTTCTTTAATTGGCCGTACGCCCAAATCATCAAAGACTCTTTCTATTTCTTTGATGTCTATTTCTTTTTCTTGAGATTTGTCTTCTTTCATAATGTTTTTTCTTTTATAACGTAATCAAGCACTAATTATTGAAAAATAGTTGAAAAAATCTTGATTTTCTCTTGCTTAAGAATTCGTACTTTACCAAAATTTAGCCCCCACTTGGAGGTGGCAAGCCTTAGCCTTTTTCATTTAAGGGGGATCATTTTTACAAAGTAAATAGTTTTTTCTGACCAACCAATTTTTTACGACATAATTAAACAAAAGGCAGAAAATGTAGCATTACATGTATTTTTTGTAGCAAAATGTTACAGAAAAGTATAGGAGAATAGCATTTTAGCAGAGTGTCTTAAGATTGAGCTTTTGCTATTTTTAGTTAAAAATAGAAAGCCAATAACTTCATAATTATTCATAGTGTGACAAGGGGGAGCGTGCGCTCCCCCTTTTTTTGCAGTTCATGACATGTTATGACATAATAAGATATTTTGAGACACCTCAAGTGCCTGGAAATCAACAATGGTTATGTCTTATTGTTTTTTGTTGTGCAACTTCTCACTCCTATCAGGCGCACTAGTAAATAACTCGTTGATATTCAATGAGTTATTTCTTTTTTGTGTCTCATGTTCCCCCTTTTTTTGATAGTTCATGACATCTTATGAAACAATAAGATATTTTGAGACATTTCAAGTGCTTGGAAATCAATGGTGAAGACAAAATAACATGAAAGAGTCAAGACATGATGGAGAAGACTATTAAATCAATGAACATTGTGGCCGCGGCGTTGCTCATCGTGAACTTAGGTGTTGTGCAAAGGGAGTGTTTCAGGCACTTGACTTGGAGAGCTCGGAAGAAGCAGCGGACATTATGCTGAAGAAGCATGGTGCCCGCCTTCTTTTTTGTTGTTGTGTGAACTTTGCTAAATGAATAGTTCAGGAGAAAAGATCCTCCATTGTGGCTGGGATAGGAGATGTTTCGGAATACATGTTCTGCTGGTGGGTTGTCAGTTCAGAGGCGTTATCTCGATGACGGGCTTGGCGGTGTCGCCGTCTGAGCGTTTCCAGGTGATGGTGACGGTGCGGCGCTCGCCGGGGAGGAGGTTGAAGTAGTTGTCGCTGTAGACAGCGGGGAGAATCTGCATGCCGTCGGCATTCTTTAGGTTCAGGCGCAGGAAGGGGGCGATGGTCTTGCCTGTGTTGCTGAGCGTGACCTCGGCACGGTAGCCGTTGGCAGTGGGAGTGACGACCGTGCGCTGGCTAAGCTGTGGCGGCGGCAGGGCTGCGATGTCGGCAAGTGTGCCGCCGGAGTCCTCAAGGTAGTAGTCGTTCAGGGACACTATGCCGCGTTTGTCGTTCAGCTCGAGGCGCAGAAGCTTTGCGGAGCTGTCACCGGAAGCACACTCCTCAAAGCCCTCATGCTCACATGCCTTATTCAACGCGTGTACTCCGACGGTTGAGTCGTCGTGGCTGTTTATCTTAGCGGTCTTGGCCCACAGCTTACTTGCCGAGGGCACGTCGTAGAGGGTTGCCGTAGCTGTTAGCCCCCGATGGTCTCCTGCAAAGAGGTTCACCACCTCGATGGAGTCGGTCAGGGCGTTCAGCTGTATGTGTAGTGGCTCGCAGGCTTTCTTCACGCCGAAGTAAGCTGCCGTGGTGTCAAAGTAGTAGTCGTAGGTTTGCCACACCATCGTGGGCCAGCATGGATGGCTCATCCAGATGAGCAGTCCGGAGCGTGTCTTGCTGCCCGACTCAAACATGGCACGGTAGCCGTTGTAGTTGATGAGTTGTGCCCAGCGGGTGAAGCTGTTTAATTGAGAGGTGAGAGGTGAGAATTGAGAATTGGGTTGCGCATTGTTTACCTTGCCCATGGCTTTAGCTACCATACTGTTGAATTCCTGGGCTCGCTGTGCTCCGAGCATCGTGTAGTCGTGCTGTCCCCACTGAACGGACTGTGGCCAAAGTGCATCGGGAGACAGTGTGCGCTGCATGCTCTCGATGTTCATCACGGCGGGCATGCCTCGCTCGGTATGGATTTTGCCGCTCTGCCGCTCGAAATAGACCTTCGGGGGCTGGGCGCAGTATGGCCCGTGGCCTGTCACGCCGTCGTCGGCCGAACTACTTATGTAACCGATGCCGGGCGAGAGCTGGCTAACAAACTGGCGCAGTTTGCGGTCGATGTTTGGTGGCGGATAGCCTTCGTTACGCCCGCAGTAGAGGCCGATGGCGGCATGCTGGCGTATGCGGCGCACATAGTCCTCTGCATTGTTGAGGAACATGCTCTCGTCGTAGGGGTCGGGTCCGTCGGCGGGATTGGCGAGCCAGAAGTCCTGCCAGAGCAAGATGCCTAGGGAGTCGCAGACGTTGTAGAACTCGTGGTGACCTGTCTGCCCCACCCAGTTGCGGATCATGGTGCAATTCATGTCTTTGTGGTAGGCGACGGCAGCCTCGTAGTCCCGTTGCTTGTACTGGAGGTTGTGTTCTGAAAAGCCCCAGTTGCCGCCGAGCGGCACGAATCGTCGGCCGTTGATGTAGATAAGCAGGCTGTCGTTGATGTGTTCGTAGGTGAGCTGGCGCAGTCCTGCCTTATACACCAGTTTTTCACTATTCGCTTTTTGTTCATCACTTTCAAGGCAGTATCCTGCTTGATACATATAGGGTTGGCCGTAGCCGTTAGGCCACCAAAGGCGGAAGTGGGGACTGGTGAGCTGTGGGAAGTCCTGTGGCGAGAAGGTCACCTCCTGCTCAGCGTTGGCTGGCAGGGTTATGTGTTTCTGGAATGTGACGTTGCCAATCCATCCCTTCAGCGTACCGCTGAAGCTGTTGCTGCTGATGTTCTTGACGAACACGGCCGGCCGGAGGCTGACGTGGGTGCTATTTGCTTTTTTCCTTTTTCCTTCTTTATCCTTACTGATTAAACAAGTCTCGACGTAGGGGTCGCTGAGCGCGACACCGCCGGGTACTCGCCTGAGGTAGACATTGTTCCAGATGCCCACCTCCCGGCCTCTTACCGTTGTTATCCAATCCCATCCGATAGAGGCATGGAACGTGGGATTGTCGGCTCCGAGGATGCCTCCATTGAACTGTGTGGTGTTCTCGTTTTTCTCCTTTGGCGACCCGAAGTGCTCATTGCAGATGACTTCAACGGCCACGTAGTTCTCTCCGTCGCGTAGCAGTCTTGTCACGTCGAACTGCCCGCGCTGGAATGCTCCCTCGATGCGGCCTAACTTCACTCCATTGAAGAAGACGTTAGCTTTCCAGTTGATGCCGTCGAAACAGAGGATAACTGATTCGTTGGACTCGCCCCCGGCACCTCCCTGTGAGGGATGGGAGTATATTGTTTTTATTCCCCTATACCAGAAGTTCGAACGGAAGAACGACTCTGATATCTGGTCAACCCAGTCGGCATAGTTTGGGTTGGGCACTGCGCCTATGTTTATATAGGAGGTGAGCACCGTGCCCGGCACCGTTGCTGGAATCCAGTCGTCGGTGGTGAAGTAGGTCGATGAGATTTCTTCGCCCGTGGCATATACCTCTGATGCGCGCTGCAACTGCCAGGTGAAGGTGGTTGAGGGTTGAGGGTCAAGGGTTGGGCGTGCCGACGCTGTTCCCCAAGTCTCTAATTCGCGCATGGCGTAATAGCCGCTCTCGTTTGGCTCTTCCATCACTATGCACACCGTGCGGCCCTCGTCCTCCACCTCGGTGTGCCAGCGGAGTGGTTCCTGATACCAGTGAGGCACTACGCTGTCGATATGGCATGGCATACCGAGGTCGACCTTCAGCCACTGCTTGCCGCCGCCTTCGCTCATCCACATTGAGCAGAACTGCTGTGACGACTGCATCCACAGTTCCTGTCCAGCCTCGTCGTAGAAATGCATGTCGTGCAGGTCCCAGTAGGCCGCCCCTTCCATCTCCAACAACAGCCGGAAAAGTGAGAATTTGGAGGTGAGAGGTGAGAGGTGAGAAGTGATTTCGCAGTCCAGCACCCGCGCCGGCAGCATGCTCGAGTCCTCCTGCTTGTTAGGGTCGCTGTGCAGCTTATATTGCAGTGCCTTGCCCGGCAGCCCGTCGCCGTGCACCTCGCCTACCGTTATCCACGTCTGGCCGTCGTCCGACACCTGCCAGGCCAGCCGGTAGCCCTTTGTGGCCTTGGTGTCGTCATAGGCCACTCGCCCATCAATCTTCACTTTCCTTGCACCCGCGAACCATAGCACCTCAGTAGTACCGTATGAATATTCAATCCACGTCGTGTCGCCCATCACCACGTTACTCGACCACTCGTTGCCGTCGAGTGTCCATTCTGCCTCGCGTCGCGGCAGCCGTCCCCCAGGCGTGCGCACCGTAAGTGGCATAGGCTTCGTTGAGTCGTTGATGCCGTCGGTCACGAGGTGTGCCGTCATGTTGTAGTCTATGGCCGACGATGCCCATGCCTGACGGTGTAGTGCCAGGTTGGTCACTTCGTTGGTCTGTGCAGCCATTATCATCGGGCATATCAGGAGTAGGGTTGAAAATTTCATATTCACGCTAATCAATTGATTTATGTAGGTTAGATGGTTTGTCTTAGCGACTTATGGACGTACTTACAGATTACAAAAGTACACTTTTATCCTGTTTTCTTAACGCTAAGAGCCTATAACACTCTGTTTTTAGTTATCTTTAACAAAAGTTTTCAAATTGCTAACTATTCAGCGAATAGTCGTTGGGCGATTGTGACGAATCAGCCTCCGGCTGATTGGCTGGCGGAAATTTTGCTGAATAGTTACTCAAATTGGAGACACCCTTTTTTTGCAAAAAAATGTGCTATATATGATGTGTGAGTAATTATTTGTACCTTTGCAACGCTTACTATAGGGTGGCTTGATTTTCAAAAACAACAGAAGGATATGAAACGAATATTGGTATTATCCGTCCTTTGGGCGATGTTGACATCTGTCGCGGCACAGGACAATAACGTTCACGAGCAGTCGTCAACTTACGAGTGGCCGAGCGACGAATTGGTTGTAAGCCGGCTGAAACAGTGGAAGGACCTGAAGTTTGGTGTGCTCATCCACTGGGGGCTCTATTCCGCTGCTGGCATCGTGGAGTCGTGGTCTATCTGCGATGAAAACTGGATTACCCGTGACACTACGCGTACCTATCAGCAGTATCTTGACTGGTATTGGGGGCTGGCCGAGGAGTTTTGTCCCACGCGTTTCGATGCCTCACAATGGGCGCAGGCCTGTCGTGACGGCGGGATGAAGTATATGATTTTCACCACGAAGCATCACGACGGTTTCTGCATGTATGATTCGCACGAGACCAACTTTACTATTGCCCGTCATGCCTTCCGCGATGACCCTCGCCGCGACGTGCTTCGCTATGTACTCGATGCCTTTCGCGAGCAGCAGTTTGTCATAGGTACTTATTTCTCGAAGCCCGACTGGCACTCGCAGGACTATTGGTGGGACACGTATGGCAAGAAAGGTCGCAACGTGAACTATCCCATCGACCAGCATCGGCAGCGTTGGGAGCGTTTCAAACAGTTCACACACAATCAAATCAACGAGATTACCTCGTGCTACGGTCGTGTGGATATACTCTGGCTTGATGGCGGGTGGGTGAACAAGGACAATCGCGGACAAGACATCGACATGCCCAAACTCGCTGCCATTGCCCGCAAGAACCAGCCTGGCATACTCGTTGTCGACCGCACGTGTCACGGTCCTTACGAGAATTACCAAACCCCCGAGCGCACCGTTCCCGAACGTCAGCTCGACTATCCTTGGGAGAGCTGCATCCCTCTGACCGATGATTGGGGTTGGACACCCAATGCCCACTACAAGAGTGCGGCGCAGGTCATAGGCACGTTGATAGAGATTGTGGCCAAAGGGGGCAATCTTGTGCTGGGAGTAGGTCCTACGCCCGACGGACTGTTAAACCCTGAGGTGGTGAACCGCCTGCAGGAGATAGGTCAATGGCTGAAACTTAATGGAAAGGCAATCTACAACACTACGACAACACCTTATTACAATGAGGGGGACATCTGGTTTACTCAGTCAAAGGACAATGCCCGTCATTATGCCATCTACAGGCTTCCTGAGGGCGAGCAGTTGCCAGAAACAATTAGCTGGACCACCCATCTGCCCCAGAAGTCCATCCGTCTGGTGGTCAATGGCAAGCGCGTGAAGTATCGTGTTGAAGGCGATAAGGTCATCGTCTGGCTGCCAAAGCAAGCGGCCCAGCAGTCGTTGGCGTTTGAGATAGAGTAATCGAGTGGTGTTCTGTCGGCAGGGTTACACCATCCATCAATCTAGGCAAAAACTGCTGAAGGTCATCTGGCAATTATAGCAAGCATCTGCTTGACGGCTTCGGTGGAAGTGATGCCTGTTCCAGCAGAGAACGAACCGTGAATCTCTTTACAGCCCGTTTGGTCGACAATCATGCGGGCATTGATGGTTGTCACACCGCCTCCCGGCATGATGATGATGCGGTCGCCTGCCTGTTCTATCAGTTCACGAAGCAAGTGAATGCCCTTCTCTGCCGAAGACTCATGTCCAGAGGTTAGTATGCGCGTGCACCCTGCATCGATAAGTTGTTCGAGTGCCTTCTTAGGGTCACAACATCTGTCGAAGGCGCGGTGAAATGTAACGGGCTTGCCGTTTGCTGCCGCCATCATTAGCCGTAGTGCCTCGATGTCGATATCTCCTTCATTAGTTAATGCCCCGCAAACGATACCGTTGACGTAGGGCAACGCTTCCCTGATGTCGATGAGCATTGTCTCGAGGTCGGCTTTGTCATAGACAAAGTTGCCGCCACGTGAACGAATGAGCAACTGCACTTTCAGCTCTGGGAAAGTGCTGTGTGTCCACTGCATCATCCCTAACGATGGCGTTACGCCACCAACGTCTAAGGCGGAGCAAAGTTCTATACGCTCTGCTCCCGCTTTGGCTGCTGCGATGACACTCTCGATGTTGCCTGTACATATTTCCAACACTCGTTTCATAAGCCTTATTGCGTGGTTAGAATTTTCCTTTTTTCAGTTCTTCGTGAGAGATGCGATAGCGTTTGAGTGGTTTGGGTGTGATGACGATATCGCCATCAGGATAGTAACGCGGGTCGAGATGTAGCGTCACCTTGTCGAATGTGGGTGTGGTCAGGGCGTAATAGGGTGAGCCGGGACAGTCGGGATAGAACCCCATCATCGAGAACACGAGCCACGCCGACAACGTTCCACAATCATCGTTGCCGGGAAGACCACTTGGCGTGTCGTTATAGTAACTGTCTATCAGTTTGCGAACTATCTTCGGCGTGCGCCATTCCTCGCCTTTGAAATAGGTAAAGAGGTAGGGATAGGCAATGTCGGGTTCGTTGGCGGGATCGTAGAGATGGTCGTCAAAGACGTGTTGTAGTTTTTGGACAAAGGCTTCCTTGCCTCCCATGAGCTTAGCGAGACCCATGACGTCGTGAGGGACGCAGAACGTGTAGTTCCAGGCGGAGCCCTCGTGGAATCCTGGCGCATTGGAGAAATTGGCACCGTCGTTAGGATTGAAGGGTGTCAGGAACGTGTTGTCCTGAAGGATAGGCCGCAGCGTGCCACTTTCCTTTGAGTAGTAATGTCGGTACCCGAGACTCTGCTGGCGGAACCGTTTGGAATCGGCTGTCTTGCCCAGGGCTTCTGCGAGATTGGCCAAAGCAGCATCGGCGATGTAGTATTCAAGAGCGTGTGAGACCGAATTGTCGCCCGACATATCGGCAGCATACTCGCCTATGGGCACGTGGCCTTTTTCCAAATAGGTGTCGATGTCGGGCCTCATCTTGTTATCCTTTGAAGGCAGGGTGGCCGAGCGGCAGAACGCTTCATAGGCTGTTGCGATATCGAAGTCGCGCAGTCCCTTCAGCCAGGTGTCGGCAATGACGGGAATAGCAGGGTCGCCCTCCATGGTCCAGGTTTCTCGCCCATAGAGTTCCCATCTCGGCATCCAGCCCCATTCCCTGTACATCGCAATCATCGATCTAACCATATCGAGTTGTTTGTCGGGATAGAGTAGGGTATTGAGCGGATGGACGTTACGATAGGTATCCCACAACGAGAATACCGTGTAGCGGTTACCGCTTGTGGTGCCTACATCCAATGATTCCATCTTGGGGTACTGACCGTTGATATCCTGAATGATGTTAGGGTGTATCTGCGTGTGGTAGAGTGCAGTGTAGAACATGCGTCGCTGAGCCTCGGTGCCGCCCTCAACCGTTACCCTACTTAGTGTCGCGTCCCATTGGTCGCGGGCTTTCTGGTGAACATCGTCGAAAACGAAGAGGGGTTGTTCGGCGTTTAGGTTCTCGCGGGCATTGTCAATAGAGACAAACGACACACCCATCTGCACCTCTATCTGCTCATCTTCCTCGCAATGATAGCTGAAGTAATAGCCCACATCGTCGCCCGCCAGTTCCTTTCCGTAGGCGGTGTAGAGCTTGTAATTCCCGTTGTCGGCATCCCAGTCTTTCTCTGGTCCCGACATCGGCGGCTGTTTCTTCCAGTAGCCCGAAGAGACTGGTCGCTTATTCACCCTCATCACGAAATAGATGGGAAAGACCGCCTGCGGTTGATAACAGAAGTTGCCTAGCAGCCTATAGCCCTCTATTTCCGTTTCGCTCACGCGGTGCACCATACCGCCCACCTCGTTTGTCAGTCCGGCACCGAGATTCAGCAGGATGTGTCCCTCGCCCTTCGGAAAAGTGTAGCGCTCGGCCGAACTGCGCAGCGTGGAGCTTACCTCGCAACGTACTCCGTATTTCTTCAGGCGCACAGCGTAATATCCCGGTGAGGCCTGCTCGTCGGCATATTCTGTTCCGTAGTGGTGATAGTCCACATCGAGAGGGCCTGTCGTAGGCATTGTCAGCAATGTGCCCATCTCCGGACAGCCTACGCCGCTTAGGGTCACGTGGGCGAAACCTGTAAAATATTTGTTCGTGTTGTCGTAAGGGGCCGACCACCATCGCTCGTCTTTATCGTAGTGGTTCAGCTCGCTGCCCATCACGTTGAAAGGCACCACCGACATCATGCCGTTAGGAAGTACTGCTCCGGGATGACAGGCACTGTAGTTGGTTGTGCCAATGAATGGGTTGACGTAGTTTAGAACTGAGTGGTCAGAGCTGGGTGGTGAGGGGGCAGTACTGGGAGTAGGTATGTTTTGTCGCAGCATGATGCGGTCGGAGCTGGAGCCTATCATCAGTTGGATGTTGCCCGGCTCTACAACGTGCTGAAGCTGGGCATTGACAATGGAAAGGTCTTCGGCAGTGAGCGTGAAGCTCACCTCTCGGGTTTCACCTTTGGGGATGAAGATTCGCTTGAACTTCTTCAGTTGCATTAGGGGCTGAGCGGTGGAGGCATAGTCGTGATGTACATAAAGCTGAACAACCTCATGGCCGTCGTAGCAGCCACTGTTTGTGACGTTGAGTCGCACGTGCAGTGTCGTGGGGCCCGGCTGATCTATCTCAAGGTTGCTGTAGTCGAAGGTGGTGTAAGAAAGACCGAAGCCAAAGGCATAGAGTGGTTTGGCACTCATCTCCACATAGTCATGTGGCATGGGGGGGCGCTTGTTGTAGTAGACGGGTAACTGACCGATGCTCATCGGAACCGACATGGGCAGTCGGCCGGCGGGGTTGTAGTCTCCGAAGAGCACGTCGGCAACAGCCTTTCCTCCTTCCTGACCGGGATAGTAAGCCGTGAGTAGGGCGTCGGCATTCTCCGCCGCCCAGCGCTTATCCATCGGGCGGCCCTCGACGTATACCACGACGAGTGGTTTGCCGGTCGACTTGAGTGCTTTGAGCAACTGCATCTGATGGCCTAAGGGGATGAGTGTGGCACGATCGAAACCCTCGCCGCAGTCGATGTCTTGAAGTGTTTGCTGTGTGGCGTCGGCAGCTCCGGTTTCCTTGTAACTGGTCTTGAAATCGCGTGCCGAAGAGCCTCCCACGACTGCTATGATAACATCGGCATCGCGGGCGGCAGTAACGACTGCAGAAATGTTGGATGTAGTGGTGTCGCGAATGGCACAGCCACGCACGTAGCTTACCTGCTGAGCATTCAACTTGTCGCGTATGCCGCCAAGAATTGTGGTCACATTGCCTTCCTCCTGTGGTGCTGTGTAATCGCCCAGTAGGTTATAGACATTATCGGCATTTGGACCGCACACCAGCACCTTGCTCGTTTTGTTCAGGGGTAGCACGCCGTTATCGTTCTTTAATAAGGTGATAGATGCTCGGGCCATATCAAGCGCTACTTGCCGATGGGCGTCAGAAAGCACCAGCCGCTTGGCAGCATCCTCATCGACAAAAGGATGCTCGAAGAGCCCCATCTCAAACTTCATGCGAAGGATGCGGGCAACGGCTTTGTCGATGTCGTCAACCGACACCATTCCTTTATGCACAGCATCGGTGAGCTGTGCAAAAGCCTGCGCTCCCAGGTCGGCATCAACGCCGGCATTGAGGGCCATCACGCCGGCCTCCTGGCGGTTACGAGCCACATGATGGGTGTTCCACATCACATCGATGCTATACAGGTCGCTCACCACAAACCCGCGAAAGCCCCACCGATGGCGTAATACGTCTGTGAGCAGTGCTTTGTTGGACGTGGTTGGTGTGCCATCGATAGTGTTGTAGGAGGTCATTACCGAGAGTGCTCCGGCATCAATAGCTTTCTTGAACGGAGGCAGCAAACACTCTTCGAGCTCATGCGGTCCGGCAACTGAAGGTGAACCATTCTGTCCAGCCTCAGTAGTGCCGTAACCAATGAAGTGCTTTATCGTCGCAAGCGTGGCGAAGGGATTCTGCAGATTGCCGCCTCCCAGTCCGCGCACCATTGCAGCTCCCATCTCTCCACACAGCACAGGGTCCTCGCCCATCGTCTCTTCAACGCGCGACCATCGAGGATCGCGAGCCAAATCGAGCACGGGACCGTAGCTGATGTGCCCGCCCTGCAGACGTATCTCACGAGCGATGACCGCTCCCGCCTGTTCCATAAGCTGTGGCGACCACGTGGCTGCCATTCCCAGCCCAGTTGGAAAGACGGTTGTGCCTATGGCCATGTGGCCGTGGGGTGCTTCTTCGGCTAAAAAGAGCGGAATCCCCAAGCGCGTGTGTTCGATAGCATAGCGTTGCAGCGCATTGGCAGCCTTAGCCGCCAACGTGGGGTTCAGGCCGTCGGTAAGTGTCTTTTGTGTCCACGGGTCGGCGCGGAAAGTGCCCCAAAGCATACCGATGTGCCGCTCGGTAAGATCTTTCTTGAAACTCTCAGAAGGGTGGATGGTGTCGCGTAATGGGCCGATGGTATAGTAGTTCCATGCGAGAGCACAACACATCTGCCCAACCTTCTCTTCGAGGGTCATGCGGCTAAGCAGGTCGGTCACACGCTCTTCTACGGGCAGTTTCGGGTTCTTGTAAGGAACAGATGCCTGCCAGCTGGCATGTGTCGCCAGTGATAGTGTTGCAAGTAGTAGCGCTATAATGGTTTTCTTCATCTCTTTTTATGTTGTTTCGCTACAAATATAGGATATTTTATCTATATTGTGAACAAAAAACATCAAAAATCTAATTAGACCCTCAAAAAGACTTTCGAGCCCGTCAAAAATGGAAAAATATTTACTAAATTTGCAACGAGAAAAAGCTGATACAATGAAGAAACTCATAATGATTATGCTGATGGCGCTGCTGATAGTGAGCGGCGCGGAGGCTGCCGACAACAGCAAGGGCGGCAGCAGGTTTACCGACTACGTGAACCCCTGGATAGGTACGGGTGGTCACGGACATGTGTTCCTGGGGGCGAATGTGCCCTTCGGACTGATACAGCTTGGCCCTACACAGCACTGCCGAGGCTGGGATTGGTGCTCGGGCTATCATGCTAGTGACTCGGTGCTGACGGGCTTCAGTCACATGCACCTCAGTGGTACAGGCGTGGGCGATTTGGGCGATGTGTTGTTCCTGCCCGTAGCCCATTGTGATAGTAAGGAGACTCGCTTCTCGCATGCCAACGAGACGGTGCGACCAGGCTACTACGCCATACGTCTGCAGCAACCCAACGTCTTCGTAGAGCTGACGGCAACACAGCGGGTGGGATTTCACCGCTATACCTTTGGCGCAGATCAACAGCAGGCGATGATGCGCATTGACCTGAAATGGGGCATTGGCTGGGACCGTTGGGTGGAGAGCACCATCCAGCAAGAAGCACCGACGTTGATAACAGGCTCGCGCCGTTCATCGGGATGGGCAAAAGACCAGCAGGTGTTCTTCGCTGCAGAGTTCTCTACGCCTGTGAGCATCAAGCGGCAGGAGGGCGACAGCATCATGGTGTTGACCATCGATGATGTTACAAAGCCCGTGCTCATAAAATGCTCGCTCTCGGCCGTCAGCATCGATGCGGCAAAGGCAAACATGAGGGCCGAACTGCCCGGATGGGACTTTCCAGGAACGGTGGCAGCGGCCGACAAAGCGTGGAACGACGAACTGGGGAAGATTATCATAGAAACCAATGACCCTCGCACACGAGCCATATTCTATACGGCGATGTACCACACTATGACGGCCCCCTCGGTGTTCTGCGACGTCACGGGCAGTTATCGCGGCTCTGACGGGAAAGTGTATAGGGGCGACTTCACCAACTACACCACGTTTTCGCTCTGGGACACCTATCGGGCTGCCCATCCACTTATGACGCTTATACACCCCGAGAAACAACACGATATGGCTCAAACGTTCCTGCACATCTTTGAGCAGCAAGGGAAACTACCCGTTTGGCATCTGATGGGCAATGAGACCGATTGTATGGTGGGAAATCCCGGCGTAGTCGTACTGGCCGATATGGTGCTGAAGGGGTTCGTTGACGATAAAGAGGCCGCTTTTCGTGCTATGAAGGCATCGGCAATGCTCGACGAGCGAGGCATGAACCTGCTGAAACAGTATGGCTACATACCTTTCGACATTGACGGCACTGTAGAATCGGTGGGCAAGGGACTGGAGTATGCGCTGGCCGACGACGCTATTGCGAAGGTTGCGAAGCTGTTGGGCAAGAATAATGACTACAAATACTTCTTCAATCGCAGCCGTTCCTACAAGCATTATTTCGATCCGCAAACCGGTTTTATGCGCGGAAAGAGCAGCAAGGGAACGTTCCACGAACCCTTCGACCCCGTTGCTACTACTGGTCGCCATCACGATTACACCGAGGGGAATGCCTGGCAATACACCTGGCTAGTGCCGCACGATGTTGATGGACTGGTGAAACTCTTTGGGGGTAAGGAACGGTTTGTAGAAAAACTCGACTCACTCTTCACTATCAGCAGCAATTTGGGCGAAAATGCACCTCCCGACGTGACAGGACTGATAGGACAATACGCTCACGGCAACGAGCCCAGCCATCATGTGCTGTACCTGTACAACTATGTGGGGCAGCCCTGGAAGACGGCACGACTGGTTCGCCAGACGATGAACGAGCTGTATAGCAACGACCTTGATGGGCTCTCGGGCAATGAGGACGTGGGCCAGATGTCGGCGTGGTATATCCTCTCCTCGCTGGGACTCTACCAGGTGGAGCCCGCAGGAGGGAAATACGTCTTCGGCAGCCCGCTATTCACCGAGGCGACGCTGAACGTAGGCAACGGAAAAACATTTACCATCAGGGCTCACAACAACAGCGCGGAGAACATTTATGTGCAAAGCATAAAACTGAACGGCAAGCCCTACACGAAGTCCTACCTGATGTTTGACGACATCGTGAAGGGCGGACTGCTCGAGTTCGAGATGGGTAGCGAGGTTGCAGGGCTATAAATATTAGTCTTAGCAGTTTATTTTTGTTTATCATTAAAACTCAGTAACTTACTAAGAAAAGACTACCCCGAAACGTACCACGTCGTTTCGGGGTAGTTCTTATTTGCCAAGTCTCAACACATTGTTGGCACTTTTGTATCAATACATCGTTGACGCCTGTCAAATGATAATATGTAGAGGAGTGACTGTCAGCTGCCCAGCAGCACACTATAGACGGCAGTCACGTCGCCCGAGGTGATGTTGCCGTCGCCGTCCTGGTCGCCATTGACAATTGAGCTGTAGTCGTTGCTCAGCAGCACGTCATAGAGTGCGGTGACATCGGCCGAGGTAACATCGCCGTCGCCGTTCACGTCGCCGGGCAGGCGGCTGATGGCAGCTCGAGTAGCCACATTGCCGCTGGCATCATACACGATTCCCCCAGTAAAATATCCCCCAGCGGGTTCGATGATTCTCAAACCGTCCTCTAAAACCAATTCACCCATGTTGCGTATCGCACCCGAACCGCCAGTTGCAAGCACATTAGTTCCACCACCCTTAACCACAAGTCGAGTGTTGGTGGGGCTCGATGCATAAATGCCGTAGGAGCCTCGGGCTATCAGGCTATGAAGATTGTTAATCGTTAGGGTCTTGCCGCTCAGTATCGTGATGCCCGATTTCCTTCCTTGCACGCCAAGTGTATCGGTGCCTGTTATCGTGGTGTTTGACAGCATCATCCCGTTCATGTTGGTGCCATTCGGCAATATCACGATGCTACTAGTGCCCTTCACATTAATGGTCAGCCCGTCGATATTACTTCTTATGGCGCCTCCATTGCTTGTCTCACCACAAGTCAGCCTGGCATGATCAAGTGTGAGGGTCTTGGACAATGAATTGTAGGTCACAGTGCCACTCACACCATCAATGCTGCTGAGATTGTTGCAATTCACATTGGTCACCCGCACTCCATTAATCCACAGGTCAAATTCTTCACTCTCACCAGTGAAGTAACCAGGATTGCTGGGACCGCCGTCGATGTGGGCATAGGAGGCATCGGTGTGGCTGTAACTAAAGGTGGTTCCTGCACCACCCACAATCGAGGCGCAATAGGAGAACATGCCCTCTGAGTCGGTCACCGCCGATGTGCTCCATTTACTACTCACTGTCACAGTTTTAAGGTCGCTACAATCATAGAACATGCTTTTCATATTGGTCACACTTGATGTGTTGAAACTGCTCAAGTCAAGGGTGTTTAAAGCGTAACAATAAACAAACAATTTTCTCCATACTAGTTACTTTGGAGGTGTCAAAACTGCTGAGGTTGAGATTGCTTAGTCTATGGCAGCCCAAGAACATAAATGCCATACTTTTTACATTAGATGTATCGAAGTGGCTCAAATCAAGAGTAGTTAGATGCTCACACCCATTGAACATGTTAAACATAGAGACAAGTTTGCTGGTGTTGAAACTACTTATGTTTAAATTTGACAGACTCACACAATTATAGAACATGCCCTGCATATCAGTGGTTTTGCTGGTATTGAAGCTACTCAAGTCAAGACTGGTGAGATTTTTACAGTTGCGGAACATAACAGTCATGTCGGTAACATTTGAGGTGTTGAAGCTGCTGACGTTAAGAACCGCTAGGTTCTCGCACCCACTGAACATATACCCCATACTCTTCACATTAGATGTGTTGAAGCCGCTAAGGTTAAGGTTTGTGAGTTTTTTGCAATTATAGAACATATAAGACATAGAGGTCACCTGACTGGTGTTGAGGTAATTCAACCCCAAAATAGATTCCAGTTTTTCCATACCTCTAAACCAGCCTACAGTACTGGTGGGTCGTGCCTGTGCAAATGATGAGTCAAAGACCACTCGCGTCACATTGGCATTGGTGCCGTCATTATACCACCCAGGAAATCCTTGGGTCAATCCATAGGCTCCATTGGGTTTTGTTCCATAGTAGAAGGTGAGCGTGGTGTTGCTTGGGGTGTAAACCACATAAGGCTCGGCCGCCCATGCTGCAATGCATGCCGCTATCGTCACTAAAAGAATAAGTATACGTTTCATAAGTATGTAGTTTTAGAGTTTATATCATTGATTCTATATTTTCGCTTCAAAGTTAGTAAAAAAAATAATAATATAAGAATAAAGCGGTAAAATGGTAAATAAAAATGAGAATTCGTTGAATTATTGTCAAATAAATTGAGCCGAGATAGTGAGCTATAACTCGATTTTTTTTTGACTTATAGCACAGCATCTACAACTTTTGGTGATTCAAAACGCTTTGATTTTATGTTTTCTCATTTCGACTTATGCTGAACCAAGGCCGATGAGGTAATGATTCCGTTTTTTTTGTCTCTAAACCGTGCTAAAAGTGGCAAAAAAAGTGAGATTTAGCAGGGTTTTGTTGCTGCTAAAATTTCTCGTAAAATGCTTTAATGATTTGTGCAACAACCAATTAACTAATATTTTGCAGGGCAATTAAAGTCGCCGAACTAACTCGTTTTTTTTAAAAATATCCATTAGTTTGAGATGCTCACGGCAAAGGCAAAAAGTGCTTATATTTTACTGGAGCAGGGGTAAAATATCAATTCCAGAAAAAAATAAGCGTGTTTTTGTGGGATTAGTGCAGAAATGTGATAAATACTCCGTCTCATCCTAAGCTCACACCGGCCCTGGCGGACTTTTATCGGGCGCCAATAGATAAATATCTTGCTTCACCTTGGGCATTTGCAATTTTTTTTTTAATTTTGTGCATTCTATTGTAAATCTCTATTATGATAAAACATAAATACCTGGTCTTGCTGTGGAAGGCAGTAGTGATTGCTGCTGTGGTGCTGATGCCTGCTAATGCGCTGGCTCAAGAGCAAAATGCACAGCCTCAGAGCGATAGCGGTGAGAAAGTAAACACCTTTGCCATTGATGCCGAGTTGATGACACGAAGTGAGTTGCGCATGGGTGGCCTGCCCGACAATGAGGAAGACCACGACAACAAGGCTTATTTCATTCTCGAGCGCACCAGGCTGGGGCTGGACTACGAGCGCTCTTTCATCAAGGCTCACGTCACGGGGCAACACTCGGCGATATGGGGCCAGGCGGGCAAGGGGTCGTTCAACCTCTATGAGGCGTGGGTGCAGCTCACCTCTCGCAAGGGGTTCTTCACCAAGATAGGCCGTCAGGTGCTCAGCTATGACGACGAGCGCATCATTGGCTCCAACGACTGGGCCATGGCAGCACTCTCGCACGACCTCATCAAGCTTGGCTACGATAGCGACCAGCACAAGGTTCACCTCATGCTTGCCTATAACCAGAACAGTGAGAGTGTGAACGGCGGCACCGAGTATCGTGGCGGCGACAAGCCCTACAAGACCATGCAGAACCTGTGGTATCACTACAGCCACCCGCGTGTGCCCTTTGGCGCCTCGCTGCTGTTTATGAACCAGGGTCTGCAAAGTGAGAATGAGGGAAATCCCAAGAAGACCTACTACCAGCAACTGCTGGGCACCTATCTCTCCTATACTCCCAGGAACTGGAGCGCCGAGGGCTCGTTCTACTATCAGATGGGCAAGAACGAGACTGGAGTCGACATCTCGGCATGGATGGCAAGCGTGAAAGGCACCTACTCACCATCGTGGCAATGGAAGCTCACAGCGGGCTATGACATCTTGAGCGGCGACCCCTATTTTGCCGTGCCTCCGGGGGGCGGACTGGGCCTGGTGCAGCACAAGACCATCAAGGGCTTCAGCCCGGTCTATGGTTCACACCACAAGTTTTACGGCGCTATGGACTTCTTCTATATTTCGACCTATTACAACGGCTTCACCCCCGGCTTGCAGAACCTCTACGCCGGTGTGACCTACAAGCCCATCTCCAAGATTAAACTTGATGCTGCCTATCACTACTTTGCTATCGCCACCAACACCGAGAACCTCGATAAGCCCTTGGGGCATGAGCTTGAGCTTAGCGCTTCCTACACTCCCATCAAGGAGGTTACCGTGTCGATAGGCTACAGCTACATGCACGGCACCGAGACCATGGAGCGCCTCAAGCGTGTGGACAACAAACGCGACCTTCACTGGGCTTGGCTCAACCTTATTGTTCGCCCCCGATTCCTGCAAGTGAAGTGGTAGTTTGTTAGTTGTTACCATTTCAGTGGAAATCAAAGATAATGGAGAAATCCCCCGAAATCGCAGACCTTCTTAAGTCAAAAACATATCGTAATGATACAATCAGACATTTTAAATAAAGTCTTCAATTGTTCAGATGTCTGACAAATTAACGTGGTCACATTATTTTACTTGTTATGGGAAAACTGCTGGAAAAAATAAGGAAACACCTGAACAGGCGCACGTGGATTACCTTGATAATCGTGCTTGCCGCATTGCTGCTCGAGTTGTTCTCGGCGGCACAGTACTACTATGACAAGAAGTTGCTCGAAGATGAGCTGGAGAAGAAGGCGTCGATTGAGATAACCATGAAAGCCATCCTTGTCAAGAGCATGCTCAACACCACCGAGCAAGTGCTCAACAGCCATGCCGCCGAGTTGTCAAGACAGGTCAATAATCCCGACAAGATAGGCGATGCCCTGTTCAACATAGTCCAGGCTAATGACTATTTCAAGGGCGTGGGGCTTGCCTTCAGGCCAGGATATTATGAGAATAAAGACGAGCTGTTTGAACCCTGGGCTTTCAACACAAGCAATGGGGTGAAAGTAGAAAAAAATATTGCTAAGCGAGGAGGTCACGACTACACCAGTTTGAACTTTTTCACTGAGCCGTTACGCACAAGAAAGCCTTACTGGAGTGACCCCTACATCGACAGCGTTGAGACAATTTCATTCATTACAACTTATTCGATACCCATCATCGACCCACAAGGCCGCCCGGCTGGCATTGCCGGCATTGACCTCTCGCTCGAATGGCTCAGCGACACACTCAACAACAGGCACTTGTACCCATCATCCTATTGCCTGCTGCTCACCGATGACGGCAAACTCATTTCCCAGCCTCCCAAGAGCCATCTCCATTCTAGAGACTTTGACGACGCCATCCGCTTGATTAATGATTCCACTGCCAGTGTGCGTGTTGTGCCACAAAGCAAGATAAAAGTCATAGAATTTGTCAACGAAGACGGTGAGGACGCTTGTGTTTTCTTCCACCACATGAAAGGCATTCCTCACTGGCAACTGGCGGTGGTGTGCTATGACAAGGAAGTTTATGGCCAACTTTATAAAATACGCTTGGGGACTGGTTTGCTAATGCTGCTGGGCTTCTTGCTGCTGGGATATATCATCTACCGTTTCCTGAAGAACAACAAGCGCATGGCGCAAAACGAGCGGGAAAAAGACCGCATCGACACCGAGCTACAAGTGGCAAAACGCATCCAGAGCGAGATGTTGCCGCATGACAACATCAGCCACGACAACTTTGACATTGCCGGAACATTGCTTGCCGCACGCGAGGTGGGTGGCGACATCTACGACTACTTCCTGCGCGACGACAAGTTGTTCTTCTGCATTGGTGACGCCAGTGGCAAGGGAGTGGGGTCGGCGCTAATCATGACGGTGACCCACTCGATGTTCCGCTCTTTCGGCTCTCGCGAGAGCCATCCTGCGCGCATCATGATGAAGATCAACCAGGCGGTGTGCCACGGCAACGATTCGAGCATGTTTGTCACCTTCTTCATTGGAATACTCGACCTGCCCACTGGTCGCCTTCACTACTGCAATGCTGGCCACGACACGCCACTAATTATCGATGGCGAGGCATTGCCGCTTGATGTGAAGTCCAACATAGCGCTTGGTGTTGACGAGAACTGGTTCTTTGAGGGGCAGGAGACCATACTGAAGCCTGGTTCCACACTGTTGCTTTACACCGATGGCCTTACCGAGGCAATGGACTTGCGCCACAACCAGTTTGGCTTGCAGCGAGTGAAAGAAACCATAAACCAGCACCCTGGCAGCACTTCGCAGCAACTGCTCGACAGCTTGCTCGAAGCAAGCGCCCGCTTTGCCGGTGGGGCAGAGCAGAGCGACGACCTCACCATGCTCGCTGTGAAGTTCTCGCCCAAGCAAGAGGAAATAGTGCTGCGAAGGGAACTCACAATCCCCAACGACCTGAGCCATCTGGCGCAAGTCAACGATATGGTGAAAGACACGGGCGAGGCACTGGAATTCGCTCCAAGCGACATACAGAACCTCAAACTCGCCATCGAGGAAGCCGTGGTCAACGTTATCAACTACGCCTATCCTGCAGGGGAACAAGGCGATATACACATCGAGGCGATAGCCACCGCCTCAGCCCTGCGATTCAGAATCATTGACAATGGCATGGCGTTTGCCCCCACCGATGCCCCCGACGTGGACACCTCGCTCACTGCCGAGGAGCGACAGATAGGCGGCCTGGGCATCTTCCTCGTGCGCCAGCTCATGGACACCATCAACTATGAGCGCATCGACGGCAAGAACGTGCTCACGCTGACAAAAACACTGTCATAACAAGCATAGTATGTTTTGCTGCTTTCTGAATTTATCGCAGTTTGGATAAAAGAAATATGACAATAATAAACGAATAAATTATTTACACACAATAAAATACATTATATATGAAGACAACGATCAATGAGATTGACGGCAAGCTGGTTGCCACGTTTGAAGGTGAGCTCGACACAGCTGCCGCTATTGAGGTGGAGAAGGAGATGAAACCCCTCTACGACAACACCGACAAGGACATAGTGATTGACTGCGAGAAACTTGAGTACATCGCCTCGAGTGGACTCCGCATCTTGCTCGGCATTCTCAAGAAAGCCAAGTCGCACGGCCACACAGTCACCCTCAAGGGCCTTAACGACGACATCAAGAGCGTGTTTAAGATGACGGGATTTATCAACCTTTTTGATTTTGAGAAGTAGAATAGATAATAGTGGAGTAGTGGAGCAGTAAAGTAGTGGAGTGGTAAAGCAGTGGAGTGGTAAAGCAGTAAAGTAGTAAAGCAGTAAAGCAGTAAAGTAGTAAAGCAGTAAAGCGGTAAAGCAGTAAAGTAGTAAAGCACTACTCCTCAACTACTCAACTCCTCAACTCCTCAACTATTCTACTATTAAACTCCTCAACTCCTCAACAATAGAAATATGAAAACATCAGCACCACTGAGTAAGGTTCAGTATGGGCTTTATGTTGAATGCGTGAGCCACCAGGGCGAAGCATTCTATAATTTGCCCTACCTATATGAGCTCGACGGCAGTCTTGACGGAGAGCGCCTGCGCCGCGCCGTTATCGCTGCCCTCAAGTCGCACCCCACCATCTTCACCCGCATCGTTCTTGACGACGGTGGCGAGCCCTTGCAGACCATCGACCTCGACAATGAGGATTTCTCCTTAGAGATAGAGGAGATAAAAGACATAGAGCATGAGAAACAGCACTTTATCCAGCCATTTGACATTTATGGCGGTCGCTTGTTTCGCGTGGCTCTGATGCACGACAGCGATCACTATTATTTTATCATAGACATTCACCACATCATAGCCGATGGCACCTCGTTGAGCGTGTTGCTTCACGACATTGAGCGCGCCTACACTGGCGAGGAAATCCCTGCCGAGACCATCAGCATGGCACAGATAGCCCTCGATGAGGCCGAGGCACGCAAGCTTCCACCCTTTGACGATGCCAAGCGCTGGTATGCCGCCAACTTCGACTGTGGTGACACCTTCACTCAGTTCCTGCCCGACCGCTATGAGAGCGAGCACAGCGAGGCAAGCCAGCTTCGCACTCTGGGCATTGACATGTCTCGCGTCGACAAGTTCTGCAAGGACAACGGCATCTTCAAGAGCAACTTCTTCACCTCGGCATTCAGTTTCTTGCTGGCGAAATACAACAACGAGCAGGAGTCGCTATTTACCACCATTTACAACGGCCGTGGCGACAAGCGCACCCTTCGCACCATGGGCATGACAGTGAAGACGCTGCCCGTCTACGGCAAGTTCACCAGCGAGACCACAGTGCTCGACTTCATGCGCTTGCTGCAAGACCAGATGAGCGGCTGCCGCAAGCACGACATCTACAGCTTCAGCGATGTGATGACCGACCTGAATCTGCAGTCAAACGCCATGTTTGCCTGGCATGGCACACTGTTTGGCGACGAGAGTTGGGCAGGGCTGCCCATGAAGACCGTGCGCCTGTGCAACAGCACTCTTGAGGCATCGTTCTACCTGAAGGTCTACATCCTGGGCGACCATTATTATGCCAAGGCCGAGTATAACAGCAATGAGTATTCACAAGAGATAATCGCACAGTTGCTCGAGAGCTACGAGGCTGTGGTCGAGGGAATGCTCTCGCAGAAAAAGCTCAGTGACATCGACATCGCCACATCGGCACAAGTGAGCCTGCTCGACAGTTTCAACGAGAACGACGTGGACTACGACGACACCCAGACCATCGTGTCGCTCTTCGGCCGCCAAGCCGCTGCCACTCCCTCAAATACTGCGGTAGTCTACAATGGTCGCAGCTACACCTATGCCCAAGTCGATGACATGAGCAACCGCATCGCGGCAGCAATCGCCGCCAGTGGACTGGGCAAGGAAGACGTGGTGAGTGTGCTCATTCCGCGCAGTGAGTGGATGGCGATAGCATCGCTGGGTGTGCTCAAGGCAGGCTGTGCCTATCAGCCTCTCGACCCCAGTTACCCCACCGAGCGCCTCAACTTCATGATGAAAGACGCGAGCGCCAAGCTGCTCATTGCCGATGCCGAGCTCAGGCCGCTAGTCAATGAGTATGAGGGCAAAGTGCTCTTTATAAAGGATTTGGGCAGTCTGCCCAGCGCTTCTGCCCCCAATGTGACCATCGAGCCTGGTCAGTTGTTCATCATGCTTTACACCAGTGGCTCCACGGGCGTGCCCAAGGGGTGCCAGCTCACTCACGGCAACCTGGTGGCCTTCAGCAACTGGTACCATCGCTACTATGACCTCAATCCCGAGAGCCGTGTTGCCGCCTATGCCAGCTACGGCTTCGACGCTTGCATGATGGATATGTATCCCGCTCTCACTTGTGGTGCGGCAGTGCACATCATCCCCGAGGAGATTCGCCTCGACCTGATTGCCCTGAACGAGTATTTCGAGAAGAACGATATCACTCACTCATTCATGACCACGCAAGTGGGATATCAGTTTGCCACAGGCATCGAGAACCACTCGCTCAAGCACTTGAGCACTGGCGGCGAGAAGCTGGCATCGCTCGACCCACCGGCAGGTTATAAATTCCACAACGGCTATGGTCCCACCGAGTGCACCATCTTCACCACTACCTATCATGTGGACAAGCGCTTGAAAGACATCCCCATTGGCAAGCCACTCGACAACATGAGGCTCTACATCGTTGACCCGCAAGGACACAGGCTTCCAGTGGGCGCAGCAGGCGAATTGTGGGTTTCGGGTCCACAGGTGAGCCGTGGCTACCTTAACCGTCCCGAGAAGACTGCCCAGGTGTATATCGACAATCCCTTCACCACCAGCGAGAAATACAGCCGCGTCTATCGCACCGGCGACATTGTGCGCTATCTGCCCAGTGGCGACATTCAGTTTGTGGGACGCCGCGACGGCCAGGTGAAGATTCGCGGTTTCCGCATCGAGCTCAAGGAGGTGGAAGGCATCATCCGCGAGTTCCCGGGCATCAAGGACGCAACGGTTCAGGCCTTTGACGAGGAAGGTGGCGGCAAGTTTATCGCTGCCTACATCGTGAGCGACTCGACCGTCGACATCGAGGCGCTCAACAACTTCATCCTCGACGAGAAACCACCCTACATGGTTCCTGCCGTGACTATGCAGATCGACGCCATTCCTCTCAACCAAAACCAGAAGGTGAACAAGCGCGCGCTGCCCAAGCCCGAGAAGAAGGCTGCCGCTGTCGTCGAGGAGAGCAACGTGCCCATGAACGTGCTCGAGCAAGAGCTGCACGAGATTATCGCTAAGATTGTGGGCAACACCGAGTTTGGCATCACCACTCCGCTGGGCTATGCCGGACTCACGTCGATATCGTCGATTCGACTCGCCGTTCAGGTCAACAAGCGTTATGGCGTGGCGCTCGACTCTAAGAGCCTTGTCAAGACTGGCACACTGCAGACCATCGAGAACGACATCCTCGCCCACCTCTTGGCAGGCGAGAAAACTGCAGCAGCAACCACCCGCAAGAGCGAGACTGCGACCGCTGTGCCACTGTCCTATGCACAGACTGGCGTGTACTTCGAGTGCCTGAAGAATCCCACATCTACTGTCTATAACATCCCCTACTTGCTGTCTTATCCCCAGGGCATCAATGCCCAGCAGCTCGCCGATGCGGTGAAGCGTGTGGTAGAATGCCATCCCGAACTGGGCGTGCATTTCACCACCGAGGGCGACAAGATAATGCAGACCATCGATGGCGAAGTGCCTGTTGCAGTGCCCATCACTCACATGAGCGACAAGGAGCTTGACGACTACAAGAACGAGTTTGTGCGTCCCTTCAACTTGCAGAAAGCCCCGCTCTATCGCTTTGAGGTGGTGACAACGCCTGGTGGCGTGCATCTGCTCTTTGACGTGCACCACCTGCTCTTTGATGGCGGCTCTGCCGACCTGCTCATTCGCCAGATTAGCGCTACTCTCGAGGGCAACGGGGTGGAGAAGGAAACTTATTCTTATCTCGACTTCGTCACCGACCAGCAGGCTGCCGAGGACACCAGCTCGTTCAAGGAGTCGCAGCAGTTCTTCGCCGAGCGACTTGCCACCTGCGAGGGTGCCAGCGAGATTCCTGGCGACCTGCCCAAGAGCGATGTCCAGGGCTTGATAGGCGAGGCAGTGTGTGCCGTCGACCACGACAAGGTTGCTGCCTATTGCCGCAGTCAGGAGGTGACCCCTGCCCATCTGTTTCTCGCCGCAACATCCTATGTGGTGTCTCGCTACACCAATAACCGCGAGGTCTTCCTGTGCACCGTGAGCAGCGGACGTTCCAACCTCAAGATTGCCGACACCGTGGGCATGTTTGTCAACACCCTGCCACTGGGCATCGGCATCGACGACGTGACGGTTGCCCGCTTCCTCAAAGACACCAGCGAGACCTTCGACCAGACCCTGCGCCACGAGGATTACCCCTTTGCCCGCATTGCTGCCGACTATGGCTTCAGGCCTGCTATCGCCTATGCCTATCAGGTGGGCGTGCTGTCGCAATACACTGTCAACGGTGAGGCAATAGGACAGGAATTGCTCGAGTTGAATGTTCCTAAGTTCAAGATTAACATCAAGATAGAGTCGCGAGGCATCGTGGTGCAATA
>ONIY01000045.1 GCA_900318065.1 uncultured Prevotellaceae bacterium
TCCGTTGCGCTGCGCTCCACTACTAAGTTATTTCCGATTCTAACAGCACATCATCATTATTTTTCAAGATAAATTATGCATTTCTATCTTGAAAGTTCAGTGTTTTATTGGACACTAATGAAGAATTTCATGCCTCGTGCTTGGCGATGCGTGAATAAACCCTAATGGGGCAAAAAAAATTGATTGTCTCACGACAACCAATCTTAATTAACCTTAAATCTAATACCATGAAAAACACGGTGCAAAGATATATATTTTAGATAATATGGCAATTATTAAAGGGGTAAGAATACCTATGTTTAGATTTTTTTAACAAAAACTATTCCATTTACGCCCTACTCAAGCTGATAGTAGGCATAAAAATCGCCATATGTCACATGGGACTTTTTGCCGACGCGAGTTGGCGCAGCTCGGTATTTGTGACGTCGATGTTCAGGTTTTTGCCTGTCTCGTTGCCCTTGTATTGGTACCTCACACCTTTTCCCGCCACCGCCACGAGTTTGAAGAACGACTCGGCAGGCGACATGGTGCTGTTGAACACGTTTCTCATGCCTTCAATAATCATTTCACGTCGTGAAAACACGTTTGCCTCCATGTCGCTAATCTTAACAATGCTCTCGTCGATGTCGTAGATATAGGTGACAAAGCCTTCCTCAATGTTCATGTCGACGAGCGTTGTGGCTTCGTCAAACTTTGCCGGCAGCAACAGCTTGTTGAGCTTTACCAGCGTCTCCACCTGCTTGCCTGGTGCGGCCGGCTTGAGGTCGAGCGCCTTAACTTGCTCGTTGCTGTAGTTTATCTCAAACTGGCTGCCCTGCTGCTCGCCAGCGAAGCACACTTTCACACCCTTGCCACCAGCGACTATCTGGTTGAAAAAATCGCGCTTCTTGTCGTTGTTGTCGGCAGTGAACGACATCAGCCACACGTCTTTAGCAAGATCGACATCGCCTTTGATCTTATCAACGGGAAACATCTCCCCATTGGCCTTATAGTTGAAAACCACATTGTCGCCCACAATTTCAACGCTGTTGAGGGTGCCTATCTCAAAGTCGGCAGGGCATTCTTTGTTGACGGTGCTCACGTAGTCTTCAAGCTTGCTACCCGAGCCCGAGCATGCCGCCAGTGCCATCACTGCCACTATTGCAGCCATGGCAAGAGTAAATGATTTATTCATTGATTTCATAATTTAAGTTTCTATTGTAGTTAAAATACTGCGTCGTAGTAAGGGAGCATTTGCCCCCTTCGAGGTCGCTACTCGGAGTTTTGCATCAACCTCTGCCCTGCTAGGTCATTTATATTCTTACTATCTCTATTGAGAACAGAATTGTCGTGTTACTTAGTGCTGTATCCGTCGCTTTTTGCCCGCTGCCGCATTCGCTCTATGCGCTTGTCGAAGTCGGGGTGGGAGGAGAACGCCTGCAGCCACTTGTCATATCTTGACTTGTTCTTTCCCTCGGAAAGCTGTTTCATCTTTATGAACGCGAGGCCCATCGCCCAAGGGTTCTTGCCTGCCTTCTTGAGGAAGTTGTAGCCGTAGTCGTCGGCCTCGGTCTCGTGGGTGCGGGAATGCTTTGCCGAGAGAGCCAGACTGTTCAGCGCTCCCACATAGGAGTCGCTCAAGGCAGCCCACGTCTCGCTGCGCGAGCCTATCACGTCGCTTGCCGCGCTGCGCATCATTGCGCTGCGCCAAGCCTTCTTGGAGTGGCGCAATGCCACATGGCCTATCTCGTGTCCTATCACTCCCAGCAACTCGTTGTCGTTGAGAATATCCATGAGTGCGCTGAACACCCTCACGCTGCCGTCGGGGCACGCAAAGGCGTTGATGTCGCTGGTCTTGTAAACCTTGAAATTGAGTTTTATGCCATTGGCGCTGGTCATTCCCCGCGTGAGGCGCTTGAGTCGCTTAGTGTAGGGGCTGGAAGCCGAGCACACATGGTTTTGGGCATCCATCTCGCGCACCTCGTCTTTCACTGCTGCGGCAAGGTCCTCGTCGGTCACGGTAGCGGCTGCACCAGCCTTGAGGGCACCCATGAGCAGTCTAGTCCAGTCGGTTCTCGCCTGCATGGGCTGCATAGCCATTGCCAGCATCAATATTACCAAAAACTTTTTCATGATAGAGGCTCGTGTGTGTGAATGTGAAAGCTGGGAGTGCACCTTGGCTTGGCGCCACAGGCTGTGCCTGATAGCCCTGACGGCATGAAAGATGAAATCAATACAGAGTGAATACTAATTGCTTCAAGCATCGGTCACCGAGCCACACCTCATAGCGGTAGGTGCCACGTTCAAAATGTCCCTTGTCGCCACCTCCCCATCCACTAAGCGACAAGATGTTCTCGTTGAGCTCGATGGGGTCGATTTTGTTGGCAAACGAATATCCAGCCGGTGAGGTGTTTCCTGTTACCAGATGCCCCTGGTTGTCGTAGAGCCGCACCATTAGTTCAACTTTCAAACCAGGCTTGAGGCCCACATATTTTATCCTGGGCATCAGGTACATTGAACTAGATGCCGATATCTTGCTGCCATAGGGTGTGATGATTCGCCCGTTGGCATCGGCATTGCCCACCTGCATGTCGGTGATATATAATGGGAACATTGTCTTGAGCGTGTCGTTCTCTTGCTCGATGCGTGTTCTCACATCCCTTTCCCTGCGCAGGTTAGTCTTAGTGGTGTCGAGTTCTATCTTGAGCAAGGCATTCTCCTTCTGCAATTCAGATATCTGCTTGTTGGCCGTGCGCAAGTCGCTCTTAGCCATGTCGGAGTCTTTCAAAAGCCAATAGGCTCCCGCCAGGCTAGCCATCAACAGAACAGCAAGAACGATAGCGACCTTAGTCCCTGTCCTGCCGCGTTTTTTAGTCTTTGTAGAGATATTATCGTTATTATTTTCCATTAATAATTCTTGAAAATGTGCTTTTTAAGTCCAAAAAGCGTAGTGGATGCCTAATGCCTGTTGCATTATCGTGCTACAAAGATAGGAAATATTTTGCTAAAAGCCACATGTGGGCATATAAAAAAGCACAAAAAAAGTGCGAGAGCGATTTTTCCCAAAGTCGCTCCCGCAGGATTTTAGAGTATGAGAAAATTTACTTTTTGTGTTTCTTCTTGTTGATATTAAATCAAGAATATTAATTGAGTTTTAATAATCGATTGCAAATATAATCATTTATATTTAAAAAAGCAAGAAAAAATGACATTTTTTTGCAAAAATATCATTTTTTCTTAAAATTAATTGTCTTATGTGCCCGAAAACATAGGGGTCGCCTTCAGCGACGAGTCAAGGGGGGGCAACACCCCGCATGACCCTTGCCTTGCTCGCTATCGCTCGCCAGGCAAGAGTCATACGGGGTTACACAAAGGTCAGCCTCCGGCTGAATTACTTTCTTCGAAGCATTTGACCTCTTCGAGGTCGCCATGCGGAGTTTTGCAACACCCTCGATAAGGAAATAGCCCGTTTTTACGTCAAGTGCCTTATTTCTTCTTGAAATATTCTCTTGCTGCGGCTTTTACACGTGGCGAGAGCAGCAGCAGTGCAGTCATAGTGCAGCACGCCATCAGGAAGAAAGCGATGTCCATAAATCCCACCACCACCTTCAGTGGCACAACAGCTGCCACAACAATCATGGCAAGATAGTAGTAGTTGTAGTACTTGGCGTTCTTGGCTCCAAAGAGGTAGTTGGTGCACTTGAGTCCATAGTAGCTATAGGTAAACATTGTGGAGAAGGCAAAGAAGAACACGATTATCATGAGCAGATAGTGTCCTATGCCAGGCAGCAGCTGTCCCCATGCTCCGAGCGCTATCTCGAGACCCTTGGGGTCGGTTTGTCCCACATAGTTGCCAGCAATGATGATGGGGATTGCGGTGAGAGTGCAAATCAGTCCTGAGTCGATGGCAGGTCCCAGCATGGCGATGAGTCCCTCGCGCACTGGCTCGGTGTTCTTGCTGGCGCCATGCATCATTGAGGCGGTACCCACACCAGCCTCGTTGACATAGGCGGCGCGACGCGCACCTATCAGCGCTGTCATTGCAAAATAGCTGAATCCTCCCAGCTCGGCATCAAAGGTGAAGGCTCCCTTGAAAATCGAGCCAAACACCCCTGGGATGGCCTGGTAGTTGATTGCCATGATCACAAGCACCATGATGAGATAGAGCGCCACCATGAGTGGTACCATCTTAGAAGCGATGGCTGCAATGCTCTTGATTCCCCTGAGGATAACAGCAGCGACAATGACCACCATAACAATGCCCATGATGAATCGCAGCATGGGCGTGTTCTCAATGCCCATGGGAGTGGTGAACACCGTTGCCACCGACTCCACAAGCTGGTTGGCTTGCCACACACACAGTGTGCCCACCAAGCCAAAGATGGCAAACGCCTTAGCCAGCGGTTTCCATTTCTCGCCCAATCCCTTGGTGATGATGTACATGGGCCCGCCCTGCACCTCACCGGCGCTATCGGTGCCCTTATACATGATTGCGAGCGTTCCCTCAAAGAACTTAGTGGTCATTCCCACCAAGGCACTCACCCACATCCAGAATATCACACCCGGATTACCGTTACCCATAGTGAGCGCCACCGCCACACCAGCGATGTTGCCCATTCCCACAGTGGCGGCAATGGCACTCATCAGTGCTTGGAACGAACTGATTTGGCCCGTTTCCTTGCCGCTATCGGATGCTTGCTTTTGCCTGAGCACCTTAATGGCCTGCGGCAAGCGCCTTATCGACACTGCACCTGAATAGATAAACAAGAACAATCCGCCCCCAATGAGCAGGAAAAACTCGGGATACTCACACAAAGCATCGGCGGTGGCTATAATAGCTTCGCCTATTTTATTAAGGATGTCACTCATAGGTTTTTATTCTAATTAAGTATAATTCAAAACTCGGTGCTTGCTCCACCGCCGCCAAAGTCGCCGCCTCCGTAGCCATACTTGTAGGTGGGTTTCTTAGGAGCTGGTGGCTCGGGGTCTTGGGGCTCGTCGTCGGGGTCCTCCTCGGGTTCCTCGGGCTCGTTTTTTTCTTCTTTGCGAGTTTCCTCTTTAAGTTTTGACGCCTGAGGCTCTTGTGCTGGCGCGCCACCGGCAGGCTTACTGCGCTTGCGCAACAGGGCAAACAAAGCAATAACGCCAATAATGCCAGCAATGATAAACCAGCCATTGCCCGTGCCGCCTTCCTTTTTCTTAGTGTCGCCAGCAAGCGCCTGTGCCTCGTTGTACTCATTGAGCACCACGGGCACTATCTCATCGATGGCAGCCTTGATGCCTGCGGCATAGTCGCCCTCCTTGAAATGCGGCACCATGTACTCGGTCTGCAGTCGCTTGCAGAACACATCGGGCAACACGCCCTCCAGTCCATAGCCCGTGGCAAAGCCAATCTTTCCTGAGCCATTCTCGTCCTTGGGCTTAACGGCAATCACAAAGCCGTTGTTTAACGCCTTGCCACCAATGCCCCACTGCTGTCCAAGCGTGGTGGCAAATTCCTTGGGGTCAAGTCCTCCCATATCTTTTACCGTTACCACCACTATTTGGTTCTGCGTCTTCTTCGACAGGGAGTCGAGCTGGGCATTGAGAGCCGCAACAAGAGAGTCGTTGTTGATAATGCCTGCCAGGTCCACGATAGGAGCCTGCTGCGCTGGTTTCTCGGGCACTTGAGCCATGCCCACACCACCTGCCATCAATGCAATGGCTATAAATACTATCTTAAATAACTTCATAATCTCAATCTACTTAAAACTTAGCCACTTAACACCTCACACTTAACACTTAACACTTAACACTTAACACTTAAAACTCAGAGCTTACCAGCTGCCGCCGCCACCGCCGCCGCCAAAGCTGCCGCCGCCAAAGCCGCCCCAGCCACCGCCGCCGAAGCCGCCTCCGCCGCCCCAGCTGCTGCTTGAGCGTCCTGAGCCAAACGACCCTGGGAAGATAATGGGTCCGCCGGTGTAGGTGCGGGTGTTGTTGCCGTTGCCATTTCCATCGCCGCTGTTGCTACTCATCACAACAAAGATGAAGCACATGATCATTATCAGCACTATTATTGCCAACACGACATCGCCGGCATCGTCGCCAACATATTCCTCGGTGTTGAAGTCGCCCTGAAGCGCGGGCTTCACAATCTCAAGGGCAGCAAAAATGCCACCAGCATAGTCATTCTCCTTGAAGTGAGGAATCATTTCCTCTTCAACGATTTTAGAGCACAGCAGGTCGGGCAGCGGCCCCTCGGCACCATATCCGGTGCTGATGAACGCGCGTCCCTTGCCCATGGCATCGTCGCCAGTCTTGGGCTTGACAAGGATAACCACGCCATTGTTGGTCTCCTTGTGTCCCACGCCCCACTTCTCGCCCACTTGCTGTCCAAACTCTGCCAGCTCCAATCCATCGAGAATCTCGTTGGTTACTGTCATCACCACGATTTGGTTGCTGGTGTGACGCGAGAACGACTCAAGCGAGTCCTCCAGCGCTTGCTTTTGACTAGCGTCGATAATGTGGGCATAGTCCCACAGCAGCAGTTTCTCGACGGGTTTGTCGGGCACTGCTGCGTTCATGCCCAGCGCTATGGCGAGCATGAACAATGTGCTGAATATAGTGTTGCGGCTCATGGGGCTTATTGTGTTAATCTTTATCACCGGTGAGGATATCTTTAATCTTGTCGAGAGCCTCCTCAATGGCCTCGCCATAGTTGTTCTGCTTGAACTTGGGAATCATCTCCTCGTCGATGATGCGCTGGCACAATTCGTTGGTGAGAATCTTCTCCATTCCCATTCCCACTGCAATGGCAGCCTGTCCCTTGCCTTGTGGAGTATCGCCAGTCTTGGGCTTAACCACGATGGTGATGCCGTCGTTGGTCTCCTTGTGACCCACGCCCCACTTGTTGGCAAGAGCGGTAGCGTAGTCAAGCGCATTCATGTCCTTCAAGTCATCGACAACGACCACTGCTACCTGGGCAAGCTTGAGGTTGTCGAGCTCGACGGCATCTTCGGCGATGTCGTTTATGTCCTCGGGTGTGAGCACTCCCACCATGTCAAGAACTGGTGACGATGGCACCTCGGGGAAAGTATCCTGGAGAGCAGAATCTTGGGTTACCGGTGCTGGCGCACTAGGCTCTAACGATGCTTGCGCGCTTTGCAAGGCTGTCTTGCTGGCATCGCGGCATGCTGTGAAGGTGAGCAGCAACAGCGCTGCCAGGGCAATGCCCAGTAATGATTTATTCTTCATAAGAGATTTCGTTGCTAAGTTCGTTCTCGTCGTCTTCCTCGCAGGGGAAGAAGGTTTTCAGTTTCTCGCCCACACTGGCAATGACAAGGCACAGGCCAGTAGCGGGGTCGTTTTGCTTGAGATACTGGA
This sequence comes from uncultured Prevotellaceae bacterium, assembly GCA_900318065.1. Classification (GTDB taxonomy): domain Bacteria; phylum Bacteroidota; class Bacteroidia; order Bacteroidales; family Muribaculaceae; genus Sodaliphilus. The sequence goes on from ONIY01000045.1 coordinate 7,345, forward strand.
GAAGGGTGTCTTTCTCGTTCTCCCAGTAGTCTTGTGGTACCACGCTGTTGATACCGGCATCGCCCAGGATGGCAAACTTGCGGCTCTCAAACGCCACATAGATCAACACGCCGTTGCGGTGACGGGTCTTGTACATCTTCAGGCGGTTGAAGGTCTTGACGGCATCTTTCATCACGTCGTCGCCACACTTTGGGGTGATGTGCACGCGAATCTCTCCCGAGGTCATCTTCTCGGCATCGCCTATGGCATCAACCACACGCCCCTGGTCGGGGATGCTGATAAAATCGTCGAGTTGCATAGATTATTTGTTGAGAGGAATAGTGGAGTAGCTGAGCAGTTAAGCAGTTGAATAGTTGAGCTGTTAAGCAGTTGAATAGTTGAGCAGTTGATTGGTTGAGTAGAAACTGCTCTACTATTTTACTGCTCTACTATTTTACTGCTCCACTACTCCACTATTTAAACTTAAAAGATTAGTCGTCGAGCATTGTGTCAAGGTCGGGAGCCTTGTCGGCACCTTCTTGAGCAGCGAAGTAAGGACGCTCGTTGAATCCAAACACCTTAGCCAGGATGTTGCCTGGGAAACGGCGGATGTTGGTGTTATACTTCTGAGCTGTCTCGTTGAATTTCTTGCGCTCGGTGGCTACGCGGTTCTCGGTGCCCTCGAGTTGAACCTGGAGGTTCTCAAAGAGCTTGTCGGCCTTGAGTTCGGGATAAGCCTCATGCACAACGTTGATAGCCAATCGTGCCTGCTCGAGCATCTTGTCCTGAGCGGCAGCATAGGCTTGCATCGACTGGGCATTGTTGGGGTCCATCTTCACGCTAGCCAGCGAGTCGGCAGTAGCTGCCACGGCTTGCATCTGCTGGTCGGCTTGGTCGCCCACATTAGTGCGTGCGCGTGCGTTGGTAACGCCCTGGAATGTTCCTTGCTCATGCTTAGCATATTTCTTGGCGCTGGCAGCCACGTTCTTGATGAGGTCGATGCGGCGCTGATACTGGTTCTCAACCTGCGACCATGCAGTCTTAACTTCCTCTTCCTGAGTTACCATGCCATTGTAGAAACTGTAGGCCCACATTGCCAGGGCAGCGATAATAGCGATTCCCACGCAGCCCATTGTGCTCATTCCAAAGCATCCCTTGCCGGCTTTACCGCCCAGGGCAGCATTCATTGGATTGGGATTGTTCACGTTCTGATTAGGTGTTGTGTTTTGATCCATAATTTTATTGTATTAAATTGTGAGAAAAATATTTTTTTGTAAAAGTAATGCTTTTTGTTGAAATAAGCACAAAAATTGTGCCATTTTTTTTCAAATGATAAACTCAAGGTTCTGGCGAGGCTCTGGGCCACTACACCAAAAACTTGAGGCAGAAGCGGTGGATAAGGTCCCCGCCCTCTGCCTCAAGCGATGTTATGAAGTCTCGTTGATGTCCTTTATTATCCGCAGTGGAAATAGGTGTCGACGAGTTTCTTGATAGCCTTGTGGTTGCTGCTGATGTCGGCACGCAGAGTGCTGTCGTTGTAAGAACGCAGCTGGGCGATGATGCCGTCGATCATGGCAGGGCTGAACACTCCGTGCTCCTCATAAACCGAGCGCTGCTTCTCGAGGCAGTCGGCGCTGGCAACGCAGCTGTCGGGGAGCTGGGCGAGAGTGGCAAGGCGTGCCTCGTTCTCCTTGTCGTGGATGTTGACGTTGACATAGGTCTTCTCGGCAACCTCGAGGGCGTTGTCCATCTCAAAGCCGTGGCGGCAGGCTACGCACAAGCCAGCGAGCAGCTGGTAGAGGTCGGCGCTGCCGTCGGGCGAGCGCATCTCCACGGTCTGCTTGATGCTGGTGTCGCGCTTGCTGTCGGTCTCCTGTGGGTTGGCCATGTGGCACATGTCGGCATCGGCATTCCATCCCAGTGGCACGCGCACGAGCACCGAGCGGTTGCGGTCGCCCCAGCACACGTTGGTGGGAGCCTCCTGGTGTGGAACCAAGCGGAAGTAGCTGGTTGGGTTCTTGTTGCCAAAGGCGGTGATACTTGGAGCCAAGTCCATCATTCCGGCGATAGCCTTGCGTGCTACCTCACTCAGCTTGCCGCCATCGAGCATCTGGTTCTTGCCGTCCTTCATCATGCGCATGTGGATGTGAAGTCCTGAGCCAGCCTTGCCCACAGTGATCTTGGGAGCGAAGGTAACGTTAAGACCCAGCTGATAGGCCAGGTTGCGGATTACCCACTTGGCGAGCATCAGTTGGTCGGCAGCCTCCTCGGCGGGAACTGGCAGGAACTCAATCTCGTTTTGCTCATAGAGCAAGCCGTCCTGGGTGAAGTTGCCCACCTCGCTGTGGCCATACTTGATTTGACCACCAGTTTGAGCAATGTATTTCATGCACATCTGGCGGAAGTCGTTCTCCTTGGCATAGGGAGCACTCTCGTGATAACCGCGCTGGTCGATGGCGGGGAAGTCTTCCTGGTCGTCCTCGATAACGTAGTACTCGAGCTCGCCCATGGCGTGGAATTCCATTCCGGTAACCTCCTTGAAGGCGCGACAGGCCTTGGCGAGGGTCTGCTCGGGAGCGCTGGCGAGTGGATTGCCGTCTTTGTCAAAGTAGGAGCAAAGCATGCACAGGGTGGGAATCTCGGCAAATGGGTCAACAAAGGCTGTTGAGTAGCGAGGCAGCACATAGAGGTCGCTGCTGCCAGCCTGGATGAACGAGAACAGGCTCGAGCCATCGACACGCTCACCGCAAGTGAGGATAGTGTCGAGATAGTCGAGGTCGGTAATCACAAAGTTCAAAGTCTTGAGCTTGCCGTCGCCGCCGGGATACATGAAGTTGACCATCTCAATGTCGTTCTCCACTACAAAGCGCACGATGTCGGCCTTAGTAAACTCTGATTTAGGCTTTTGAAGAAAAGCAACCAGTTCATTGGCGTTGAAAGCCAAAGCGTCGTTGTTCATAATTTAGTTTTTTTGTTTTATAAGTTGTTAATATAGTATTGTGTTCTTAGAGTGCACAAAGATACAAAAAAAACCAATAAAAAGACCTTTAGCACTGCTTTTTAACAAGATTTGTGCATTTATCTTGTTTGAAGCAGTTGATTAGGATAGCTTAACTGCAAAACCAGCACCGAGTTCAGAGAACAAACTTGCATAAAATATGGACAGTTTTAAGGATGGACTTTAAATTTGGCTGTTTTTTGAATTAAAAAGAGAAAACTTTGATTAAAAAGAGCTTAAAAGATGGAGAAGTGAAGCATTTGGTTATAGTCATTCCCCAAAAAACCACTTTCTTTCTGATTATTAAAGCTTTAACTACCACAAATCTATATAACAATTCCGTTTCCCCAAAATTTTTTAGGGTATTTTATTCCGTTTCCCCGAAATTTTTTAGGGCATTTTATTCCGTTTCCCCGAAATTTTATAATAGTAACGCTACCATGAGGTGCCCACCTTAATAAGTCAGTCCAAAAGCCCACAAAGGCAGGATATTGCCTGCGCCGAATTCTATGTCATCTCTAACCACAAAGCCTTGAGGGGCATTTACTATCTGCTTCTTGCCTTTTTTCTTGCCACCCACTTCAAAAGTCATGCCGTCAATCTCAAAATCACTGATACAACAATTGCACTAACGTTGTGCAATTTTTTTAAAAAAATGCACTGTCATAGTGCAAAATGAGCTATTTTCCCCGAAATTTAAACACAAACTGGTAATTATGATTTACGCCACACAGAACATACTTTACTTCAAAATATTGATATCTGATAGAAGCCACACACACATAGTCGCCTAATGACCTATTTGGGTTTAAATATTTGGCATGGTTTTTGCACATGTTGTTATAAATTGCTTTATTTTTGCACACTTCTATTGCAAATGTGTGATATTATTACTAATTTTACGCATCGAAAAAAAAGTATCAACTCATCTTTATAAAACCAGATTATTATGATAGAATATTTTCAAAACAACCTGTGGCAGCTGTGGACGCTGATTGGCTTCGTTTGCCTGATTCTGGAACTCACCTCGGGTGACTTCTTTATAATGTGTTTCTCCATAGGAGCTTTCATCACAGCAATATGTGCCGCTTTCGTGCCCTCGTTCACCTATCAAATCATCATCTTTGCCGTGGCCTCGCTGCTGTGCCTGCTCTTCGTGCGCCCCGTGGCACTGAAGTATTTCCACCGCAAGGACCCCAACCGCCAGAGCAACGTCGACGCCATGGTGGGCCGCAATGGTGTTGTAACCGAGGCGATTCCCGAGAATGGCCATGGCCGCGTGAAGATTGACGGTGACTCGTGGAAGGCCCGCAGTGAAGATGGGCAGTCCATCGCCAAGGACACGCACGTGGAAGTGACCGAGATAAACAGCATCATCATCACTGTAAAACCTTGTGAATAAAATATTTACTCTAAATTATTATATTTATGGAACCAAACACCTCATTAATTGTACTTATCACCCTCGTGGTGCTGGTGCTCATTTTCATCAAGATGAGCCTCGTGATAATCCCTCAAAGCGAGACAAAGATTGTGGAGCGACTGGGTAAATACCACGCCACTCTCAAGCCTGGTATCAACATCATCATCCCGTTCATCGACCGCGCAAAGACTATCATCTCGCTAGCCAACGGACGATATGTCTACACCAACAAGATTGACCTGCGCGAGCAAGTCTACGACTTCGACAAGCAGAACGTTATCACCAAGGATAACATCCAGATGCAAATCAACGCGCTGCTATATTTCCAGATTGTAGACCCATTCAAGGCGGTGTATGAAATCAGCAACCTGCCCAATGCTATCGAGAAGTTGACACAGACCACACTGCGTAACATCATTGGTGAGCTTGAACTTGACCAGACGCTCACCTCGCGCGACACCATCAACAGCAAACTGCGTGCAGTGCTTGACGACGCTACCGACAAGTGGGGCGTGAAAGTTAATCGCGTTGAGCTGCAAGATATTATGCCACCAGCAAGCGTGCTCCAGGCCATGGAGAAGCAGATGCAGGCCGAGCGTAACAAGCGCGCCACCATCCTCACCAGCGAGGGTGAGAAGGCTGCCGTGATCCTGCAGTCGGAAGGTGAGAAGACTTCGACCATCAACCGCGCCGAGGCCGAGAAGCAGAAGGCCATCCTCGCCGCCGAAGGTGAGGCTCAGGCTCGCATCCGCCGCGCCGAGGCCGAGGCTGTTGCCATCAACCAGGTGGCCGAGGCTGTGGGACAGAGTGCTAATCCCGCCAACTATCTGCTCGCAAAGAACTACATCGAGACCCTGCAGACCATTGCCGGTGGCCCCGCCACCAAGACCGTTTACCTCCCCTACGAGGCAAGCAACTTGATGGGCAGCATTGGCGGCATCAAGGACATGTTCAAAGGCGAGTGATTACAACCCTGAAACTAAACAGTAATGCCTCGAGCTCTTGCCCCGAGGCATTATTTTTTCATTTGTGTCCAGAAAAAATGCTTATTGCACTAAGCAATTTTGGCAAGGATACAGGAACATAAATTCATCAAGGAGCAGAAAATGATTGGGTTTAATGGGGGGCACCAATGGTTTCCAATTGAAATTCTTATGGCACTCATTGGGTGTTTTGAGAGATTTTTCGTAACTTTGCGGTGGAACTATTTTTTTAATGTAATCTTTAAAACAACTTATTAGAATGAAAACTGCTTTAAACACTGCTGCGGCACCTGCCGCTATTGGTCCTTACAGTCAAGGTATTGCCGCTCAAGGCAAGATGATTTTCCTCTCGGGCCAACTCCCCATCGATCCCGCTACTGGAGCATTCCCCGAGGGCGGAATCAAGGAACAGACACGCCAGTCGCTGCTCAACGCTCAGGCAATTCTCAAGAGCGCTGGTCTCGACCTGAACAACGTGGTGAAGACCACCGTGCTGCTGAGCGACATCGCCAACTTTGGCCCCATGAACGAGGTCTATGCCGAGTTCTTTGCCCAGCCCTTTCCTGCCCGCTCGGCATTTGCCGTTAAGGACCTCCCCAAGGGTGCCCTCGTAGAGATAGAAATGATTGCCGCCGAGTAATCGACAACATCAAAATGCCCTCAAAAGGATATCACACCCGCTTGAGGACAAATTAGGTAGTAAAAAAATGCGCATCTGCTCAAAGCATAGAGCAGATGCGCTAAAAATATATATGTACTGTATTTATGCCAGATTTCGGGTAGTTGGGATTATTTGTTGCTGTATTTCTTGAAGGTGAGCGGCAGTTCGCCTATCGTGCAAGTGAGCTGGTCGCCGTTGCAGTTGATGTTGGTAACAGCTAGAACCAGGTCGCGCACTTGAAGGATCATCGCCTCATCGGTCATCAGCCATGTCCCTGAGACAAAGACCCCCAGGCCCTTGTCGCCATAGGCATATAGCCTAGCCTCGTTGTTCTCTTCCTTGATTTGCACCACAAAGGCCCCATTGGCAAGGATCTCCTTCACCCTCTGGAGTATCTGGATGTTCTCCTCGGTGAGGGCGCCTTCTTGTTGCAGTTGAGCCACAAGCATTTGCTCCAGCTGGGCAAGGACAATGGGGTTCTTCTCATATTGCCACACCCCTATCACCTTGTTGCTGGCGGGCTCGTCCTTGTCGTCGCCACAAGCGCTGAACACGTAGCAGCACACCATGGCCATTACCAGCAGCGCAAATCCCCAAAGTATATTCTTTCTTCTCATTTCAAGTCCGTTTTTTAGTAAAATGTGGGCTCCATCATCAAGTCAATACTCACAGCAACAGAACCCACATTCCTGTCAATAATGCAAGTTTCACAAAAATCACTGCAAAAGTATAGCAAAAAACCCGCACAACGGCAATTATTTCAAGATAGTTATTAACAAGTTGACGAAGTTCTTGGTTTATAGTTTATAGTTTTTTGTTTATGGAAGACAGTGATGAAATTAGGTGAGAGATGAGAGGTGAGAGGTGAGAGGGAAGAGGTGAGAGGTGAGAGGTGAGAGGTGAGAGGTGAGAGGGAAGAGTACTCTACTACTCTACTGAATACTGAATACTGACAACTGACGACTGATAACTGATAACTGAAAACTGAAAACAAATTTTTTTTTCTATTTTTGTGTGATTTTTTTGAGAGTTGTGCGTCTAATGGTCAAAAATCAGTTTTAAAACGCATAAAAAAGATGAACGAACTAGAAAGCAAATTTGCTCAAACCATCAAGCAGAACAAGAGCACCATCTACACCGTGTGCTACATGTTCTCAAAAGATGCCGACGAGGTGAACGACCTCTTCCAGGAGGCTGTCATCAACATGTGGCGGGGATTTGAGGGCTTTGAGAACCGCAGCGATGTGAAGACGTGGATCTACCGCGTGACCCTTAACACCTGCATCTCAATGGACCGCAAGAAGCGACGCACCGCCGCCGAGCCACTGTCGATGAACATCAACCTCTTTGAAGACCGCGACGAGGACACACGCCAGGTCGACATGCTGCACAAGCGCATTAGCCGCCTCAAGCCCTTCGACCGCGCCATCGTGCTGCTGTGGCTCGAGAACATGCCCTACGAGGAGATAGGGCAAGTGGTGGGCATCTCTACCAGCGCAGTGAGCACACGCCTCTACCGCATCAAGGAACAACTCAAGAACATGAATGATTAACACTTTAACTCTCAAAGAATTATGAACGACTTCAATATCGACGAAATGCGCCAGCAGATGGCAATACTGCAAAACAAGCTCGACAACCAGACGATAGTAAACGACCGCACCATTCGCCGCGCCATCAAGCACAACGCGAGCACCATCAACAAGCGATACCTCATTATCTCTATCATCGCTCTGGCAATGATTCCCTATGGCTACTGGGCTTTTGTGATTCTCAACGGACTATCGATCCCGGTGTGGATTGCATCCAGCGTGATGATGCTCATGGTAGTGGGATTCTGCTTCTTCAACGGACGCGCCACTCGCGACAGCAAGCTCATGGAAGGCAACCTGCAAGAGACAATGCGCAAGGTGGCAACTGCCAAGAAACGCGACGCCAACTGGCTATGGATAGGCATCCCCATGGCAACGGCGTGGGCTGGATGGGTAGGCTGGGAAATGGTTCAAAAGATGGATGCCCAGGATTGGAAAATCTTTGTGCCCTTTTTCATCATCTGTCTTGTGGCAGGAATCATCATAGGCCTCACAGTGCACTTCAAGACACAGCGCTACTACCGCGACATCATCGAGCAAATCGAGGATATCAATGACCAGAAATAATTAGAAACGAAGAAGCCTGGATTCAAAATTTTGAACCCAGGCTTCTTTGTTTTGTCGACAGCGTTTAGTGACTGAACACGGTGTAGGTGTCCATGTAAGGATTCCTCGACAGGTAGAGGTAGCCGTGGCTATAGTCATAGTAGAATGTGTCGTGGCCTCCATCGTAGTAATAGATGCTCACATAGCGGCCGTTGTCGTCCCATTCAAAACCATACCTGCCCCAGTAGCCATAGTCGTCATAGAATGCCATCTCGCCAGTTCCGTTGGTATAGAACTGTATCTCCATGTAGTCATAGTCGTAGCTGTCGAGAGGGCGGCTAAAGTTGCCCTGCACTTCCTCGATGGCAAACCAGCGGCTTCCCGACAGTGTGGACCAGAAGTGCGAGTCACATGAGCTTAACCCCAAGACCATGACTGCAAGCAATAGTGTAATACTTAATTTTTTCATATCAGTGAGTTTTTAGTGTTATTATTCTGTCATTATTGGTTGCAAAGGTAACTAATTCTTTTCGTTTATTTACCAATTACAGCCATTTTTTCTCTTTTGACAAGATTTTTTACCTCAAAGTTTAAAAATAATCCTAAATAATTTTGTGGAATAAAATATTAATTCTAAATTTGTAACCATGATAATCAATTAATTAACTAATTTATTCACTTCAAAATGAGACAATTATGAAAAAATGGAAATGCACAGTTTGTGGTTATGTTCACGAGGGTGACAATCCTCCCGAGGAGTGCCCTTTGTGTGGAGTTGGACCCGAAGACTTCGAGGAAGTTGTAGAGTAATAACTCTCACATTACCACCTTTTTAATCACAATTATTCAGAAAAAACTTTTTAAACTTTTTTATTTTCACAACAACAAAACAAAGTAAAGAATTATGGCAAAGAAATGGATATGCACAGTGTGCGGTTATGTTCATGAGGGCGACACACCTCCCGAGAAGTGTCCACAATGCAAACAACCAGCCGAGAAGTTCAAAGAACTCAAGGAAGATGAAGAGGTGGCTTATGCTGCCGAGCACACCCTTGGTGTTGCTAAGGGCGTAGACCCCGAAATCCTTGCAGGACTCAAGGCTCACTTTGAAGGAGAGTGCTCTGAAGTGGGCATGTATCTGGCTATGTCGCGACAGGCCGACCGCGAGGGTTACCCCGAGATTGCCGAGGCATTCAAGCGTTACGCCTTTGAGGAGGCTGAGCATGCGGCTAAGTTTGCCGAGTTGCTCGGTGAGGTGGTTTGGGACACCAAGACCAACCTTGAGAAGCGTGCTGCTGCCGAGGCTGGCGCTTGCGAGGACAAGTTCCGCATCGCCAAGCTTGCCAAGGCCCAGAACCTCGACGCCATCCACGACACCGTTCACGAGATGGCACGCGACGAGGCCCGCCACGGACAAGGCTTCGCTGGCCTGCTCAAGCGCTACTTCAATAAGTAATCCACCACTCAAGTTCTAACAAGAGCCACATCACCGCGCGGTGATGTGGCTTCTTGTTTTCCACCACCAAAAAGGCTCATAAAAAACGGCTGGGGCTGAAAAATGGGCAAATAATTTGCAGGTTCAAAAAAAAGTATTACCTTTGCAATCCCAAACCTCTTTACGGGAAGATCGCATAGTGGCAATTGCGGCGGACTGTAAATCCGCTCCTTCGGGTTCGGTGGTTCGAGTCCACCTCTTCCCACTCCAAGTAAAAGAGTAAATGTGAGCCTCAGCATCGCTGCTGAGGTTTTTTTTGTGGGATAATAAACACACGTTACCAAAAAATGATTATATTTGCACATCCGTTTAATTATAAAAATTAGAAAGAATTATGAAGAAAATCGCAACAATCCTCGTGTGCATGCTTGCTCTGGCAGTAACATTCTCGCTGGATGCCGCACCCAAGAAGAAAGTGACTAAGAAAAAAGCCTCGACCACTAAGGTTGCCAAACAACGTCCTGGCCTGGAGATGCCCACCGACCGTGGCGCCGACGCTGCCGTGGCCAGTGGATACAGCAGCAACAAGAGCATCGACGAACTCATTGGCGCTGCCGTGGGACGTGAGGGCGAGAAACAGCCCATCCGCAACCTGCTTGCCAACAAAGACTTCGTTGAGCGCGCTGGCATTGCTCCATTGATGAACCCCATTGGCGGTCTGTCGGGCTCGGCCTACAAGTTCAACCACAACGGCACCGACTTCTACATGGTGAAGTTCAGCAACTACTCGGTCGACGAGTATAATGAGGATGTAATACTCTATGTTCCCAGCGACGACAACATCATTCGCTGCCGCTGCAAGAACAGCCGCAACATGGAGATTCTCAGCAAGGAGAAGGAATTTGACATCACCGACACCGACATCCAGAAATATTACGACTCTACCTTCGTGATCTAATCGCACATTGCGATATTGCACGGCAAGAGAAAACAACGAGCACAATGGCCACCAAGAGGGGTGACTGTTGTGCTCGTGATTTATTGGCCTAATTGGGGGAGGAACCGCTCATTTCCTTCCAAAGTCGGCTGGGATCTCACCCCATTTGTCGGTTTGCCACTTGTAAATGGGGTTCTGGAAAGAGTGATTCTGCAGCCACTGCTCGGCACGCGCCACAATGTCGAGCAGGCGCGTGTTCTTGGGAGTGCGCACGAGTTTGGTGCCGCACTTGCGCTTGCGCACCCATATTTGTGCCGTGCGGCTGTCGCTGTAGATAGCAGTAGTGGAGTCGCCGCTGTTATAGAGCAGCGCCAGTGCATGCACTATGGCAAGGAACTCGCCTATGTTGTTGGTGCCCTCTTCATAGGGACCCTGATGGAAAATCTGAGCGCCAGTGTACACATCCACACCACGATATTCCATGGCACCAGGGTTCTTGCTGCAAGCAGCGTCAACAGCCCAACTGCCAGGGATAATCTCGGGGATCAGCGTGTAGTCCACCTCGTCGGCCTTGCGGTGATGGGGAGCGTTGGCGATAGCACGGAGCACCTTGCGAGCCTCCTCCTCATAGCCACTGCGGAAAGCCTCGATGGCATCCTCCTGGTTGTCATAACTCTTGTACATAGCCCCAGGGTAGCCCTTTGTGCGAATCTGGCACTCCTCCCACGTATCGCAAATGCCAGGCTCAAAGCCCACCCACACTACATACCATTTTCTCTTGTTGCTCGACATAGTTAATCTTGTTTTCCATCGCAAAGGTAATTAAAAGTTTTCAGTTTACTGTAATAATCAATGCATAATTCATAATGCGTAATGCAATTGTTTGGATTTTTTTCATAACTTTTTCCTTTGAGTTGTGACAGCCAGAGAGATGGCCGGCTCTTGTGGTGGAGAGCAGTGCGTGAGCCTCAGCCGGAGGCTGACCTTTGTGTAACATTAAGTTTGCAGCATCGTTGCGGACGAAGTCCGCCAAAAGCAAACAAAATGTTAATATAATACGAAGAATGCCAGGTTGATTTCTTA